>JAAYAT010000118.1 GCA_012719225.1 Verrucomicrobiaceae bacterium
AGAGCAGATACGATCCGCTCCAGAGGTCGCGGGTGGAGCGGGCGGCGGCGATGAAATCCTGCACCGGACCGATGGAAAACAGCAGCAGACGCGGGGCATGAGCCGGGTCCGACTGATTCTCCTTCGCAGGCAAAGCTCCCTGGAAGGCCGTGGTCACATTGAGGTGATTCCAGATGGTGTGGTCCGGAATGCGCGTGTCGGCGGGCAGCCGGGTGAAGCGGGGATCGACCGAGCAGGCCCAGTTGCGCCAAAAGCGCCAGATGCAGAGGAAGGCGGCGCGGGCATCCTCGTTGTTCAGCAGGAAAGGATGGGATTTCTGGCTGACTTCCAGTGCCTCGCTGGCGGTCTTGAACGGGACATTCGGCAAGGCGGCCCCGCCGAGAGGATGGGGAAATTGCGGAATCTCCTCCAGCGGCTGAATCAATTTGGACGTAGCCGGATCCGGAAAGGGCAAACGGTCGGCGGCGGATGCCCGCCAGTCGGAGGATTTGTCGAAGTGCTCGGCCAGATCGAATTGAAAGATGGCCTTGATCTGCGCGGCTCGCTCCTCGTGGCTACGGATGTCCGTGGCCTTGTCGGGCGTGTCGTGAAGCAGGGCGTTGAGTTTGGCGCGCCAGTAGCGGGCGGTGTCAGTGTTCATTTCAGAGGAGAGTAGAAACCGAAACCCGCTTTGACAAGCCTCTTACGGTTTTGCGGCCCACATTCGCGCAAAACCGTACCCGCCCGCAACCGCACGGACCTCCGGGGATGTCCGGACGAAACGGCATAGCGCCCTCCGCGAGCGGCCCGTCCGTCCCATCGCACGCTCCCCCACCCCACCCTCACTCGTTCACCTCGAAATACAAAATCGTCGCCGCGTGGCCTTCGCTGGCGGGATCTTTCTTTCCCGCGACCCGGATCGCGGCGTTGTGATAGGATTTGGTGAGATCGTCGGCGAGGATGACACTGCGCGGGTAGTTGAGGCCCTTGCTGTGCTCATGATAGAGGTCCACCTCTTTCCATTCTCCTCCGTCGATGCTCACTTCGAGGATGCCGGCGTCGGGTCCGGCCAGGACAAAAGCACCCAGCATGGTACCCGCGAAGGTGTGGTAGAGATAGTCCCCCGCCCCGTCGGAGCGCAGGGCCTTCGCCTCCAGGAAGGCCTTCCGGATGCTTCCTCTCGGGAGAAGCTGGGGGGAGACCGGCTCGTATTGCCAACCGCCCAGCCAACTGAAGACCTGTGGATCGACCCGCTTCGCCCCGAAATAGGACAAGGGATCGAGCGGCTCGGGCAGGGTGACTCTTTGCGGGGTTTCCCCCGAGATCGTTTCGGCGATCACTCCGGCAATGAGATCGGTGGCGAAGCGGTAGCCCGCGGCATTCGGATGAGTGTCCTTGTAATCCGCCTCCCAAGTCATCTTCCCCGCCGCGATCTCGCGGGCGAGGGCGAGGCCGACATCCACGATGGGAACATCGTAGTGCCGCGCCACCGCCTTGTGCGCCGCCACACTGACCGCCTCCTCCCCCGCCTGCGCTTTGGCAAGAATCTCCGGATTGACAAACTGCACCGAGATGACATCGCCGGTCGGATTGGCCTCGAAGTACTGTCGGATGATTCCCTCGAGTCCTCGAATCGCGGTGCGGCGGTCGTGTTTGGCGTCCTGATCGTCGTTGACCGCGAACTCCACCACGAGCAAATCGACCTGTCCCTGCGAAAAGACATCCCGCTCCACCCGGAAGGCGCCCGCCGTCGAGCAGGTCGAGGCCAGGCCGGCGTTGGTGAAGGTGAACCCGACATTCGGCCACTGCGAGCGGAGCCATTCCGAGAGCATCTTCGTGTGCCCGTTTTTGTTTTCGGTGATGGAACCGCCGAGAAACGCGACGTGCGCCTTTTGCTCCTTCTCCAGCCTCGCAATGAAGTTCGAGACGCCGCGTGTCCCCATTTCGACAGCAGCGGGAGCGGATTCCTCCGCGCGGAGCGAAAGCGGAAAGGCCAGAAGAAGGGCAAGAATCGGAAGGGAAAAGAGCCACAACCCGCAGGATCGTTCCCAAACACTTTCGGCAAAGGCGCTCATTCCCCAGTTAAACACAGAACAAGATTTTTCATTATGGGGTTTTTCAACAGGCTGACAGGCCCCTGACGCGCACGCAGATCACCCTCAGAACGGCAGCGGGGTGTTGGGGGCCACGGCGTCTTCGGGCCAGGGGTTTTTGTCGTTGAAGACGAGCATGTCCTCCATTTTTTCGACCTTGGCGAAGGTTTCGTTGATCTGTTCTTCCTTGCCCCAGACCCGCAGGCTGTCCAGCCCGAGGTGACGGATGAAAAACGGATAGGCGGCGAGTCGTTTGCTCGGCCCGAAGTCGTGTCCTTCCGTCGCGAAATGGGCGTTGGCCACTTTGTCCTCCGCTTCGTAGAGGCTGTAGATGTGCCGGATGTAGGGGAACTCGACCTCGGGGGTGAACTTGGTGTAGTCCGCGCCGTTGGATAGGACCAACTGGGGACGAGGGGCCGCCATCGCCGCGATCTCGGCGTTGTTGGTTTTGTGATTCGGCCCCCAGTGGACCGGCATTCCGCTTTCGCAGGGGCATCCGCCGAAGAAATGTGCCGACACCTGACAACTCGGCACCGCCACGGCGATGCGATCGTCCAGCGCGGTGGTCATGAAGGTCTGGGTGGCACCGCCGGAATTCCCCGTCATGCCGATGCGCTTAGGATCGACATCCTCGAGGGATTCCACGAAGTCGAGTGCCCGAATGCTGTTCCAGATCGTCATGCGAAGCAGTTCCGGCACCTTGCCGTGAACCCATCCGGCCTCTTTGGAGTCGCCGTAGCCAATCATGTCGTAGTGGAAGACCACCGCACCCATCCGCGCCAACACGGCGCAGCGGGTCTGGCGCGAGGGCAGGAAGCGGCCGCCGTGGCCGTGGGCCGAGACGACTCCGGCGTGGGGTCCCTTTTTCCCGACGGGGCGGTAGAGAGTTCCGGTGATGTAGAAACCCGGCCAACTGCGGATGTGGACACTCTCCGCCGTGTAGCCCTGATACTCTCTCTTGTTGGAGTAAACCGGGTCGAGGGGCGGTTTCTCAGGCATCTCGGAGAGGCGGGCGCCTTCCAGCATCCCGCGCCGGATCGTCGCCTTGCGCTTTTCCCAACTGGCCAGATCGGGGGTGGCCTTTTTGAAAGCCTCCAACTCGGCGATGGCTTCTTCGGGGGTTTGGGCGTGACCCATCCTCAGTTTCGAGCCGTTCTCCAGATCGGTAACCTGGGCGAAGGAGGAGGAAGCCCCGAGCCAACCGCCCAGCAGGCTCAGACCGGAGGTCCTGACAAAGGCGCGGCGACTGGCGGTGGAGGAAAAGGGGAGATCGTGGGGATGGGGGGTTCCGGTCATGGGATCTTTTGGGTTGGGAATGAGAGCTTGGAAAATGGAAAGCGGTGTCTACGGCCACCGGCGGTCGCTGGCTGTTTTTTCTTAGCGAGGAATGGCCGCCGTTGCAAGCCCGTCCTCCGCCCGCAATGCGCCAACGCGCCACGGTCGCCAGGCCACGGGTTTGGCCGCGGGGAGCGGGTTCCCTTTTATCCCTCGGCACCGGAAGCGAGTTCCCCGGCCGAGGGTTCTTCGGAGCTTTCCTCTTCCGGCTCACTCTCGTCCCCGCCGTTTTGTTCGAGAGCGTCGAGATGCTGTTGCAGGATGTCCTCACCGTCGGCAGAGTCGCCCCACTCGACGCCGGCGGGCGCGAAATACGGCAGCTCGGTGGGGGTGAGTTGACCGGGATCGGTGAATTGGAAATGGACTTCCCCGTTGGTTCCGTATTGGGAGAACCCCTCGTAGAAAATCTCCGTGAATCCGGGACCGCTGAATCGAGCTTCCTGTTGGTCGATCGAGTCCAGCAGCAAGCGGTCGTCGAGGAATTCGGGCACTTCTTGCAAAGGTGTTTCGGAGGGCGGGGTGGGCAGGAGCGACACGAACGCCGCATCCGGCTGCGGAGGATCGCCCTGGACGAGGGTGTCGAAGTAGAAGCCGTAGGCTCCGGCGGTGGTCGGCACGGGTCCGGATCCGAAGGTGCTGTCGTGTTCGTCCAATGAGAGAACCCCGTTGTCGGTCAGGAGAAAGCGGGTGAACTCGTCCGCCCCCGGAGCGGGCCACGGATCGCTGAGACCTCCGCCGTAGGCCACGCCGTTCATCAGCGCCCCGGCCGCGATCCGGTTGTTGGCGCGTCGCGGGAGATAAAAGCGAACTTCGTCACCGGTGAATTCCGTCTCCGCATCGGCGACGAGATCGTCCCCGGGAACGTTCGCGGGATCGTCCGCGCTGACCCCGACCATCACGGTTCCGCCGGAGACCGCCAGCGAACCGGTGTTGCGATGCCCCAGGAGGGCCTCTGTCAGGGTGATGCCTCCGGCGGCGGCGATTTCGACGTCACCGAGGCGGGTCCCGGTTCCTCCGATGGCGGCGAGAGCGCCTCTCATATCGTCTCCGTGCCCGATTTTGGCATAGGCCCCGCTCGCGGCGGAGGTGGGGGCGAGAACCGAAACGTCGCCGCCCGTCACGATCCCGATATTCCCCGAGAATGTTGAGGTGGCGAGAGCGCCGCCATGTCCGACCTGGGCGAAGGAGAGGAATCCGCCGCCGCCCCACACCGCGAGGTCGCCGTCGGCGGCGAGGAGGATTTCCCCGGATATGTCGCCGCCCGAAGCTCCGCCGCCTCCGTGACCGATGAGGGAGGAGGACTGCACCTGGGTCCCGCCGACCAGGAAAATGTCGCCGGTGGCCGCGACGCTGATGGCCTGATCCACCACATTGCCGAGGTAGTCCCTGCCTCCGTGACCGATCTGGACGCTGGACACATTTCCGCTGGTGGCGACGGCGCGGATATCGCCCGCCGTGGCCGTGAGACCTATCGCGCCGATCACCTCCCCGGCACCGCCGCGTCCTCCGTGGCCGATCCGGGCACCCGAGCGGGCCCCGGTGCCGCCCGAGAGGGTGATTTCAGCCGCGGTGAAGAAGAGATCGCCGGTTTTCGCTCCGATGCTGCCGTCGCCGCCGTGGCCGAGTTGCGCGAACCCGCCGAGAGTTCGCCCTGGAAAAGCGTGTCCCCGTCCGACCACACGATGACGTTCCCTCCGTCGCCGCTTGCCGTCGCGTCCGCCCGCAAGACCGCTCCGTCGCCGATGACAACATGATCCGCGTTTTGAATCGTGGCGTCGCGCCCCTGGAAGCCGCCTCCTATCCTGACACCACCGCCTCCGGTCGCTCCCGAGGCGTCCACCACGGCGGTGCTCCCGACCTCGATCTCTTTTGCCTCGACCACCACATCCCCGCCGCGACCCAGCGGAGTGGTCACGTCGATGCTCCCGCCCAACTCGACTTTGTCCGTTCCAGCAACCCTAACATGACCGCCTTCCGCCCGCATCATCCCGTCCACTTTGGCGTAGGCCGCTTCGATGAGAACGCGACCGCCGCTTCCCATGCCCGGCCCGCTCGCCCGGATCGAACCGTTGTTGTGGATCGTTCCGCCCGCACCTCGCAGATACACCTTACCGCCCGCGTTGACCGCTCCCGTCGCCCGAATCGATCCCTTGTTGTTGATCGCAAGGGCATACATATTTCCGTGCGCTTTCAACTCCACGGCAGCCCCTTCGATGGTCCCGTCGTTGAGAATGCCGGTCCCGCTCACCCCGGAACCCTTCGCCCTAACGAAAAGACGTTCACCCTTGTTGCCCTTCGCCGTCAGGAGCACTTCCTCCCCCGCCGCAAGGCCCACCGTGCCGTTGGCCGCGCGGATCGACCCGCTGTTGGTCACGGTGCGACCGATCAGAAACACATCGCCGCCGATCCCATTGATCCGCCCCATGTTGGTCACGTTTTCTCCGACGCCTTTGAAAGTCATGTCGCCTCCGGCGAGGAACTCCCCGTCATCGACATCCAGAGTCGAGAGAACCAAGCCGTGGACGTCGATGGTTCCGCTCGGTCCCACGAGAATGCCGTTGGGATTGATCACGAAGACATTGCCGTTGGCCTTGAGAGCACCGTGGATCGCACTGGGGTTTCCTCCGGTGACGCGGTTGAGAACGGCGGCGCTGCTGCCAGGCTGACGGAATTGGGTCAGCTCACCTGCGGCGATGGAGAAGCTGTCCCAGTTGATGATCGCGTTGGGGCTGTTCTGTAGGATTTGCAGGTTGCCGCCGATCCCCGCTCCGATGGAGACATCTCCGTGAATGATGTTCCCTCCCTGTGGATTGGCCAGGACCGGATTTCCGGTGAAAACCAATCCCGGCATCAGGCTGATCAGGGTGAGCTGCTTTAGAAAAAGACAGCGACGCAGAGGGCGAACAAAACCGACACGAGCAGAGCGACGAGAGCGCATAAAGCCGAGGGGTGGAGCTACGAGAAAACCAGAACTGAGGAATTTTGCTCATTTGAATCGAAAATTTGATCTCGTGTCGAGATTATACTACAAGATCGAACAAATATATTTGGCGCGGCAATTCCTGTAATCTCCAATCACAGGACCTCTTCGCGACTCAGTTCCACTCCTTTGCCGCCTCGACGGGCTTGGTTTGTGCCGCCCCGTCGTCCGGAACCGGCTACGACGGTTCTCCGGGCAACACATCCGGCGGGCGGGGAAAAACGATCCGCCCTCTCCGCAGCGAACTCACCGTCGCAGCGTTCCCCGCGCGATGGTACGCAGTTCCGCCTCGCCGAGGGCGCGACGGTAGACGGCGACCCCGCCCATGTCCCCCCCGAAAAAATTGCCCCATTCCCCGCCTCGATGCACCGCACCCACGGTGAAGTCGGCCCCGTCCTCGCCACCCTCGAAGAGTCCTTCGGTATAGGGAAACGGATTGCGATGCTCCCAGGCGTCGAGCTTACCGTCCACGTAGACCCGCGACGATGCGCCGTCGTAAGTCATCGCCACGCAGTGCCACGCGTCGAATCCAATTTCCGTCGCTCCGGTGGCGTAGGTGATACAGTACTTCTCCCCGGCGGTCGGACCGCCCACCGCCGAAACGTGGCCGTGGATGCGATCCCGCACCGGGTAGCGTTTCATCTCGTCCGCCCGCGTCGCGGTGGTGCCATAGAGAAAGAGACAGTACTGACGCTTCTTGTGCGTTTCGTCCCAGATCCCGGCCAGGGCCTGCCAGGCCTGTCGGTCGCGGCGCTTGATCCACGCGATCACCGTCACCCGCGCCTCCTTGCCGTGGATGTCCAGTTCGCCCAGTTCCTGACGCGGCACCATCAGCCATTGGCCCCGGGCGATCCTCGCCGCATAGGGACCGAAGACCCCGCCCTCCGCTCGCTCCACGGTTCCCCCTTGCTCCTTCAGGGCATAGACCTGCCCGCCTCCCCGGGAAAGGCGGGGGCTACCGGCTTCCTCCTGAAAATCCCAAAACGCCACCAGTCCCGGCGTTTCCAGAACCACGGCGGCCTTGTCGTTCGCGGCGAGGCCACCTACCAAAAGCCAGGTGCAGGACACAGAGAGAAGAAGCAGGAATCGCATGGGGCCAATGTGTCACCGCCGCACCGCGATGTCCAGAGAGGACAAGTTCGACGGGCTCCTAGTCCCGCGAACCGGGGATGAGTTTCAGGGTCAGTTCTTCCTCGCCGCGCTGGACCGTGATGGTGGTTTCCTCCCCGACCTTGAGGTCGGCCATGGCATCGGTGTAGTCGTAGATATTGAGGATCTTTTTGTCCCCCAAAGCGATGATGGTGTCTCCGCCTTTCACGCCGGCGACACCGGCGGGGCCTTTCTCTGACACCCCGCTCAGCTTCACTCCTTTGATGTCCCCCTGGCTGTAGTCGGGGATCGTGCCGAGGTAGACGCGGAAGCCCCGCGCCCCGCGATT
Organism: Verrucomicrobiaceae bacterium; assembly: GCA_012719225.1. Lineage (GTDB taxonomy): Bacteria > Verrucomicrobiota > Verrucomicrobiia > Verrucomicrobiales > DEV007 > Arctic95D-9. The sequence continues at coordinate 7,826 of JAAYAT010000118.1, forward strand.
TTTCGGCGGATCGACCTTCACGTAGGCGGGGGCCTCGGAATCGAGCGCGAGACCGCGGGCGATGAGTCCCATCAACTTCGCGATCTTAACCGCACCCTCGTAATTCACCTTGTCGGGGGTGTCGCGCGGGGTGTGGTAGTCCTCGTGGGCACCGGTGAACGCACTGAGAATGGGGACTTTTCTCAGGTAAAAATTCGTCGCATCGGTCGGCAGATAGGTGTCGGTCTGTATGGTGATGGGCAGCCCGATGGGGGCGTTGCGTCTCTCGATCGCCCCGCGCCAGTAGTCACTCGATCCGATTCCCTGTAGCACGAGAGCGTCCTTGAGTCGCCCTATCATATCCATATTCAAATAGGACGAAAGGAGCAGACCGAGGGGTGCGTTTTCATCCCCGAGCGTGTCCCGGGCGAGGGTACGGACAAAATGCGACGAGCCGAGCAGGCCGATCTCTTCGCCCGACCAGGCCGCGAAAACGACGTCGCGTTTCAGATCGAGCTTCCCCTGGGTGCGCAGGTCGGCGAGGTATTCGGCGATCTCGAGGAGACCGGATACCCCCGAAGCGTTGTCATCGGCCCCGTAGTGGATCTGGTCCTTTTCATCCTCCTTGGCGAGGGAACCGGGTCCCGCCTCACTGCCGAGGTGGTCGATGTGCGCGCCTATCATCACCGCCGGATTCGGATGCGGACCGCTCTGCTCCGCCGAGAGCACCCCGATGACATTGCGTCCCTGCTTTTTCTCCTGATCGACATCGATCACCGCGGTGAGACGGGCGTCGGGAATCTCGAACCCCTCGACCATCTCCCCTTTGTCGAGCGCGGCGTGCAGCTCACCGAGGTCCTTGCCCGCCCTCGCCACGAGCTTCGCCGCCAGTTGGGTGCTCATGCTGATCGCGGGAATGCCCGAGTCGGCCAGCGAGGCGTCGAACCGCATCGGCACGAGATCCTCCTCCACCTTCGCTTTCGGTCCTGACACGAAGATGATTCCGGCGGCGAACTTGCGGCGGGCCAGGGTCGCCTTGTGCCGCAGGCGGGAGTAGCGCTGCATCTCCTCGCGCGTTTCCTTCGGGACATCCTCCGGAGTGTAACGCAGCACCATGACCCACTTGCCTTTCACATCGAGGTGGAAATAGTTGGTGTAGGACTCCCCGCCTTCCCCGTCCGGGACCTCGATACCGTAGCCCGCGAACACGATCCCGGCGTCTTCGAGCGGGCCGGTCTTGGAAAACGACACCGGACGCCAGTCCTGCTCGACCACCGGAGCGAGCGTCTCCCCGCCCAGGGTGAGCGACATCTCGTTGTCTTTCCCCACGGCGACCCCGGCGGTGAAATCAAAGGATTGGAAATAGCTGCCATTGTCCCCGCCCGGTTGCAGCCCCCATTTTTTGAAAAACGAGGCGACATGCTCCGTCGCCGCGACTTCGCCCGGAGTCCCGGTGAGCCGTCCCTGCAATTCCTCCGAGGCGAGATATTCGAGATGTTTGCGGAGGTCGTCCTCCCGGATCGCCGGTTCGGTCTCGAAACGAGCCGCCGCCGGGACCGGTTCGTCCTTTGTCGGAGCCGCTTTCGTGGCGTCCTTCGCCGCCCCACCGTCCTTCAGCATCGAGAGAGCGGCCTCGTGATCCCAGTTCGCGAGGAAAATCTGCGATTGGCCTCCGGGAGTGCGGTTGCTCGTCCACGACAGGACTTTTCCGTCGGGGGAAAAGGTCGGGAGACCGTCGAAACCCGCCGTGTGGGTGACCCGGACGGGCTCTTTTTCTCCCTTCGCATCGACGAGATAGAGTTCGAAATTGTCGAAGCCGTGCTTGTTGGTCGTGAAGATCAGATACTCGCCGCTCGGATGAAAATAGGGTGCCCAAGACATCGCTCCGAGCCGGGTCACCTGCCGCTCCCCACTGCCGTCGAGGTTCATCGTGAAGACCTCTGCGGTGAGGCCCTTGCGGTCAAAGCGACGCCAGCAGATCTGGGTGCCATCGGCGCTGAAAAAAGGACCGCCGTCGTAGCCGTCGCTATGGGTGAGCCGCTTCACATTCGATCCGTCCGCGTCCGCGAGGTAGATCTCCATGGGAAATTTCTTGTCCAGTTTGAAGGCCTTCTGATCCTCCTCGCTCATCGAGCCGTCGTAGGCCTGGCGATTCGAGGCGAAGACGATTTTGCTTCCGTTGGGCGAATAGGCCCCTTCGGCGTCGTAGCCTTTGGTATTGGTCAGGTTTTTGTAGACACCCGACCCGATGACCGTCTCGTAGATCTCGAACTCCGCGTCGTAGTCCCAGGAATACTTGCGCGCCTTGCCCGATTCCCGTTCGGCGTATTCGGTCTCCTGCTGGGCCTTCGACTCCGTGTTCTCATGGGTCGAGGCGAAGAGGACTCGCTTTCCGTCCGGGTGGATCCAGGCACAGGTCGTCTTGCCGTGGCCGGGCGAGATTTTCTCCGTATCCCCCGTCTCCAGGTCCAGTTGGTAAATCTGATAGAACGGGTTGCCCTCTTCGCGCTCACTTTGGAAAACCATTTTTTTCCCATCGGCGGAGAAATACCCCTCCCCCGCCCGCAAGCCTTCGAAGGTCAGTTGGCGTATCCCCGAAAGCAATTTCGCCTCGGCCTTCGCGGCATCCGCCGGGTCGGGCGATTCCTCCGCCGCGAGCCAACCCGGGCCACCCAGAGCCAGCGCCGCGAACAAACAGAGTAAAAGGGAGGACCCGACCCTCTCAAGTGCCGGGACGGTGCGAGAGGAGGCGAAAGGATTCATTCGAAGGGCAGAGAACATACGAAGACTTTGGCCCGTGGCGGAATGCCGGTCAAACGGGTAGCGTCGCGTAAGCGCGGTAGCTCTGATGAGGTTTTCAGGGATTCAGGGGTTGAGGTATTCAGGGTTCTCCTTTCACTTTTTACCTTTTCACCTTTTACTCCCTACCATGCCCGTCACCCGCTTCGCCCCCAGTCCGACCGGATCGCTCCACAAGGGCCACGCCTACTCGGCCTGGCTCGCCCATGGCTTCGCCCGCGAGCGGGGCGGACGCTTTCTCCTCCGCATCGAGGACATCGACCCGACCCGCTGCTCCTCGGAAAAGACACTCGGGATCTTCGACGATCTCGTCTGGCTCGGGCTGGAGTGGGAAACGCCTGTGCGCCATCAGAGCGAACATCGCGACGACTACGCCGCCGCGGCCCGCTCCCTCGCCGAGCGCGGACTGCTCTATCCCTGTTTCTGCACCCGTCGCGATATCCTCCGGGAGATCGAGCGAGCCGGTCAGGCACCCCACGGCAGCGAGGGTCCGCTCTACCCGGGTCTCTGCCGCCACCTCTCCGGCGACGAACGCGCCGCCCGCCTCGCCGCCGGTGAACCCCACGCGCTCCGCCTCGATCTCGCCGCAGCGCTCGCCCTCACCGGAACCGATCTCGTCTGGGACGATGCCCTCGAAGGACCACAGATCGCCCGCCCTGAGCGTCTCGGGGACGTCGTCCTCGTCCGCAAGGACATCGGCACCAGCTACCATCTCGCGGTCGTCCACGACGACGCCCTCCAGGGCATCACCGACATCGTTCGCGGGGTCGATCTCTTCGAGGCCACCCACCTGCACCGTCTCCTCCAAGCGCTCTTGGGGTATCCCGTTCCCACCTACCATCACCACCCGCTCCTGACCGACCCCGAGGGCCGACGCCTCGCCAAACGCGACCGCGCCATCACGCTCCGTTCTCTCCGCGAATCCGGCATCTCGCCGGCGGACCTGAAAAAAGAACTCGGTTTCCCCGGCCCGTGATCCGGACGCGAGAGGACTCCGACCGGCCGGACATCGCTCTTGATTTTTTTCCCAGTGAAGGCCAGAGTGACGCTCACTGCGCCAACCAGCCCGACCCGTCGGCACGGACCGACCGAGGGCTACGAGGGGCCGACGACACGGACGTGAGGACGACCTCACCGCTCCCAAATCCATCGGGGACGACCCCGGATTTTTTGTTTTGATAGAGGGAATGGCTTGGTTAATTCTTACGATCGCGGGTTTCTTTGAAGTGGGATGGGCCGTCGGGCTGAAATATACGGAGGGATTCACCCGCCTCTGGCCCACTCTGGGAACGATCGCGTCCATGGTGGTGAGCCTTTTCCTGCTCGGAGTGGCGATGAAATCGCTCCCGGTCGGGTCGGCCTACGCGGTTTGGGTGGGCGTCGGCGCGGTGGGAACCGTGCTGCTCGGGATCTTCTTGTTCGGCGAATCGGCCAACCCCGCTCGCATGATCAGCGTGGCACTGATCGTCGCCGGGATCGTGGGTCTCAAAATCTCCACCCCGGCCGAGCCACCAACGCCCCCCGCCGAGTCCCGGGAGGAGTCGCGATAACTTTCGCGGCCCGCGTTTCTTCGCCACCACTTACGTAACATGGGCATTGCTAAATAGCTAAACAGCTAAAAGCTAAATAGCTAGCCAGCGGTCACGCGATGAGTTTGTCGACCACCTTGGCCTGTTCGTTGGTGACGAGCGATTGGGGCGCACCGTTGCGGTTGTAGACCAGGGTCCTCGCATCGAGTCCGAAGAGATGCAGCAGGGTGGCGTGGTAGTCGTAGTGGTTGACGACATCCTCCACCGCATAGTGCCCGAATTCGTCGGTGGCGCCGTGGGTGTAGCCCGCTTTGAATCCGCCACCGGCGACCCACATGCTGAAGCCGTAGGTGTTGTGGTCGCGTCCGACGCCCTTGCGGTCCCCGCGCGGTGCTCCGGCACGGTTCTGGATCACGGGGAGGCGTCCCATTTCCCCGCCCCAATGCACCACGGTGCTGTCGAGCAATCCGCGCTGCTTGAGATCGAGGACGAGCGCCGCCGCCGGTTGGTCGACGTAGCGGCAGGCCGCCGGCAGGCTCGTGATGATTTTGGAATGGTTGTCCCAGGTCTGGTTCCCGGTGAAAACGGAGACAAACCGCACCCCGCGCTCGACGAGGCGACGGGCGAGAAGACAACGGGTTCCGAAGTCCTCGGTCTCTTTCTTGTCGATCCCATACATGCGCAGGGTGGCTTCGCTCTCCCCGCTGATGTCGAGGGCCTCCTTCGCCGCGACCTGCATGCGGGCGGCGAGTTCGAAACTCTGGATGCGGGCCTCCAGTTCACTCTCGCCGAGGCGCTCCTCAAGGTGTCCGCGGTTGAGGCGATCCACAAAATTGAGGTATCTCTTTTGGGCCTCCCCTTTCAGCGACATGGGCGGATCGAGGTTGAGGATGCGGGGTTCCTTCGGACGGATCGCGGTACCTTGGTAGACCGAGGGCAGCCAGCCGTTGGTGAAGTTGTCGACGCCGAGCACGGGCAATCCGCGGGGGTCGGTGAGAGCCACGTAGGCGGGGAGATTCTGGTTCTCCGAGCCGAGACCGTAGGTCAGCCAACTCCCCAGAGTGGGGCGTCCGGTCAGGATGGATCCGTTGATCAGCGCGTTGATGGATTGCCCGTGGTTGTTCACCCCGGTGTGCATCGAGCGGATCATCGTGATCTCGTCGGCGATACCCGCCATGTTCGGGACGAGTTCGCTGAAGTCCATCCCCGATTGCCCGTGTTTGGTGAATTTCCACGGTGATCCCATGACCTCGCGGCTGGCTCCGGCGGCGTCGTCGTATTTGATCTCGCCGGGAAAATCCTTGCCGTCGAGGCGGTCGAGCTCGGGTTTGGGGTCGAAGAGATCGATGTGGCTCGGACCGCCCTGCATGAACATGGAGATCATCGCCTTGGCCTTGCCGAAACCACGCGGTGCCTTGGGAAGCAGGTCGTAGGTCTGCGGCTCCGTTCCGGACAGGGCGGGATTGGCGAGGAGCCCCTGTTCTTTCATCAGGGTCGCGAGAGCGATCGCTCCGAGACCGTAGCTTTTGTTGAGGAAATCGCGGCGGGAATACATGATCAGTCGAGGTAAAGGAATTCGTTGGCGCTCATGAGGGCGTGCCCCATCGCGGTGAGAGCGAGCAGTTCCGGAGCGGCGTTTTCGGTGGGAGCGGGACCGGTGACGCGCTCCACCTTGGCGGGGTGCTCGGTGTAATGGGCGGTCTGGAGGGAGAGGAACTCCACCGCCGCGGCGCGTTCGTCGGGCCGGGGGGCGCGTCCGTAGGCCAGTTTCCAAGCCAGATCGACTTGTTTGCCGACGTCGGAACTTTCTTTCAAAAGGCGCTCCGCGAAATACTGGGCGAACTCGCGGATCCCGAGATTGTTCATCATCAGCAGGCTCTGCGGACTCACCGTCGTGACCGGGCGGAGTTCGCAGTTCACATTGGTCATGTC
>JAAYAT010000119.1 GCA_012719225.1 Verrucomicrobiaceae bacterium
AGGTGGAGAGGGCAAGGCGGTGGCGGCGACAGAAGTCCGCCTGGCTGAGGCCGCTGCGCTCGTAGTCCGCGAGGATCGCGCACCACTGGTCGGGAGATTTTCGCTGGTTCATCCCGAACCTTCGCGGATAAATATCGCCGCCGCCAGAGGGGCCCGGTGAGACGCTTACGGTCAAGCGTCTGCCGGACTTATCCTCCCGCCTACGGAAAACGGGGATCCTGCGCCAACTTCCCCTCGTTCCTCGTCATTTTGTGTTCCCGCAAATCCTCGAACTTATGGGAATTTCCTCTCGACCCCCGCTTCCTTCGCACGAATATTTCAAACCCGACCGTCTCCTGGGATTTTGTAAAATTCGAAATTCGTTATCTGACCAACGGTACGGAATCGAACGGGACACTTCCACTAAAGCCGACTCGAAGGAACATTGGCATGTTCCGCTACCTCGTGAGACGTAGCGGAACGTGCCAACGTTCCCCGCTACTCCCGCGGTGGCTCGCTTCCGTTCCTCGCCGACGTGGCGGAACGCGCCAGCGGATTTTCCGGCGTACGTTTGCTTCCGCTTCCGTCCGTTCAGGCCGCCTTTTTTCCCACCCGGATTTTGTCGGACGGTTCTGAGAATGCCAGCAGAATAAAGCGATCGCGGTGAAGGCCATTAGCCAGAGCTGCCAGGCGGGATCGGGGACGGTGCGGCGCTCGGTGATCTTCGCGGGGAGAGTGCCGATTTCCGAGAACGACGTGGCCGTCGTAAAATCCGCTTCCCTCGTATCGGCGAAGTTGGCCGAGGCGATCAGGAGCGGGGTGTTCCCCTGGAAAACCTCGAAAAAGCCCGGTTCTTCGGGAGCGCGAAGATAGCGGGTCTTGTCGGGGGCGATCGTGAGGCGTCCTTGCGAAGTGACGAGGGTGAGGGACGGAGCGGCGGTCGTCGAGTCGTGGGCGATCCGGAGCGGCTGGCGCAGCTCCGTGTTGAGGGATTCCAGGCCCACCTTCGCGTTTCGGATTCGATTCAGAAAGCGATGCACTAGAATGACAAAGGCGGGGAGGCGCGGGGCATTCGAAGAGACGACGTCGAAGTTGAAGACAAGCTGCTCGCGCTCGCCCTTGTCGCGCAGGAGGATGAGGGGGCGCTCGCCTTGCCAGAGGAGCACGTTTTCTCCCTCCGCCAGTGGAATCGAGGGCGTGGATCGCGCAATCAGCCCTTGCCAGTTGAGATCGTCGACAAGGGGATCATTGGCCGCGACGAGCGGCCCGTTGAAAAACTGCTTCGGGACCACCTCCTGATTCAGGAACACCACCGCGACCGGTGGCAGGGGAGCGGGCTGGAGCGGATTGTAGGTGGCGAAGACGAGGTCGGGTGTCTCCCCGTCCTTCGAGGGGGCGGTATGGTCGAGACTGGTGAGAAGTCCGGCGACGAGATCTTCAACATGATCGGCACCGGTTCGCGAGACGAGGAGCTGTTTCGGCACCGGACGCACCACGTGGAGAGTGTCGTCGCGGGAAAAACGGTCCGGTTCGAGGACGAGTTGGAATTTGTCCCCGCCGTCGGGAAACTCCCCCTGCAGGACGCGCGTCTCGCCGGGGGCGAGGGCGATCCGGCGGGCCTCCGTGCGCCGTCCGTCCGAGGCGAGAAACCAGTTCCGTACCTGCGGAGATTTCGCGTAGTTCCGCAGGGTCGCCCGCCAGGTCGCGACGCCTTCCTCTTCGAGCACGCGGAGCCCCGCGAATCCGACGTTTTCCACTTCGCTCCCCACACTGAGCAGGGCCGCGCCGAAAGGGACCTCGGTCAGGGGATGGTCCGTGATAAAAACCAGGGTGCCCTCCGCTCCCGCCAGGCTGCGTCCGACCCGCAGGGCCTCTTCGGCGGAATGGGCTCCGGCCGCGGGAGTCCAGTCCCCGAGCGCCGCGATCAGATCTTCAAAGGAGGTGCCCCGGTAGAGATTCGCCCCGGTGAGCGTGGACTCGATCAGGGTGTATTCCGTCGTCCCGACGAGAGTCGTGAGCGGCGGAATCTCGCGGCGCAGCGCGGCGGTGAGCTCCTCCTGAAAGGCCCCCATCGAGGCGGAATGGTCCAGCACGAGGACGACCCGCTGGACCGATCGGGCGCTCGTCCAGCGCGGTTCGGTCAGCAGCCAGGTCAGCAGCAGAACCCCGAGCAATTGCAACCAAAGGGGGAGGGATTGTCTCAGCCGGTCGAAGGTGCGCCCCTGCACGCTCTCGCGGTCGATGCGTTCGAGGAGGAAGAGGGTGCTCACCGGGAGCCGCCGCGATTCGCGTTGCAGAAAATGAATCAGCAGCACCGCCGGGATGCCGAGCAAGGCCCAGAAACCGAGGGGATTGGCGAAGAGGACGGGCATGAAAAGAATAGGCGAGGAGAGGCGGTTCACCCCGGTTGGAGGGCTCCGGCGGAGAGGGCTTCGAGCTGCAGGGCTTTCTCAAAATTCGTCGCGGCGGGGACGCGGGCAAGAGGAGTGCGCACCCGCAGCGAGGCGGCCTTCCACCGGGCGAAATGATCCCGGTAGGCGTCGAGATAACGACGCAGCAGGGCCGGATGGATGCGCCGGTCGTGGCGGTCGCCGCTCTCGCTGTCGATAAATGCATAGTTCCCCGACCAGTCGGGATCGGATTCGGCCGGGGAAAAAGGGGCCAGCACGATGGCCTTTCCGGCACCGCGCTGTAGAGCGCGGAGGAGGGATTCGGGGTCGCTCGGAAAAAGGAGATCGCTGATGAAGACGCGGAGGGAGCGGGCGCGGAGCGGCACCGCGGCGAGATTCGGAGGAGCCGACGCCGCGGTGTCGGGCAGCGCACTGGCGAAATCCTGCCAGCGGTGACTGAAAACCGCGTCCGATTCGAGCGGCTTCCAATGATCCCCTTTCACGAGAATCGCCCCAGTCGCCGCCCCCGATTTTTCTCCGGCCGCCCGGGCGAAATAAAACAGCTCGAGCGCGCGCGTTGCCTTGTCAGGCTCGATGAACATCGACCCCGAGACATCGAAGAGGATCTCGACGATGGGCTGGACCTCCTCGCGGTAGAGTTTCAGCGAATACTCGCCGGTGCGCGCGTAGGCCTGCCAGTTGATGTGTCGCGGATCGTCGCCGGGCAGGTAGGTGCGGTGGTCCTGGAAATCGAGGGAACTCCCGATCCCGCCGCCGACGTAGTCCCCCGCGTTGCCGCGCCAGTGGTGCTCCCGCAGCGGCAGGAAAAAGCGCTCCGCGTGAGTGCGCGCCCGGCCCGCGAGAGCGTCGAGAACCTGGCTGTCGATCGGGAGGGGCACGGGTCAGGGATGTTTGAGATGAAGTCGGAACCGGGCGCAGGCCTGGCGCTGCCGCAGCAGGGGGACGACCACGCTGAAAAAAGTCGTCGCCAGGGCCACGACCAGGTAGCGGGGCTCGTCCACGTGGCCGCTCTGGTGGGCGACGATGAGGACCGAGGGCAGGGGCACGAGGGTGTAGATCACGGCCTCGGATCTCACCACCGTGGTGGCGAGCGGTACGATCATGGTCGTCAGAAAGAGCAGGACACACTGGACGAAAACGTAGAGCGCAAGAGTGAAATTTCCCGAAACCCGCTTGCGGAAGAAGAGGTGGATGAGGAGCAGCGGGAAGAGCAGCAGATTGATCATCGAGAGAAAGAGGAAAACCTGTCCCGGATGGAAATTCGACGCTCTGGGTCCGAATTTCGCGGTAAATTTTCCAATAAAGAAGAAATCGTCGCCGTGCAGCGCGACGGCCCATAGCGCCGCGCAGAGAAAGAAAAATCCGATCCCGCTGATCCAACCGGGGGCAAAAAAGCGCGCGGCGAGACGAGTGATGACATTTTTCCGGAACGGGATCAGGACGCGGGAATAGATCGGGACGGGTTCGGTCAGCGCGTCGATCGCGGCGAGGCCGAGGACGATCGCGCTCACCACGATGACCCATTCCTCCTCGATCCCGGCCAGACCCAGGCTCAGGACGAGGAGCGCGAAGCCCAGGGCCACGACCCGTTTGCGCGTCGCGAGGTTCTCCGAGAGCGAGGCGATGCGGCTCGCGCCGAAGGAGAGGAAAAAGAAGCAGCCATAGACCAGCGAGAGCGCGATGAGACCGAGTTGCCAGAGCGTGCCGCTCCCGCTCAGGCCCGAGGCGAAAAGGGTGCTTTGCAAGAAACCGAAGAGTCCGCTGAATCCGAACGCGAAGCCGAGCACGAACAGCCCCCGGAGAATCGTGAACCGGAACGCCGAGCAACCCACCGTGATCGCACTGGCGAGGGCGGAGCCGAGACCGACCATCCCGAGGGCGACGAGATCGACGACGAAATTCACGTTCCCGAGAAAATACCGCATCACCAAGTAGGGCAGCACCCCGGTGAGAAACAGCAGGCTCTGGGCGTTGAGCGCGGTCCATTTGCCCAGAGTGATGCGCCAACTGTCCAGCCGGGTGAGTTGGATCAGGTCCATCGTGTTCCGCAGATACTCGTCGCTGAGGGAGTTGAATCCGCGGAGCGGTTGCACCACCAGCAGCATCGCCACGATGAAAAACCAGAAAAAGCCATTCGCCGCGTCGGGCCCGTGACGCGAAGAAACACCCAGAAAAAGGCTGAAGATCATCACGACCTGGAGGAGAAGGAAAGCGCCCACGAACAGGTGGGTCCGCATCCCCTGACGCAGCTCTTTCACCAGCACCGGACTGAAGCCCGACGGGAAATCGTTCATCCGCACCGCCAGCGACTCGGCGGAGGGGGGTGGGGAAAGGGTTGGTGTCATCTCGCGGGCGGGCTCGACAGGGTCTGGTGAAGAAGGCAACAGGGTGTGTTGTCCTGCCAGATCAAAGCGTATTTGCCGCCGGATGACACCAAAAAAGTGGCCGGGTCATGGAAAACCCCGGAAAAGGATACGCCGGGCCTTTGGGCTTTGGGAAGACCGCGGCCCACACCCCGGTGGAGATTCTAGCTGTTAGCGATTTAGCTGTTTAGCTGTTTAGCTGTTTCTGGTCTCCCTGTCAGAGTTGCGGGGCGGCGGCACCTCCGGAGGCTTCGACCTTCGACTGCTCGGTGTCGAGGACTTCGCGGCGGAGGTTGGTGCCGGTCTTGCGAGCCCACCAGAGGGTGATGGGGGCGGCGATGAAGAGGGTGGAGTAGATCCCCGCGACCAGGCCGATGGTCAGGATCACCGCGAAACTACGGAGTCCGGGACCGCCGAAGATCAACAGCACCAGCACCGTGAAAAGCGTCGTGGCACCGGTCAGGATGGTTCGGCTGAGGGTCTTGTTGAGCGCGTAGTTCATGATGTCGCGCACTTCGCCCCGCTTCGTGGCGAGTCCTTCGCGGACCCGGTCGAAGATCACGATGGTGTCGTTGACCGAATAGCCGGCGATGGTGAGCAGGGCACCCACGACGATGAGGGAGAGTTCCTGTCCCATCAGGGTGGCGATACCGAGGGCGACGATGACATCGTGGACGAGGGCGGCGATGACCCCGAGGGCGAAGGAAAATTCGTAGCGGTAGGTCACATACGCGAGGATCGCGAGCATCCCCAGGAAGATGGCGACGACCGAACTCCAGAGCATGGATTTGCCCACGGCCGAGCCGACGGAACTGACCGTGGTGTCGGTGAGTTCGATACCGAAATCCTCTTCCAGATGCGCGATGACCGCCTCCGCGGTGTCCTCGGGGGTGCGGACGAGGAAGAAGGAACCCTCCTCGCCGATGGGACGTTGCTCCTGGATGATGGGTTCGGCACCGAGATCGAGCTGGGTGACGGAGTCAAAAATGCTCTCCGTCGAGAGACCTTCGGTCGTGCGGATGGTGATGGAGTCGCCGCCCTTGAGCTCGACGCCGCGGGGGTCGATCAGGGGCACGGCGATGAGCGAGACGATCACCGAGAGCACGGAGAAGATCAACCAGGGCTTCGCGGCCGAGAGGAAGTCGAAGTGCCGTTTCGGAGAAAAATCCATGAAGGACATCTTGGTGAAGGACTTGACGCCCATCATCCAGGTGAAACAGACCCGCGTCACCACGAGCGCGCCGAAGAGGGTCGCGAAGATCCCGATGATGAGGGTCACGGCGAAGCCCTTGACCGTGCCGTCGGCCACGTAATAGAGGATGATCGCGGTGAACAGGGTGGTGAGGTTCGAGTCGATGATGGAGGAGAACGCTTTTTCGTAGGCGGTCACGATGGCGGCGCGCAGGGACTTGCCCTCGGCCGTTTCCTCCCGCAATCGTTCGTAGATGAGGACGTTGGCGTCGATCGCCATGCCGATGGAGAGAATGATCCCCGCGATCCCCGGCAGGGTCAGGGTGAATTGGAAGAGTGCCATCGCCCCGAAGATGACGAGGACGCCGACGGAGAGTCCGATTACCGCGACCAAGCCCGCGAAGCGGTAGTAGAGGAGGATGAAAATCAGGGTCACGAGGAGACCCGCGATGCCGGAGGTGATCCCCTGACGGACTGCCACATCGCCCATCGTGGGGGAGATGAAGTTGGAGAATTCGATCTCGATGGGGTTCTGCAGGGGGTTTTCGAGAGCGGAGGCGAGGGCGAGGGCCTCGGCCTGGGTG
>JAAYAT010000120.1 GCA_012719225.1 Verrucomicrobiaceae bacterium
AAATCATGAGACAAGCACGCATACGAGGTCGGGGTCTGAGCTACTATCACTGTGTGTCGCGCGTCGTTGACCGGCGCTTCATCTTTGGAGACGCGGAGAAAGAGCATTTTGTCGCCATCATGCGCAAGCTGGAGGGGTTTCTCGGCCTTCGGGTGGTCACGTATGTGGTGATGAGCAACCACTTCCACCTGCTCGTCGAAGAGCCCGATGAGGAGGCGCGGGCGACGCTGGACCGTGAAACACTTCTCCGGAGAATGCCCATCCTCTACGGTGCCTCTGCCGTGCGTTCGCTGAAAGAGATGCTGGCACGGGCCGACCGGAGCGGGAGCGAACGCATGGAAGAGCAAATCCTCGCGCCTTACCGAGAGCGCATGGGGAATGTCTCTGTGTTCATGAAAGAACTCAAGCAGCGCTTTTCCCAATGGTACAATCGCCGAAACGACCGCACCGGGACGCTCTGGGAAACGCGCTTCACGAGTGTGCTGGTCGAAGGTGATGAGAAAGCTCTCATGACCATAGCCGCCTACATCGATCTCAATCCGATTCGCGCCGGAATGGTGGAAAAGGTGGAAGACTACCGATGGTGTGGCTACGCCTCGGCGGCGGCAGGCAATCGCCGGGCGAGGATGGGTTTGGGAAAAATCCTGCGCAACTCTCCGCACGTCTCGGGAGAAGACTTTGAGAAAAACTGGGCAGCGACCGGCCGGGTCTATCGTTTGTGGCTGTATCACGAAGGGGAGGTTCGCGAGATCGCGGAAACCGCGGATCCGGAGGCGGCGGCAGGGAAAACGCAATGCGGATTTTCCGAAGAAGACGTTGCGACGGAGAACGCGCGAGGCGGGCAACTGTCCCTGTCGCAAGCGATTCGACATCGGGTGCGCTATTTCACCCACGGGGTCGCCTTCGGTAGCGCTGCCTTTGTCGACAGCGTGTTCGAGCGGTACCGAAGTCAGTTCAGTGAAAAGCGGAACTCCGGTGCCCGCCGGATGAGAGACGCCGATTGGGAAGGTCTGCACGTGCTACGCGATCTGCAGCGGGATGTGATCACGTAGGGGCTCTCAAGGAGTGGATTCCAAGGTGACGGAGCGGATTTCCGCGCTTTCGCCTTCTTTGATCGCGAGGGTGATGACAAAGGCCTCGCCGTAATCGAATTGGAAATGCACCATGGGCAGGACCCGTCCGTTTCGTCGGATCGTGAAACGCGTGCCGCGACGACTGATCTCGAAGCGGTGAAACTCTCCGCCGACGCCCGCGCCGTTTTTTTCTTCCAATTCCACGTAGAGCATCTCGTCTCTGCCCGCCTCATTGAGAAAACCGAGTTCATATCCTCCCCGAAGCTCGACCGTAAAGGTGAAGTCGCCTTCCAGGCCATTCGCGTAGACGAGATGAGCATGGCGATGAATACCACTGCTATTGGTGATCCGCGTCGCCCCGTCCACTTGCGCGATTGTCATGGTAGCGAGGCCGCGGTCTTTCCAGAGGCGCGTATCCCCGTTCCAGCATCGCACGCTCCAATCCCCGGGAGAGAAGGCCTCGCTTTGGGCGGCGATGGCGGAAGAATAAGTGCCCAGAACGAGGAGCGCGAGGAGCCGGGGAAGGATTCGAGAGGAAGGGGACTTCATGCCAAGGAAAAGGTGAACGCTTGCCCTGCTGAAAAAGCAAATCAACTCCGAAAACTTGCCGCGTTATCCTGATCTCAACCACGGAGGGACCCTCTACCGACGGCCACCGCGTCGTCTTGGGCGTGGGCGAGGCTGACCTGTCCCCTGACCTGACCTGTCCCCGGAAACCGCGGAACCCACGGGCAATGATGAACCTGTCCCCATTTATGACCTGTCCCCTCCCGAAGCGCGTTTCCCTTGGGAGACGCTCTGTTGGGAACGATTTCATTCCTTCCCTTGCCGCTCACTCCTCGCGGCGGGATCGGGTTTCCGGCGGTGCGCCGCGTTCGATCGTCAGGAGGGCGCTGTCGATCAGATCGAGGGCGGAGTCGAATTGTTCGTCCGCGAAATAGAGGGGCCATTCGATTTCGCCCGCGTCGTTTTCCTTCTTCACCGGATACCCGACGAGGTCGAGGAGCTGGAAGGTGCGGGGATCGTAGTTGTCGATCTCGACCTGGTAGACGAGGGAGGGCTGGTCGCCGGTTCGGGAGGAGGCGTCGCCCGGTTGGTTGATTTCGATGAGCAAACGGTAGGGCAGGGAGGATTCGGTTTTTCCCGGCAGGATGTAGTCGGCCGGATCGAAGGAGCTGTTCTCGGTGGGACTGGAAATGGCGTCGACCAGATCATCGAGGGAGGCGTCGCGCTTTTCGGCGTCCGCGAGGGCGGCTTTCCATCCGGCGACCTTGTAGGCCCAGTAAGGCAGCATTTCCTCGCCGTCGGTGAGCTCCGGCTCGAGTAGGGTCTTGATGTGATAGTGCGACTGGTTTTCCAACCAAATGGCGAGGCGGGGCGGATTTTTGGGATCGTAGGAGGTCCCGCTGCGGATCTCGAGGATCATCCGATAGGCCGGATCGGGGCTATAGCGGAAAACCATGCCGCGCTCCCCGACATCGAAGCGCTCCAGGGCGGGGCCGAGATTTCCGCTCCAGCCGAGCACTGTCCGGACCGGCTGGGGCTGCCACCAGAGGATCGCGGTGGCGAGGGCGGTGAGGGACAGGCTCGTCCAGAGGGCGGAACTCCGCAGGTGACGGCTCATCGCGCGGGAGCTGGCGGCGACGTGGAGGACCACCAAGGCGACGAAGGCAAATCCCATGAGGGCGTGGATCCCGATCACGGCGAGGGAGAAAGGTCCCACGAAGGCGATCACTCCGGTGACGGCGAGGACCACGAAACTCGTCGCCGTCAGCAGGGTGACAAAACGCTGGCTCATGCTCTCTCGGGCACGATCTGGCCGTGTTCGCGCAGCGTCGCGTGGAGCTCGGCGAGGGGAACTTCGAGCGGGGTGCTCCCGGCTCCGGCGGCAAGGGCGGCGGCGGCTCCGGCGGCCTGGCCCATTCCCATGCAGGAGGCCTGGACGCGGAGGCCGGAGTTGGCGAGGCGGTCGCTGCCGAGGCAACGCCCCGCGACGAGGAGATCGCGGCTACCTTTGGGAACGAGGGCGCGCAGCGGAATCGTCGGGACCACCCCGGGCTTGAGGGGGGCGGGCTTGACGCCCTCCCGGGTGTGCAAGTCGACGGGGTAGAAAGCATAGGAAATCGCGTCATCGAAGTGACGCCCCGAGGTGTAGTCGTGCACCGTGACCATCGTTTCGCCCTCGATGCGATAGCTCTCGCGGAAGCCGGTTTCGGGCTGGAGATGCATGAGCCGCTTTTTCTCCCGGCGCACTTTTTCGAGGATGGACCGGCGGCCCGCGAGATTCGCGGCGGTGGCGGTGCGGGAGTTGCTCGAGTCCGCTCCGTGAACGTAGAGGCGGTGGATCTGATTGCGACCGGGTTCGTGAGCCTCGCCGAGCATGTAGAGAAAAGAGCCGGGCTGGCGCTCTTCCTCCCGGAGGCGCGGATAGCCGAGCAGTCCGACGACTTCGGCCCCGCCGGTGCAGTCCACGATCTGGCGGCAGAGAACCCGGCGTTGCGTCCCGAAACCGACGCAGTCCACCTGCCATCGCTCCCCGACGCGAGTGACCGACCGGGGGAATTCGTAATACGCGATCGCCACCCCGGCGGCGGCGCATTTTTCCTCGCAGAGGATCGCGTAGAGGAACTGGTTGGTGTAGACCTGATTGTGCCAGTGACGCTGGGGAACCTTGGCGAAATCGGGGAGTTCGCCTTCGTCGAGTTCGACGCTTTCCCGGACGAGTTCCCATCCGATCCCGGCGATGATCTGTTTGCCCCAGGCGTCGAAAAGGCCCGGAAAAGCGACGCCACCCGTCGTCATGGTGCCACCGAGTTGGCTGTTGCGCTCGACGAGGAGAGTTTTCGCACCGAGGCGTCCGGCCTGGATCGCGGCGATGGTCCCGGCGGTGCCGCCGCCTACCACGAGGACGTCCACCTCCTCGGTGATCTCCGGCGTGTCGGCTGCCGCATCGGCGGCGACGGTGGTTTCCGAGGTGGAGGAAATGACGGTTCCGGCTCCGATCAGGGATCCCTGGAGAAAATGGCGACGCTTCCAGGAGGTTTCGTTTTTTGTCATGGGACGAAGGGGAAAAGGGAAGAGGGTAAGGAATCCGTGGCGGGAGGGTTTCGTCAAGGAGTTTCCGGGCAGCGCGGAAAAGAGTGAAAAAAATACTGTTCAAATGTTGACACTTCTCACAAAAGCGTCAAATATGTTCCCATGAACAGAAAACGACTCAAACGAAGGAATTTCAGTTTCATGTGGGATGAACTCATCCATCTGGACGACGGCAGCTTGTGGCGTCTCGCCGATCCGGAGGGGAGCCATCACGATGTCACCTGGTGGCAGAGCGGCGAGAGCGTCGATCTCGAGCGTCACGGCGCCGGTCTGGTGCTCCACAACCGGGAACGACGGGAGGATGTCCCCATCGTCGCGGCGGTGGAGCCGAAGCTCGAGTTGGCGGCGTGACGCGGAGACGTGACACAGAGACGCGAGGCACGCCTGCCCCGCGTGGAGCGTGGAAGGAACATGCCAATGTTCCCCGGCAGAACCCCCGCGCTCGCAGGACCAGCGCGGGAATTTTTGCAAATTCCTCTACGGCCAAAAGCTAAATCGCTAACAGCTAAACAGCTACAAGCTAACCCCCACTCTCCTTCTCGATCACGGCGTAGGCGTTGTGATTGTGAATGGATTCGAAATTCTCGGCCTCGACCTTGTACCAGGCGATTCCGGCTTGGGCGTCGGAAGCGGCGGCGACGTTGCGGACGAGATCTTCGACAAAGACGGGATTGTCGTAGGCGACCTCGGTGACGTGCTTTTCGTCGGGCCGTTTCAGGATGCTGTAGAGTTCGCAGCTGGCGCAGCGCTCGACGAGGCGGATGAGATCTTCGATCCAGATCGGTTCGCCGCTGAACTTGACCGCGTAGGTGACAATGCCGCGCTGGTTGTGGGCACCGCGGGCGCTGATCGCCTTGGAGCACGGGCAGAGGGTCGTGACCGGGACGAGAACGGTGACGACGAGGTCCTGCTCCTCGCGCGAGGCGTCGACATCGAAAATGACCTCGTAGTCCATCATACCCTTTTTCCCGGTGACCGGGGCGGGCTTTTCGAGGAAGAAGGGGAAGCGGAACTCGACGTGGGCGCGCTGGGCGTCGAGGCGCGTCAGCAGCTCCGCGGGGAGGCCGGAAATGCTGTGGACATCGAGGACGGGGCCGTGGGAGTTGAGCGCTTCGACGAAACGGCTCATGTGGGTGCCCTTGTATTCCTTGGGCAGATCGACGGCCATGGAGATCGTCGCGACGGTGCCCTGCTCGGAGTTGGCCTTGTCTCGGATCCGCAGGGGATAACGGAGATTTTTCACTCCGACGCGATCGATCGCGAGGTTGCGGGAGTCGGTTTGGTTCTGGATGTCGGTCAGGTTCTCCATGGAAAAGAAAAGCCCCGGGTGGAGCGACCCGGGGCTTTGAGAAAGGCGGACGTGCCACCGGGAGGGGAACTTAACGCCTTTACCACGCGGGGTTCAAGTGCCACTTGCTGGCAAAAGGTTCGAGTTCCTCCCGCATCGGCCAGTGATCGGGTTGGGGATCGATGCCCGCGTGGCGGACGCTGGCCCCTTTCAGTTCCATGCAGCCCTCGTTGTTGCCGATTTCGGTGATCTGCTGAACCTCCTCGGGGGTGAGGGTGACGTCGGGGAGGGCGGCGAACTCGGCGACCTTGTCTTCGACGGGGCGGGCGTCCTCGCCGGCTTCCTGGATGAAAGTCGGACCGACGGACTTCACCGGCACCTGACTGAGATCCCAGACACAGGCGAGTTGCAGCATGGTGAGCCCGTGTTTTTCGGCGATGGGACGCATCCGTTCTAGTTTTTCGTTGCCGTGTTCGATCCAACCGGCGGGACGGTAGCTGCGGTGGTCGCCGTCTTTGAAAAAGTGACCGGGTTTCACATCGTCGTGGAAGATGCCGCCGAAGTCGACGACGCGGGCGAGAATGTCGACGCCGAACTCATTGGCGACGGGGAGGACATAACGCCCCGGCCAGGGTTCCAAGGGATTGAGGATGATCATCGCCTTGGTGATGTGCTCGTGGAAATTCTCGATGCAGTAGGCCATGTCGATGGCAAAGCCGTTGGCCGGTCCCGGCGCGATCCCCGTTTCCTTGGCGAGGCCGTGCTCGCGCAGAGTCGCCATCGCCTCCCACACCTCCGGAGAGGAGTAGCCGATGGAGTCGGGGTTGTGGAGCATGACGATGTCGAAATAGCCGGTTCCGCAGCGGTCGGCGCAGGCGCGGGTGGCGCGCTGGAGGTATTCGGCATAGCCGTCGGGGCCGCGCAGATCGGGATGGGTGAAGCGCGCGTAGCCCTTCGCCCCGGCGCGGACGCCGTCGTAAATGTCGTGCCCTATCATCGCGACAAGACAGTAGCTTTCGCGGTCGAATCCCTCCAGCGCCTCGCCGAGGAGTTTGTCCCCCTGACCGATCCCGTAGACGTCGGAGGTGAGGAAAGTGCGCACCCCCTGTTCGTAGGCCTGGCGGGCGAGATTTTTCCAGCGCTCCTCTTCGAGACGCTGACCGAAGTGCATGAAGCGTCCGCCGCTCCAGGAGCCGAAGGCTGTTTTGCTGAGTTTCATGCCGCACTGATCGCCAAGAACCGGCGCATCGTCAAGAAGCGCAAGAGCGCACGCGTCCATTCGGGCGAAAATGGCGTTTCCCATTTTCCCCGCGCCATGGCACACTGCGCCATGGCGAGATTGTCAGCAAAGACCCGGAGCCGCCTCTACGCGAATCTGGAAAAGTTCGCGCGTTCCGGCATGGGGATGGAAAAGGCCTGCGATTCCCTCCTGCGGCAGCCGCGCCTCTCCCGCACCGAGCGCGAGATCTACGCGGGTACCCTGACCGGCATCCAAAAAGGTCTCGCGATCGGGGACGCTCTCGGCGAGTCGAGCGCGGTGGTCTCCGCTCTCGAACGGGAGGTGGTGACCGCGTCCGAAGCCGGAGGCCATCTCGAAAAAGGTTTCGCCCACCTCGCGGAATACTACCGCCGCATCGACCGGACCCGGCGCAAGATCCTCAAGGGCCTCGCCTATCCGCTCGTCCTGATCCACGTCGCGATCCCCGTCTCCACCCTCGCGGTGACGGCTTTCCGCAGCTTCTCCCTCGATGGGTCCGCCCCCGCCGGAAACTACCGCGAGGCATTTCTCCAGAGCGGCGGGTGGATCCTCGCGGCCTATCTCGCGATATTCCTCGTGCTCCTCGGCGGGATCTTCCTGGTCCATCTCGGCCGCACCTCGGGTCTCGTCGATGCGATCCTGGGACGGGTGCCGCTGCTGGGACGCGCGCGCCGCGCCGTGGCGATGGAGCGCTTTTCCCAGGTTTTCGAGATCTTCCTGCTCGCCGGGAAAAAAATGAGCGACGCGCTCGACGGCGCCGGACGCGCTTCGGGCAGCGGACTCCTCCGCGAAGCGGCCGCGAGGGGGGCAGGCATCGTCGCCGCAGGCGATCCGCTCGCCGCCGCCCTCCATGCCTCGCCGGAGGCGTTTCCCGATGACTTTTCGCGCGGCATGGCCGTCGCGGAAGAGTCGGGCCAACTGGACCGCGAGCTGGCCGAGTGGGGCCGCTACTACGCCGAATCCGCCGCCGAAGCGATGGAGTTGCTGGCCGAGTGGACCCCGAAGCTCTTTTACTGGGCGATGCTCCTGCTCGTCGCCGCGATGATCATCCGCGCCGCCCTGGCCTACCGCGATCTCCTCGAAGGGCTTTGAATTTCTGAAAGGGAAATCCCCGGAACAGGCCGAGAAACGGGGTCGACAGAGCCCGGCGTCCTGCTACCTTAGCGCCCCCGACCGCTGGCGAACACGGCGAGGGGACGACTCCCCGGCATGAAGATATTTGCGCCCAAAGAAACCGACCCTATCGAAACGCGAGCCTCGCTCGATCCCGCAGCGGTGAAAAAGCTCGTCGGCCTCGGTGCCGAAGTCCACGTGGAGGCGGGAATCGGCGGGCGCTGCGACCATCCCGACGCCGCCTACACGGCCGCCGGTGCCACGCTCACGACGGACCGCGATGCCGCCCTCGCCTCCGCCGATCTCGTCACCCGCGTGCGCAAGCCCGCCGCCGGAGACGTGGCCAAACTCAAGGCCGGGGCGATTCACATCAGCTTTCTCGATCCCTTTCAGGAAAAGGATCTCCTCGCTGCGTTCGCCGGGCAGAAGGTGAGTGCGATCAGTCTCGAGATGGTGCCGCGCACCACCCTCGCGCAGAAAATGGACGCGATCAGCTCGCAGGCGAACCTGGCCGGCTACGTTTCGGTCATCGTCGCGGCGAATCGCATGAACACGATTTTCCCCATGATGATGACCCCCGCCGGAACGATCTCCCCGGCGAAGGTCTTCGTCCTCGGCATCGGGGTGGCCGGTCTCCAGGCCATCGCCACGGCGAAGCGCCTCGGCGCGCGGGTGACCGCCTTCGACGTGCGGGCCGAGGCGCTCGAACAGGCCGAATCACTCGGTGCCAAGGCTCTCCGCATCGACCTCGGCGAGACCGGCGGTACCGACCAGGGCTACGCCAGGGAACTCACTCCCGAGCAGCTCGAAAAACAAATCCAGGCTCAGGCCAAAGTCTGCGCCCAGAGCGATGTGGTCATCACCACCGCGAAAGTTTTCGGACGCAAACCTCCCCTCCTCATCAAAAAAGACGTCGTTGCGGGCATGGCCCACGGCAGTGTCATCGTCGATCTCGCCGCCGAGACCGGCGGCAATGTCGAGGGCATCGTCCCCGGCGAGGAGACCGTCACCGACAACGGCGTCACCCTGATCGGGCTCGCCAATTTCGAGGGCCGCGTCTCCAAACACGCCACCCAGGTCCTCGCGGCGAATTTCGCCAACATGATAGAGCACTTCTGGGACGCCGAGGCGAAGACCGTCCGGATCGATCCGAACAACGAGATTCAGAAAGGTTGTCTCCTCACTCACGACGGCGCCATCGTCCACGAACGTTTTCAAAGCTGAACCGCAGCCTCATTCCCCCGCCCCACCGCATTTTTCCATGGAACTCATTCTCCTCGTTTTTGTTTTTGTGATGGCCGTCTTTCTCGGCTTCGAACTGATCCAGAAAGTCCCCAGTCAGCTCCACACGCCGCTGAAGTCCGGAACCAACGCGATTTCCGGCATCACCATGGTCGGTGCCATCGTCGCGATCCGCACGAGCGGGAGCGAACTCGCCAGTTGGCTCGGCTTCGCCGCCCTCATCCTCGCAACGATCAACGTGGTCGGCGGGTACCTCGTGACCGACCGCATGCTCGGGATGTTCAAAAAGAAGGGTCGCTAAGGAACCCGCCGGAGGAGCCCGTCGCCCCGGACCGCACGCTGCTATTTTCTCATGGAATTCATCATCAATCTTTCCTACATCGCCGCCTCGGTGCTGTTCATCCTCGGCATCAAGATGCTCGGCTCGGCCGATACCGCGCGAAAAGGCAACCTGGTCTCCTCGGTCGGAATGCTGCTCGCGGTGGTCGTGACCCTGCTGGAGAGCGGACTCGACTACACCTGGATCGGGGCCGGTCTCGTGATCGGTTCCGCCATCGGGGTGGTCTGGGCGCGGCGCGTCCAGATGACGGGAATGCCCGAGCTGGTCGCCCTCTTCAACGGTTTCGGCGGATTGGGATCGCTCCTGGTGGGTTGGTCGGAGTTCGCCCGCGAGCGGGATTTCGGCAGCTCGGACTACCCGACCTTCACGGCTTTCGCGGTGATTTTCGCCATTCTCGTCGGCGGCATCACCTTCACCGGCAGCCTCATCGCCTACCTGAAACTTTCCGGGAAAATGAGCGGATCCGCCTTCACTTTCCCGGGGCAAAAAGCCATCAACGCGCTCCTTTTCCTTGCCCTCGTCGTCGTGGGCGGCGTCTTCGTGGCCACCCACGCCGTCTGGGCGCTCTACGCCATCATCGCGCTCTCCCTCGTCCTTGGGGTCCTCGGAGTCATCCCCATCGGCGGCGGCGACATGCCGGTGGTGATCTCCTTCCTCAACAGCTTCTCGGGGATCGCGGCCTCGGCGGCGGGATTCGTCATCCTCAACAACGTCCTCATCGTGGCCGGATGCCTCGTCGGCGCTTCCGGCATCATCCTCACGGTGATCATGTGCAAGGCGATGAACCGCACTCTCGGCCACGTCCTTTTTGGAAGCTTCGGTGCCGCCGCCGGGAAGTCCTCCGCCGTCGAGGGAGAGATGAAGGCGATCACCCCGGAAGACGCCTTCTTCGTTCTCGAAGCGGCCCAGTCCGTCGTTTTCATCCCCGGGTACGGCATGGCCGTGGCGCAGGCCCAGCACGCTGTGAAAGAACTGGGTTTCCTCCTGGAGGACAACGGTGCGGAGGTCCGCTACGCGATCCATCCCGTCGCCGGACGCATGCCCGGCCACATGAACGTGCTCCTCGCCGAAGCCGACGTGCCCTACGAGCAACTCTGCGAAATGGACGACGTCAACGCCATCATCGAGACGGTCGACGTGGCGATCGTGATCGGGGCGAACGACGTCGTCAATCCCGCCGCCGCCGAGGACGAGAGCAGTCCCATCTACGGCATGCCCATCATCAACGCGCACAAGGCCCGCACCGTCTTCGCCCTCAAACGCGGCAAGGGCACGGGGTTCTCCGGCTTGGAAAACAGCCTCTTTTTCCGGGAAAACACCCGCATGATCTACGGCGATGCCAAGGAAACCATGACCGGGCTGGTGGCGCAGTTCAAAGGCTGAGGCCGCGCCCTTTTCACCCCTTCCCCGCGACGCTGACGATGCCCGCGGCGGTCTCCTCCTGCAGGCGCAATTGGCCGCAGGCGGCGTCGATGTCGTGCCCCTTCTCACGGCGCAGGGTGGCGGTGACCCCGGCTTTTTTGAGAACGGCGAGGAAAGCCTCCTGCCGGGCCTCGGAGGGCCGTTTCCAGTCGAATCCCTCGACGGTGTTGTAGGGGATGAGGTTCACCTTGGCCTCCATCGCGCGGGCCCGTTTCGCGAGGAACTTCGCCTGGTCGGGATGATCGTTGAGCCCTTCGATGAGAATGTACTCGAAGGTGATCTTCTGCTTCTTGTGGTCACGCCAGGTTTCGAGCGACTCGAAGAGCCGGGCGAGGGGATACTTTTTGTTCACCGGCATGATCCTGTCGCGCACCTCGTCGGTGGCTCCGTGGAGGGAGACCGCGAGGCGGATCTGCAGGGGGACGAGGGCGAGTTTTTCGATCTGCGGGGCGAGGCCGCTGGTGGAGACAGTCATGTGGCGCGCGCCGATGTTCAATCCCCAGGGAGCGTTGAGAATCTCGATGGCCTTGGTCAGTCGGGTCAGGTTGGCGAGCGGTTCGCCCATGCCCATGAAGACAATGTTGCAGACGGTATCCCCCGCCTCCTCCTCGGCCGCGAGGACTTGTCCGACGATCTCGTCGACCTCGAGGTTGCGGGTGAACCCGGCCAGGCCGCTGGCGCAGAACTGGCAGGCATAAGCGCAGCCGACCTGACTGGAGACGCACAGGGTGACGCGGTCGCTGCGTCCGCCGTCGAAATGGACATTCGCCGGGATCTTCACCGTCTCGACGAGGCGGCCGTCATGGAGGCGGAAGAGAAATTTCCGGGTGGTGTCGGCGGAGCCGGTGAGCCGCACCACGGGGAGGCGGGCGAGAGAAAAACTCCGCGCAAGCTGCTCGCGGAGGGCTTGGCTCAGATTCGTCATTTCCTCCCAGCTCCGCACCCGCTTTTCATAGAGCCACTGCACGATTTGTTTTGCCCGGAAGCGGGTCTGGCCATGGCTCTCCGCCCAGGCGATCCAGTCGTCGAGGGTCAGTCCGAAAGCGGAAGGAAGGGATGGGGATGGCTCCATGAAGGTGTGACAGCCAACAAACCACGGATCGGTCGGCTTGTAAGCTCGATTTTACCCACAGTCGCTCCGACTCCAAGGCCAGTCTTCGGAAGTGAAAATTATAAAATTTTCTTGAACTTCTCGTTTATTTCTTGAATTATTATAATTTTCAGACTAATTTACCCTATGGAAAAGCTAAATAAAGGAATCATCACCGTTCTGGTTGCGTCCTGCCTGTTGGCATCGGCGTCGTCCGTCCTCTCCGGGGATTTCCGTTTCAGTTCGAAGTCTCCGATTTCGAAGGCACCTCCGATGCCTTTCAAGGGCTACGTCTTCGGATACGGCGGGGTCGACTTCGGCGGGGCCTGGGACACGATGGGGGCCTTCGACTACCCCGCCGCCTGGACCGGAGGTGGCATCCCCGGCTTCAATCCCTACGCCGTCCCGATCGACTTCGATCTCGACAACGGGTGGACCGCTGGCGGTGGTATCGGAAAATATTCCGGGCTTTTCGGCGGGAGCCGGTTTGAGTTGGAGGGTTCCTACACCAGCAATGATGTGGGCCAGTTGTATTACACCAACTTCATCCTTCCCGCGGACTTCCGCATTTCCACCAAATCGGTCATGTTCAACATGCTGAAGGAAGTGCCCCTCGGCAGAGCGGTCGGCTACTTCGGTGGTGGCGTCGGCTACGCCTGGACGAGCATGGTGGGCGACATCGCCACGATCGAGTACGACGACAAGGACGCCGGTTTCGCCTGGCAGCTCATCATGGGGATCGACATGCCGATCACCGAGCGCCTCGCCCTCTTCGCCCAGTACCGTTACCTCGTTCTCTCCGAGACGACCTTCACCACCAACTTCGGCGACTTCCGGCAGACCAATCTGGACAATCCGGCGAGCCACGCCATCCTCATCGGTGCCCGCCTCTCGTTCTGATCCGCGCCTTCGAGAACCCATTCATTTAGCATCCGGGCCCTGTCCGCGGGAATTGCCGTGGACAGGGCTTTTTTTTGTCCGTAATTCCCGAATCTTGAACTATCGGGACTCCATCGACTGGCTCTATTCGACCCAGACCTTCGGCATCAAGCTGGGGCTGGACAATGTGTCGCGGCTTCTCCGCGAAACCGGCGTCACAGCGGACCTGCGCGGACGGAAAATCCTCCATGTCGCCGGGACCAACGGCAAGGGATCGGTCTGCGCGTTCTCCGAGCGCATCCTGCGCGACGCGGGACTCCGCACCGGCCTTTTCACCTCGCCCCACCTCGTCACCTACCGCGAACGGATCCGAGTGAGCGGCGAACTCATTCCCAAAGCGGCGACCGCGTCTCTTCTCACCCGCATCCGGGAGCGGGTCGCCGATTGGGAGCAGCATCCCACTTTTTTTGAAATCAGCCTTGCCCTCGCGACGCGCTGGTTCTGCGACGAGGACTGCGAGGCCATCGTGCTGGAGACCGGGATGGGCGGCCGTCTCGACGCCACCAACGCGATCGACGCCGATGTCAGCGTCATCACCTCGCTCTCCCTCGACCACCAGCAATGGCTCGGGTCGACCCTGCGTGACATCGCGGCGGAAAAAGCCGGTATTCTCAAACGCGGCGTGCCCGTCCTCATCGGGGACCTGCCTCCCGACGCCCGCGACGTGATCGGTCGCCGCGCCCTCGCCCTCGGCATCCCCTGCATCGAAGTCCACCCGCTCCCGGCGGAATGGAAAACGGGGCTGCGCGGTCCCCACCAGCGGGAAAACGCCGCCCTCGCGGTGGAGGCGGCTTGTCGCATCGAGGGGGACAGGCTCACTCAGGAGGGCCTGCGCCACTCTCTCGAGGCGACCCGCTGGCCGGGGCGGTTCCAGTGCATCGACGGCGACCTCTACCTCGACGGTGCCCACAATCCCGAAGCGGCGGAGACGCTCCGGCGCACCTGGGAAACGGAATGCCCCGGAGAAAAAGCCCACCTCATTTTCGGAGCGGTGGCCAACAAGGACGTGACCGGCATTCTGCGGGCGCTGCTGCCGGTGCTTTCCGCCGTCACCTTCGTCCCGGTGAAGTCCGAACGCCGCCTCTCCGTCGAAGAAATGCGCTCGGCCCTCGTTGAATCGGGAGGAGGCGGACTCCCCTACGAGGAGTCCGACGCGCTCCTTCCCGCCATCGAAGCGACCCGGCGCGACGGAGGCAAAACTCTCGTGGCCGGTTCCCTCTTCCTCGTCGGGGAAACCCTGGGACATTTTCTCGGCGAGTCCTTTGAAGTGAGTCTACAGTGAGGATGTCGCCCTCATGATCTATCTCGACAACAACGCCACGACCCGCCTCGCGCCGGAGGTGCTCGCGGCCATGCTGCCGTGGCTCGACGAGCGCTACGGCAATCCCTCGGCCGGATACCGATTCGGTCGCGAGGCGCGCCGGGCCGTCGAGCACGCCCGCGAGCAAGTCGCCGCCCTCATCGGCGCACAATCCGGCGAAATCGTTTTCACCAGCGGCGGGACCGAGTCGAACAACACCGCGATCCGCTCCGCCCTCGCCCTGCGGCCCGACCACCGCACCCTCCTCAGTTCCACCGTCGAGCACAGCGCGGTGGAGGAGGTCCTCAAACACCAGCAGCCGAGAGGGTATGAGATGCGACTCAACCCTGTCGACTCCGCGGGCCAACTCGATCTCGCCGCCTGGCGGGCGACCCTGGCGGAGGGATCGGTCGCGATCGCCAGCCTGATCCTGGCAAACAACGAAACCGGAGTGCTCAGTCCCCTCGCCGAAGCGGCGGAGATCGCGGCGGAGCACGGCGCGTATTTTCACAGCGACGCGGTCCAGGCGGCGGGGAAAATTCCCGTGGACGTCTCGAGCCTACCGGTCCACGCCCTTTCCCTCTCCGCCCACAAGCTGCACGGCCCCAAGGGGATCGGTGCCCTCTACCTGAACCGCCACAGCCGCTTCGAACCGCAGACCCTCGGGGGCGGCCAGGAGGACGAACGCCGCTCGGGAACGGAAAACGTCCCGGCGATCGTCGGCTTCGGAGTGGCGGCGGAACTGGCTCTCCGCTCTCTCGCCGACAGCGGGGCCATCGCCGCCTTGCGCGATGCCTTGGAAGCGGGTGTCCTCGCCGCCCTGCCCGACGTGGCGATCAACGGCGATCCTGACAACCGCCTCCCCAACACCAGCAATCTCTATTTTCCCGGCGTCGATGGCGAGGGGCTTCTCATTCTCCTCGACGAGGCGGGGGTCTGCTGCTCGCCCGGATCGGCCTGCAGCACCGGGGCGGTGAAGCCGAGCCGCATCGTCCGCGCAATGGGGCACTCCTCCGCCCGGGCCCGCGGCAGCGTGCGCTTTTCTCTTTCCCGCTTCACCACCCGCGAGGAGATCGAGGCGGCGGTCGCGGCGGTTGTCAAAGCGGTCGGAAAACTCCGCGTGGTGATGCCCTCGCGCGGAGGCGGGGTGGTGCGGAGAAGCGGAGGTCCGTCATGAAAAGCGACCGCCGGAACGAAGAGGAGAGCGATTCCGACCTGTTGCGAGAGCGGTTCAGCTCGGATCCCGCGGCTTTTCTGGCGGACAATCTCGCCGATGTCCGCGAGAGGATCGCGGCGGCCTGTGCCCGGGCGCGGCGTCCGGTCGGGACGGTGCGCTTGCTGCCCGTCTCCAAGACGGTGCCGGAGTCCGTGCTCCGCATCGCCCACTCGCTGGGGCTGGAGGAACTGGGTGAGAACAAGGTGCAGGAAGCCAGGGCCAAGGCCGCGGCGATGGCGGATCTCCCGATCCGCTGGAGCGTGGTGGGGCATTTGCAGAGCAACAAAGCGAAGTATGTCGCCCGTTTCGCGAGCGAATTCCAAGCGCTCGACAATCTCGGCCTCGCACGGACTTTGCACGAACGGCTCCGGCTCGAGGACAGGAAAATCGACGTGCTGATCCAGGTCAACACCTCGGGGGAAGCGACCAAGTTCGGCCTGGCCCCGGATCAGGTGGAGGCGTTCCTCGAAGAGCTGCCCGCCTACCCGAGGCTGCGGCCCCGGGGCTTGATGACCCTGGCGCTGTTCTCCCCGGATCCCGATCGGGTGCGGCCCTGCTTCGAGCGGCTCCGTCTCTTGCGCGACCGCCTCGACGGGCGGACCGCGGCGGGTCTCCTCCCCGAGCTGTCCATGGGCATGTCGGGCGATTACGAAATGGCCATCGAGGAAGGCGCCACCATCGTGCGGGTGGGCCGGGGGATCTTCGGGCGACGCCCCGGATCCGACGCCCACTATTGGCCGGGCTTGATTCCCGAGGGATCGTGAGGGCGACAAAAAAAGGCCGGGGAATGAACCCGGCCCTTTTTCGAGAACATTTTCGCGAGAAATTTCCCGCCGCTGACATGACTCACATGAGGTTCAGAGCGCGGGCGCGCTTGATCTCGCGGGTGATGCGGCGGTGCAGTTTGGCGGACACACCGGTGGTGCGACGGGCGTAGATCTTGCCGGAATCGGTGGTGAAGTTCCGGAGGAACTCGGGATTCAGGTAGTGGACTTTCTCCGGCGGAATGTCGAAACGACGACGCGGCATGCGTCGGTTGGCGCGGCGGAGATTGATGGCTCTCTGTTCGGTTTTTGGGCCCATGGCACGGTGATAAAAGGTTTGGCTCGGAGAAAAAATCAGCGCTTCTCCCGGTGAAGGGTGCGACGCTTGAGGTAGGGATTGAATTTCACCTTCTCAAGACGACCCGGCGTGCGGAGGCTCTTTTTGTTGCGCGTGCTCACGTAGATGGACGGGCGGGCGCCTTCTGCTTTGGCCTCGGTGCATTCAAGAACGATGACTTCTCTGGGCATGGGAGTAAAATTTTGTAGGTGTGTTTCGCGAGGACGGGGATTCTAAAACAAATCTCCGAAATCACAAACGATAATTTTAATCCTCCTCGTCATCCGATGGCTTGGCGACCTCTTTTTCCTCGATACCGAAGAGGGAGGTGACCGGCGAACGGAAATTCCCCGAGGCGTTTTCTTGGTCCAGTTTTTCCTGATATTCGACGGTGCAGCGGGCGAAGGGCATCGCCTCGAGACGGGCGATGGGGATGGGTTCGCCGGAGCCCTGGCATTTCCCGTAGTCACCGGCCTCGATCCGCAGGAGCGCCTCTTCGATCTCGTAGACGGCGTTTTGTTCTTTGGAAAGAATGCTGAGGGCGAAATCGCGGTCGTAGGAATCGCTCCCGGCGTCGGCCTGATGCATGCCGAAGGCGGACGAATCCCCTCCCTCGCCACCCCCGAGGGAGTCGCGGGTGACCCCCGACATCTGGTCGAGGAGGGTGTCGCGGAGATCGAGCAGCTTCTGCCGCTGGGATCTCAGGAAGGCGGCGGAGAGCTTTTTGGGTTTTTCTTTGCTCGCGGTGGAATGGTTGAGGGGCGCGGGGGGAGCCAGGTGCGAAAAGACCGGGCGACGTTTGGCAACAATGCGTTTTTTCAAAGGAGGTTTGGCGGGAGTGACCGATTTCGGTGCGGGTTTGGAGGTCTTGGTGGATGTCGTCCGGGCGGTGGCCTTGGACTTTTTCACGACAGTCGATTTGGCCGGGGCGGCCTTCTTCGCCGGGGCCGCTTTCTTGGCGGGCGCAGCTTTCTTCGCCGGGGCTGCTTTCTTGGCGGGCGTGGCCTTCTTCACCGGAGCGGCTTTCTTGGCGGAGGTGCCCTTCTTCGCCGGAGCTGCTTTCTTGGCGGGAGCTGCTTTCTTGGCGGGAGCGGACTTCTTCGCCGGAGCCGCTTTCTTGGCGGGAGCCGCTTTCTTGGCGGGAGCCGCTTTTTTGGCGGAGGCGGCTTTCTTGCCAACGGGTTCCTTTTTCGTCGCGGCCGATTTGGCGGCGGGAGCTTTCTTCGAGGCAACTTTCTTGGCCATAGACTTCTTCAGCGGATGGGTGACAGGCTGGATGATCTCCGATCAGGGCGAATGGAAGCGCCACTTGTAAAGCAGAGGGTGCATTCCCGCAAGGAAGAAATGGAGGGGGACGCGAAGGGGTTCCACGCGATTTTGCAAAGGGGACTCCCGTGGCCGAGTTCCCGTCGCAGACTGGGTTGCGCCCGAACTTGATATTGCATTTCGAGCTGTATGAGGGCAGCATCGCGAGCGACTTTTACAAAATACCTTCATCCCACACCCACAGGTTTATGGAAACGCTCCTCATCGCAGTAGGCTCTCTTGTCTTCTATCTCATCGCCTACCACACCTACGGAAAGTGGCTGGGGCGGAAGATTTTCAAGCTCGATCCCGATGCGCTGGTGCCGAGCCTGGCGTTGAATGACAACAAGGATTTTGTCCCTACGAAAAAGGCGGTCATCTTCGGCCACCATTTCACTTCCATCGCGGGGACGGGTCCCGTCGTGGGACCGGCGCTCGCGGTGATCTGGGGGTGGGTTCCCGCCCTCATCTGGGTGCTGCTGGGTTCGGTGTTGATCGGGGCGGTGCATGATTTCGGCTCCCTGGTGGTCAGCATACGCAATCGCGGGCAAACCGTCGGAGACATCGCGGGCCGGGTTCTCGCTCCGCGAACCCGCATCCTTTTTCTCTCCATCCTCTTCCTCGCTCTCACGATGGTGCTGGCGATCTTCGGCCTGGTCATCGCGGCGGTTTTCAAGCAGTACCCCGCCTCGATCTTTCCTTGTCTCTTCCAGACGCCGCTGGCCATTCTCATCGGGGTTTTTCTGCACCGGCGCGGGGTCAACCTGCTGATCCCCTCGATGATCACTCTGGGGGTGATGTATTTGACGGTCATTTACGGAGACGTCGGTTTCCTCGGCGAGCTCAACAACACTCTCGCGGCCTTGCCGACGATGCATTGGGTCGCCTTTTTGCTGGCCTACAGCTACCTCGCCTCGGTCCTCCCGGTGTGGGTTCTCCTGCAACCGCGCGATTTCATCAACAGCCTCCAATTGCTCAGCGCCCTCGGAATGGTGGTGATCGGACTGATCGTGGCCGGCCTCATCGGCGGGGCGCCGATCGTGGAAGGCGGTGCGAGACCCGCGCTGGAAATCGTGGCACCGGCGGTGCGTCTCTCGCCGGAGGGAGCGCCGTGGATGTTTCCCTTCCTCTTTATCACGATCGCCTGCGGAGCGATCTCGGGATTTCACTGTCTGGTCTCGAGCGGAACGTCGTCCAAGCAGATCGCGCGGGAGACCGATGCCCAGTTTGTCGGCTTCGGATCGATGCTGACCGAGGGTTTTCTCGCGGTGCTGGTGATTCTCTCGTGCGTGGCGGGAATCGGGTTGGGCATCGCCGGTGACGGAGGCGCGGTTCTCAGCGGAACGGCAGCCTACGCGACGCGCTACGGGAGCTGGGACGGCGCGAGCGGATTGGCCGCGATGCTGGGCGCTTTCGTCGAAGGCAGCGCCAACTTCCTCCAGGCGATGGGGCTGGGCACCGCTTTTGCGGTGGCACTGATGGGGGTTTTTGTGGCGAGTTTCGCCGCGACGACGATGGACACGGCCTGTCGTCTGCAGCGCTATGTCACGCAGGAGCTGGCGGCGGCGGTGAAATTCAAACCCCTCACCAACAAACATGCGGCGACTGTTTTTGCGGTGGCGATCGCGGGGATCATCGCGGCACTGCCGGTGGGGGATCAAATCGGACAAAGCTGGGACTGGAATACCGCGGGCAAGGGCGGGCTGATCCTCTGGCCGCTCTTTGGGGCGGTGAACCAACTCCTCGGCGGGTTGGCTTTCCTCGTCATCGCTTTCTGGATGTGGCGGCGCAAGCTCTCCGTGTGGTTCGTTGTGATCCCGATGATCTTCATGCTCGTTCTGCCGGGCTATGCCATGGCCCTCAGTATTTTCGGCCCGGACGGCTACCTCCAGACAGCGAGAGAGACAGGCCAGTGGACTCTCGCGATTTTCGGTATCGCGACGATCGCCCTGGAGATCTGGATGATCGTCGAGGCCCTCATCGCCTGGCCCAAGGCGAAGGGGGTGCTGGAAGAGCAGCTCGCTCCGCTCCCGCGACCTGTCGGCCTTTCCGAAAGCGGCGGCCTCTCCTGAGAGTTCCTCCTGAGGGCGCAGGCAGCGCTCCCCGCCCCGGGAGAGAAGCCCCCGCGAACGGCGGGGGGCGATCCGTCAAAAGTGACCGGGCAAGAAGGTGCCGTCGGGGATCAGAGTTCGGGCAGCACTTTGGCGACCCGCTCTTTGAGCTCTTTTCCGGGCCGGAACTTCACCACCGCCCGCGCGGGAATCGGCACCGCGGCGTCCGGCTTGTTCGGATTCCGCCCGATCTTCGGTCGCGTCTTCATCACCTGAAAGGCACCGAAATTTCTCAGCACCACATCATCATTGGAGGCCAGACTCGCGGTGACCTCATCGATGAAGCTCTGGACGACGTTGAAGACTTCCTGCTGGGTTAATCCTGTCTCATTGCTGATCCGGATCACTAGATCGCGCTTCGTAATGGTGGCCATGGGTCAGTTTTCGGAATGGTTGATGCGTTGTTAATCTGAGAGAAATCCACCGTTTGGCAATTAATCTTTGTGGAGTCGCCTCTTTTCTCGTGTTACGAGACGGACCTCGCGATCTGTTACGGCGGCAATGGGCGGCGTGGACTCCGTTGTCAGACACCCATTTTTGCCTTCTCGTCCTACACTTATTCCTTTTCCGTCCGCGTATCGTCAAGAGGAATCCCTCCCGAAAGAAGCCTGAGACGGGAGCGAAGAGAGAATCATCCGAGATGAAAGTTCCCCGCGAAGAATCCGCTCCCGTGGTCGGGGCGACAAATCCCGATGCCAAACAGGGCGCTTTTGTTGCGACCCCGGCGCAAATCGCTTCGTTCCAAAAAGCGCTGACCGATTGGTTCCGTTCCTGCGGACACGACTATCCCTGGCGACGGACGCGCGATCCCTACGCGATTCTCGTCTCCGAGACGATGCTGCAACAGACGCGGATCGCGACGGTGCTGGAGCGCGGCTATTTCACCCGCTGGATGGCGGCTTTCCCCGACTGGCGGGAATTGGCAGCGGCCGACGAGGAAAAAGTGCTGAAGCAGTGGGAGGGACTGGGTTATTACAATCGGGCGAGGAACCTGCAAAAAGCCGCCGCCATCGTGGTCCGGGACCACGGGGGAAAACTCCCGCCCCGGCTGGAGACCCTCCTCTCCCTGCCCGGCGTCGGCCGCTACACCGCAGGGGCGGTGCTGAGTTTCGCCTTTAATAAAAGGGCGCCCATTGTCGACGGGAATGTCAGCCGGGTGCTCTCGCGGCAGTTCGCCTGCGACATACCGGTGGACACGCCGGATGGACTCCGCCTCACCTGGGAACGGGCCGAGACCCTGACACCACCTCGGGAGCCGCGAGTCTACAACTCCGCCGTGATGGAGCTGGGCCAGCGGATCTGCACCCGCCGCTCCCCCGATTGCCCGGCCTGCCCGGTGGCGTCTTCGTGCCGGGCGCGGCAACTGGGCGGCGTGGAGGATTTTCCCGTGAAAAAAAATCGCAGCGGTGTGACGGCACACGAGGAGCGGGTCGTTTTGGCGGTCCGGAACGGGAAGGTGCTGCTCTGTCCGGAATCTGGAACCCGGCGCAAAGGTCTCTGGCGGCTCCCCGAAGTGAGCGAAGAGGCGTCGGCCGATCTCGAGGAAATGCTGCGGTTCGACTACGCGATCACCCGCTATCGCGTCACTCTGCGGATCTTCCCCGCTCCCCTCGGCGGCGTGAGGGAGAGTGACTGGGTCGGTGCCCGCTGGTTCCGCCTTTCTCAGGAGGAAAATTTCCCGCCGCTGGGGTCCCCTTATCGGAAGGCGCTGCGCTTGTTTTCCGAAATTCGCGGGGACGGGATTCCGAGCGGATAAATTTTTAAAGGTGACAGGAAGGCAAATTTCCGCTAGATGAGACTTGTTTTCGCACGATTTTTTTTTTAATTGTGAAGCAGGGGCCAAAGTTTGGGGTTGTTTTTGAGAACTCCGCTCGCTACTTTGGCCGTTCGAAACACACGACATTTCAAATAAACACGCAGACCCAATGTGGAAGGTATTGTTAGTAATCGCATCTGTAGTTCTGGGGGGGGCTCTCTACCTGAGTTACAGCAATATGGACGCTGCGAAGCTGAAAGCGGCCGAGGTCGAAGAGCAGAAGGCGACCCTGCAAACACGCACCAACTCGCTCGCCAAAGCCACGGAAGAGGTCAGCCAGTTGGAGCAATCCATCCAGAAACTCCAGGACGAGGCGGCGACGCTCCAGACCACGAAAATCGATCTCGACGCCAAACTGGTCGAGGGAGAAGCCAATCAGAAAACCCTCGACGCCAATCTGGTCACGGCCAAGGCGGATCTGGAAAAGGCCAAGACCCTCATGGGAGATGTCGTCCTCATTGAGGGAATTCAAAAAGAAATGCTCCAGATCCGGACCCAGATCGAGGAGTCCGAAATCGAACTCACCCAGCTGGAGGGCGCCGTCGCGGCGGCCCAAGTGGATCGCGAACGCCTCGCCAAGGTGGCGGCGGAACTGGAAGCCCTGAGAGTGGACCAGCAAGCCGGGGTCATCCGCGGGGAATTCCAAAGCACGATCAAGAAGGCTTACAACCAATGGGGGTTTGTCGTCGTCAACGGAGGCAATGATCAGGGGGTCGTCAATCGCGCCCAACTCGATGTCTACCGCCGCGGCCAGCCCATCTGCCGCCTCCTCGTGACCTCGGTGGAACCGAACGAATCCGCCGCCGACATCATCGCCGGTTCGCTCGCTCCGGGCCAGACCGTCCAAGTCGGAGACACCGTCGTGAAAAGCGTGCGGGCCCAGACCCCGGCGGTTGTCCCTACCTCCGCTCCGGCGGCCGGAGCGGCGACGCCCGCTACCGCTCCTAGCACTCCTGCCGCTCCCGCGCCGACCGATGGTGCCGCACCTGCCGCCGCCGATCCCTTCGGGGGCGGAGCGATGGAGGGCGGTGCCGCACCCGCGGCTCCTGCAGAACCCGATCCCTTCGGAGGTGGCACGATGGAGGGTGGTGCCGCGCCCGCCGCTCCGGCCGCGCCTGCGGAACCCGATCCCTTTGGCTCGACCCCGGCTCCCGAGGCGGGTGCCGACACTCCGGCTCCCGCTACGCCCGCCACTCCTGCGGCCCCCGACCCGTTCCAGTGACAGCCCGATTCAGCAGAAACACACAGCTTTTACAGACGACAGACGATGAAAAAATTTATCATGATTCTCTCCGCCCTCGCCATGGTAGGCGCGGCAGTGGTGGGTGTGCTCAACAAAAACGATCTTGAGAAGGTCAACGACGAGGTGAAAACGGTCCGCGCCGAAGTGACTGACATCACCGCGAAACTCGGCGAGGCCGAAGACAAGCGGGATGATGCCACCGAGAAGGAAACCCAGGCCAAAGACGCCCGCAACCAGGCGGCGGCGGCGATCTCGGAAGCGGAGCAGAAACTCAAAATCGTGGACGCGCCATCGAAGATGTGTCGGACGAGATGAAGAAGGTGGAGATCGAGAAAAAGGAAATCGACCTCGCCGTGCAAAAGATTTTCCCCGACGGGAAGATCAAGACCTCCGAGGATCTCCAAGCCACCCTGGCAATGCTCAAGGAGACCCTCACCGAGGCGCAAACCAAGAAGACCGAACTCACCGCCCAGCTCAGCGCCGTGACCCAGTCCAAGCAGGGCGATGTCGCCAAAGTGCGTGAAGAAGAGAAATACCAGATGCAGCGCGCCCAGAAGCTCGCGCTCAACGGGCTTATCGCCACGGTCATCGCGGTGAACAAGGAATGGGGATTTGTCATGGTCAACGCGGGACGTCAACACGGAGTCTCTCCGGAGGCTTCGCTCCTCGTGAAGCGGGGCAATTCGCGGATCGCCCGCCTCCGCATCGTGAACTTGGAGGAGTCCAGCGTCATCGCGGATCTCGTCGATGAGTCCCTCGTCAAAGGCATAGACGTCCAGCCCGGCGACAAGGTGATCTTCGAAAATGTCCAGTGAGTCCGCCCGGAAAATTCTTTCCGCGCCTTTTCCTCCCGTGCCTCTGATACGATGAAATTTTTACCGATGAAACCGACTCGATGGACCCGATGCCTCCTCGGAGGAATGGTCTCGATGGCGGCCTTCGCGCTCGTTTCCTGTGAGACCTTGGAGCGGCAACCGAAACCCGCCCGCGAACGCCTCAGCAGCATGCCGCACAACATGCCGGCCTCGTGGGAGGGGCAGGCGGGACTGCCGGGCATGATGAGCGGGCAGTACTGATCCACGAACGGCCTTTTTCCGGTTCCCCCGATTTTCTCCCCAGTCATCTTTTTCCATTCCTCCATCCCCCTTCCTATCATGTCTTCCGATAACGCGATCCTTCCCGAAATGGGCTTTGCTGCTGACTTCGACGCGGAGGAACGCTCCCAACTCGGGAATTTCGGAGAATTTATTTCCCTCTCTGAGGGAGACATGCTCATTGAGGAGGGACAGAACCAGGAGAGCCTCTACATGGTCGTCTCGGGAACTTTCCACGTGCAAACCGTGCTGACGGGACGCTCCGTTCTCCTCGGCAGCCTGCGGGTCGGCGACACCGTCGGGGAGGTCAATATGTTCGACCCCGGCAAAGCCAGCGCCAGTGTCGAGAGCCGCTCCTTTTCCGAGGTCTGGCGCATCGACCGGACCCGGCTCGAACAATATCTGGAGGCGCATCCGCGCACCGCCGCCCGTCTTCTCGTGAATGTCGCGACCCAATTGAGCAAGCGCCTCCGGAAAACGAACGAAAAAGTGGCCTTGGCTCGTGAGGCCATGCTCGACTCTTTCTGAGCCGGGAGGCGCTTCCGCCGCCTTTTCCCACCCAGGCGTCGTTGTCGAAACGGCGAAAAAGCCGTCACGCTGAATGTCCGAGACCCTCACACTGCCTTTATCCGCCCCGACCGGGTCTGTCTCCGCCTTCGTGATGTTGTTCGCCCTGACGATAGGGCACGCTTTCGCCGATTTCCCGCTCCAGGGCGACTTTCTCTCCCGGGGAAAAAATCGCAACTGCCCGCCCATACCTCTCGCCGACGGCAGGAAGGGACCGGAAAACCTCTGGGCCTACCTGATGAGCGCCCACTGCCTCATCCACGCGGGTTTTGTCTGGGTCATCACTGGTCACGTCGTTCTCGCCCTCGCCGAATTTTTCCTCCATTGGGCCATCGACGTGGTGAAGTGCGAGGGAAAAACCGCGTTCGCCACCGATCAGTGGCTGCACATCCTCACGAAAGTCGCCTACGTCGCCATCCTCTGGATCGGTTGGCTCTGACGACCGGGAAAAAAGACAGGACGGGACGCCCCCGCCGAACCGCTCCAGCATCGGGACCCCCTCGATCCCCCGGCGACGACGCGGAATCCGCCAAAGACCGGTCTTGAAAAGAGCCGACCTGTGAAGGAACATTTGCCCATGAGAGCTCTCCGGTATTTCTTACTCCTTGCGGGACTGACCGCGCTGTCGGTGTGGTCGGTCGATTCGCGCGCCGAGGAGCCGGGGGACGACGCCGACTCGGGATTCAAGGAGATCGAACTGTTCACCGAGGTGCTGGAGACGATACGCCAGGGCTACGTCGATTCCGACAAGGTCACCTACGAGAAGCTCATCAACAGCGCTCTCGAGGGCATGCTCGCCGACCTCGATCCCCACTGCCAATTCATGCAGCCGAAGGTCTTCGAGCAACTCAAGCGCCACACCGACAGCACCTACGAGGGCATCGGTGTGACCATCTCGACGAAGAACGACGTCCTCACCATCGTGACCGCTCGCGAAGACGGCCCCGCCGCCCGCGCCGGCATTCTCCCGGGCGACCAGATTCTCAAGATCAACAAGCAGCTCACCGAAGACCTCGGCATCGCCCAGGCGGTGAACATGCTCAAGGGCAAACCCGGCGAGCCCATCCTTCTCACGATCCGGCGGCCCGCGACTCAGAAGCTGCACGAGTTCGAGATGAAACGCGAGATCATCAAGCAATCTTCGGTGAAGGACGCCCGCATCCTCGATCCGCAACTCACCGCACCCTACCGCATGGGCTACGCCCGCATCCTCCAGTTCAGCGAACCGACCGCGGTGGAACTCGCCGACGCCCTTGACAAGCTCGAACAGGAGGGGATGGACGCCTTTGTCCTCGACATGCGGAACAATCCCGGCGGACTCCTCAACAGCGCCATCGACGTCTGCGGCGAATTCGTCAAAGCCGGAACCGTCGTCCTGACCACCGAAGGCAAGCCCGGTTCCGGCGAGATCAAAATTTACCGGACCAATGCCGAGGCCAAGCGCCGCGACCGCGACTACCCCCTCGCGATCCTCGTGAATCACTCCTCCGCGAGCGGAGCCGAGGTCGTCTCGGGAGCGCTCCAGGATCTGAAACGCTGCATCGTCGTGGGCGAGACCACCTTCGGAAAAGGCTCGGTCCAGTCCATCATCCCGATCGGCGAGGGCAAGGCCATCCGCATGACCACCGCGAAATACTACACCCCGAGCCATCGCACCATTCACGAGAACGGGGTCATCCCGAACATCGTCGCCCCCCTCACCCCCGCGCAGGAACAGGCCCTCGCGAAATGGTTCGGCAAAGACACCCTCCCGCCAGAGGAGCGGAAAAAACTTGAGAACTTCAGCGATCCGCAACTGACCCGTGCCGTCGACGCGATGAAGGGTGCGCTCGTGTATTCTTCGATCCGCAAGGGCGAAGCTCCCTCTCCGGTGGCATCCGCTGCTGAAGAAAAGAAGACCATGGAACCCGGAGCAGAACCCGCCGCCACCGAACCGGAGGAAAAGAAGGCGACGGAGAAACCCGCGGCGAAGCCAGAGTCCAAACCCGAAGCCAAACCCGCCTCCGAAACAAAGACGGAAAGCAAACCCGACGCGGAAGACAAACCCGCTCCGGCGGCCGCTCCCTCCACGCCGGACACGTCCCCCGAGTAGCCGGTCATGGCCGCCGATCTTGTTCTCGCCATCGAGACCTCCTGCGATGAGACCGCCGTCGCCATTGCCGACGCGGCGGGGCGGCCTCTCGTCAGTCGCATCGCTTCCCAAATCGCGCTGCACGCGCCCTATGGCGGGGTGGTTCCCGAACTGGCCTCGCGCAATCACAGCGCCGACCTGCGACCCCTCGTGGAAACGACATTGACCGAAGCGGGCGTGGCGATGCGGGACATCGGCCTCGTCGCCGCCACCTCGGGGCCGGGCCTGGCCAGTTCGCTGCTCGTCGGCGACACCACCGCGAAAGCGCTCGCGGTCGGCTTGGGGGTGCCCTTTTATTCCATCAACCACATGGAGGGCCACCTTCTTTCCCCCTTTATCGAAGGCGGCGGCGAAGTGGAGGACCACGTCGCCCTGATCGTCAGCGGAGGGCACACTCTTCTCATCGCGGTCGAGGGGGTGGGACGCTACCGGCTGCTCGGCTCGACCAAGGACGACGCCGCCGGCGAGGCCTTCGACAAGGTCGGCAAAATGCTGGGCTTGCCGTATCCGGGCGGTCCGGTCATCGCCGCCCTCGCGGCCTCAGGTCGGATCGATGCCTTTGATTTTCCGCGCAGCATGCTGCACAGCGGCGACCTCAACTTCAGTTTCAGCGGAATCAAAACCTCGGCCCTCCATCTCAAGGCGCGGCTCGCCGACCCGCTGCGGGAAGAAGAACTCGCCGATTTCTGCGCCTCGTTTCAGGAAGCCGTCGTCGACGTCCTCGTGGCCAAGCTCCTCACCGCCGCCGCCGAGACCGGGGCGAGCCTGCTCTCCGTGAGCGGAGGAGTCAGTGGCAACCAGCGACTCCGCGAGCGACTCGAGGCCGCCGCCGCCCGCGCCGGAGTCCGGCTCGCCCTCGCCGCTCCCGCCCACGCCACCGACAACGCCGCGATGATCGCCTTTGCCGCGGCAGCGCGTCGCCGGGCCGGAATCCCCCCTTCCCCGCTCAACGCGGACATCGATCCGAACCTCAAGCTCGCCTGAGTCAAGCGGCGGATATTGGTCGGGGCGAAGGATTGCGTGACAAAACGCCGATGGCTAGTGTAGCGTGGTCATCCCCTCTCCGCGCTGTCCGCGGCGCGACTTCTCCGACCTTTGCCTCCTTGTCTCCGATTCGATACACACCCTCAAACCAGTTATCTATGAGTGAAGAAAAAAAGAACCAGAATAGGGAAGTCACACGCCGCCGCTTCGTCGGCGCGGCGGCCACCGTCGGAGCGGCGGCAACGATGCTACCGGTGGAATCCTGCGCCCAGGTGGCCGGCAGCGATGCTGTCAAAATCGGCCTGATCGGTCTCGGTGGACGCGGTTCCGGCGCGATCGTCCAGGATCTCACCGCCAACGACAGCGCCCGTCTCGTGGCCGTGGCCGACGCCTTTCAGGACAAGATCGACGGGACCGGTCCCCGCGCGGCGGGCCTCCCGAGAATCCAGGAGCAACTCGATAAACTCGGAAAGAGCAAGCAGATCGACCTTCCCAAGAGCCGCCAGTATGCGGGCTTCGACGCCTACAAGGGGGTCATCGACGAATGTGATCTCGTCGTCATCGCGACGCCTCCCGGCTTCCGTCCGATCCACTTCGACTACGCGGTACAGCAAGGCAAACACGTTTTCATGGAAAAACCCGTCTGCGTCGATGCGTGGGGTTTCAACAAGGTCGTCGAGGCCGCCAAGGTGGCCGATCAAAAAAACCTCAAGGTCGTCGTCGGTCTCCAGCGGCATTATCAGGACGTCTATCTGGAGGCCCACAAGAAGGTCAAGGAGGACAAACTCATCGGCGACATCGTGAGCGGTCAGGTCTGGTGGAACGGAAGCCGCCCCTGGATCGTGGACCGCCAGCCCGGCTGGACCGAGATGGAGTACCAGATGCGCAACTGGTACCACTTCAACTGGCTCTGCGGCGATCACATTTCCGAGCAGCACATCCACAACATCGACGTGATGAACTGGCTGCTCGGCGAGGATCCCGCGGTCGGGAGCCACCCCGTCGTCGCCCAGGGCATGGGCGGCCGGGCCGGGACCGAACCCCGATCCGTCGGCGAGATTTTCGATCATCACTACGTGGAATTCCGCTACGGACCGGAGCACAACAACGCCATTCTCAACAGCCAGTGCCGCCATATCAAAGGCACCTGGAAGAAGGTCGCCGAAGAGATCGTCGGCACCGAGGGCGTCCTCCATCTCGGGGCCGGTCGCATCACCGATCTCAAGGGCGAGGTAAAATGGCAATACCGCGCCGATCGCTCCGGCGACCCGAATCCCTACCAGGTCGAGCACGACGTCCTCCACAAGGCGATCCAGGAAAACACCCCGCACAACGACGCCTATTACGGAGCCAAGAGCTCTTTCACCTCCGTGCTCGGGCGGCTCGCCACCTACAGCGGACAGGAAGTGAAATGGGACGAAGCGGTCAAATCGAACTTCACGATCATGCCCGACGAATACGACATGAACGCCGAAGCCCCGGTGAAGCCCGGTCCGGACGGCAATTACGAAATCGCCATCCCCGGCCAGTGGCCCCTCCCCTGGGCCTGATCGGTCCGCACCCCTCGCGGGAAACAAGAGCGGCCTTCCGGAAGCGGAGGCCGCTTTTTTTGCGCCGGGTCGGAGCGAAACGGCCCGCCCCTGAAAACAGAAACCGCTCAGCCCGAAGGCTGAGCGGTTCCGAAACACGAAACACAAACAGACAGTTACCGAGAAAGTAACCGGCCTGAATATAACGAATCATTAAGATGAGTCAATAATTTAGTTAAAGAAAATTCATTTTCCGGTAAAAAATCCAACATCACTCGCTCCGGGCGATCTTTGGTGTAGATTTGGCATCTCCAAAATCATGAAACGACGGATCTCTCTCATCAATACCGTTTTGGGCCTCGGGGCTCTCACTCTCGGCAGCGCCTTCCTCCAGTCGTGCGCGACCAAACCCGAGCAGCCGTCGGCTCCCACCAGCATGGCGACGCGCTACGGCACCGTCACCAATCCCGCCAACGTCCAGGTGAAAGTCAGCCTGAACAACCGCGCGGTCTACGTCCTCGAGGGCGACGAACCCCGCTTTGTCGCCGCGATCGCGATCGGCAAGGCCGACAGCCCCACTCCCACGGGCAGCTTCAAGGCCTACAACAAACTCCCGAGGAAACGCTCCAACACCTACGGATTTTTTGTCAAAGGCGACGACATCCGCCCCGGCAAACGCGGCAACATGCCCTCCGGCTACCGCTACGTCGGCTATCCCATGCCCTGGTGGGTCGAGTTCAAGGCGGGCTACGGATTCCACGCCGGCGCGGTCTGGCCCGAACCGAGGACCAAGGGTTGTCTCCGGCTGCACCGCTCCATCGCCAAAGAGTTCTTCGATCTCGTCCGGCCCGGCACGCCCATCCATATCGCCAACAGCCAGCCCGAAGACGCCACCATCGGCAAAAACGTGCCGCGCCCGACCGACTACGCGGTTCCCGACGCCCCCCCGTCCGTCCTCATCACCGACGCACCGCTCGATCGCAACGATATCCCCTTCTGATCGCGATCCCCCCGTGGATTCGTAAATCATGTCGTCTCAAACTCAACGAACCAAGACCAAACGCCGCGTCAACGTCCGCACCCCCGAGGTGATGGCCCGCGTCGAGGCGGAGGTCGCCGAGCACTACGAGAGTTCCATTGTCGAAAAGCTGCGCGCCCGCAGCGGAGTGCTCAGCATAGGGAAGACCACCGTTCGCCTCGCCAAACAGTTCGGTTTTTGCTACGGAGTGGAGCGGGCCATCGACCTGGCCTACGCCTCGCGTCGGGTGTTCCCCGAGAACCGCATTTTCCTCATCGGCGAGATCATTCACAATCCCGAGGTGAATCGCCAGCTCGCGGCGATGGACATTGTCTCCCTGCCTTGGCGGGCGATGAACGAGCAATACGACGACCTCGGCGAGAACGACGTCATCATCGTCCCGGCCTTCGGTGCGCCCGTCTCCTTCATGGACAAAGTGGAGCGTCAGGGTTGTCTCACCGTCGACACCACCTGTGGAGACGTCATGAAAGTGTGGAAGCGCGTCCGCGGTTTCGCCAAGGAGGGAATCACCTCCATCATCCACGGCAAGGCGGATCACGAGGAGACCCGGGCGACCGCCTCGCGGGCCGTCGGCGAGGACGAGACCGGCCATTACCTCATCGTCCTCACCCTCGACGACGTCGATTTTGTCTGTGAGTATCTCCTCCGCGGCGGGGATGCCGATGCCTTCCGCGAGCGTTTCGCGGGAGCGATGTCAGAGGGCTTCGACCCCGACCGTCACCTCACCCGTCTCGGGGTCGCGAATCAGACCACGATGCTGAAATCCGAGACCGAGGAAATCCAGCGCCGCGTCCGCGAGGCGATCGGGCGACGCGACGGAAACGAGGGAAATTTCTCCGTCTTCGACACGATCTGCGGGGCGACCCAGGAACGGCAGGACGCCCTTTTCGAACTCCTCGAACAAAGCATGGATCTCCTCCTCGTGGTCGGCGGCTACAACAGCTCCAACACCACCCACCTCGTGGAAATCGGGGAAAAGGAACTGCCCACTTTTTTCATTCGCAGCGCCGATTGCATCGTCTCCCTCGAAGAAATCATCCACTACGATCTCCATCAGAAGGAAGAAATCAGCGCCTACTCCGAAATCTTCCGCGCCGAGGATCCCATCGTCATCGGGATCACCGCCGGTGCCTCCTGCCCCAACAACCTCATCGAGGACACCATCTTGAAAGTGTTCGCCCTGCGCGGGATAGACGAGGAAACGGTGCGCGCGGCCTGAGGCGGGCCCGCGGAGTCC
This sequence comes from Verrucomicrobiaceae bacterium, assembly GCA_012719225.1. Lineage (GTDB taxonomy): Bacteria > Verrucomicrobiota > Verrucomicrobiia > Verrucomicrobiales > DEV007 > Arctic95D-9. Next base: position 31,535 of record JAAYAT010000120.1, read on the forward strand.
TGAGGCGGGCCGATCCCCTCACCGCTTTTTGAAAATCGGGGCGCTTTGTGGATACAGCTCGCCGAGAACCTCCTCGAGGAGCCGTCGCAACGGCTTCCCGAGCCGCTCCGCGACACTCTCGCGGTCGGCCGAGGGACCGCCCTTTTTCCAGAGGGCTTTCCACACGGCCGCGTCTTCCTGGATCCGCGTCTCCACGACTTGCTGCCAATGGGCGGGATTGTTGTCCGTGTCCCGCCACGCCCCCCGGCCCCGCCCGAAGTGGGAGATCGCGAGATAGAGCATGACGATGGATTGGATCTGATCGATGAAATGGGCCTCCGTCCACCGCACCGTGTTCTGTCCGCTCTGGGTGAGATTGTAGCCGCGGGCGAGGGCGAAGGTCGTCGCTCCGCCCACCAGCATCCCGACGATGGCCCCGCCGCCGAGAGTCATCCCGCCCGCCGCCAGGTCGGCGCAGAGACCGCCGAGCAATCCGCTGCCCACTCCGCCCAGCACGGTCATGACCGATTCCTCCACGTCGCGTTTCACTGCGAGGGTTTCGCGGGAGCTGCGCGCCAGTTCCGCGGCGGATTCGCCGGAGAGACCGTTGAGAACGATGAGCCGATTGACCGTCTCGCGCGTTTTCTCCGCGAGCCGTTGGTACATCGCTCCCTGGATTTTCTCGAACTCGCGATGGCTCTCGCCCTTTTTCACGATCGAAACCATTTTTTCAAAAAGACCACGCGGGGGCAGCGGCTCGGTATCGGTCAGGGCGAAGGCGGCGAGTCCGGCGATCACCTCGACGGACTCGTCGAAAATCGAGAGGTTCCGCTCGATCCACGCCTCGGTGAGACGGCGGGCGACCTCTTTTTTCCCGCCCTCCAGCACCTCGGCGGCGCGGGCCAGGATCTGGTGCTCGACGGTCCAGCAGCGGGTGAAGGCGTCCAGCGTCGAGACGCTTTTGACGATGCTGTGGCGGGCGAGATGCTCGCGCCATTCCCGTTCGTTGCGCTCGTCGCGGGCGTCGTCGGGGGTGCCGGTCTGGTTGAGAAACACGAGGACGGGTTTGCCGATCCATTCGATGATCTCGATCTCGAGATCGACGTAGCCTATCGTCGCGGGCGGTTGCGAGGCATCGACGAGATAGAGGACCACATCGGCGTCGGCCTGGACGTTGCGGATGGCCTCCTGGCTGCACCAGAGGGACAAATCCCGGGTGCGGTCCCAGACCTGATGCAGGATCCAGCCGACCGGATTGCCACTGGACCGGAGCCGCTTCGCCAGCTTGGCGAGGTTCGATCCGAAGCCGGGCGTGTCCCACAGCCTCGCGGCATACCCCTCGCTTTCGATGAGCGGATACGACTCGGGCACGACGGTGACGTGGGCGCTGTCGGCGACCTCCCCGACGTCCTCACGCAGGAGGGTGCGGGCGAGCGCGGTCTTGCCCACGTTGGTGTGGGAAATGAGACTGAGGACGATCTCTTTTTCGGAGTCGGACATGGATCAGGAAGAGGTCGAGGCGGGTGTGGCGGTGAAAAGGAGGAAGGTGACTTCTTTCGCCGCGAAGAGCCGTTCCCAGGCCGCCTCGCGTTCCGCGCGACGGGTCTCCGCGTCGGAAAAACCGGCGGACCTGCGGTCGAAACTCGTCGCGTCGAGGAGCAGAAAACGAAGAGGGTTGGGTGCGAGACTCGTGAGGGTCTCATACACCGCCAGATGCGTTTCGGCCTCGGGCGTCGCCGCGAAGTGGAAGAGCGGCAGGATCTCCGCGCCCTCCTCGTCACCACTCCCCGTCGGGAGGGTGGCCTCTTCCTCCTCTCCGAAGGGAATGACAGGAGCGAAATGGAGCGCCACGGATCGCCCGAAATGAGCTTCCAACCGCCGCACGAGGGCGCGGCGGATCTCCTCGTCGGGTTCGCAGGCGTAGGGCACGATGCGCAGGGCGAGGGCCGCCCCCGTCGAGGTGGAGAGGACCCGCTCGAAATACGGCGGTGAAATTTCGCGGAAAGGCAGGGTCCGGGCGAGTCGGCTCGCGCGCACCCGCCAGGCCAATGCGAGGAAGGCGCGGGGGAGCAGTACGAAAAGTCCGATGGTGAGGGCGTACCAGTGGATCCATCGGGCCGCGTTTTCCCCCTCCGCAGGCCAGCGCATTGCGGTGAGTTCGGCGTCGCTGGGCAGGGTCGCCCCGCTCAAGGTCGCCGCCGGACCGAGCACGATTTCGAGGAAAGGGCGCAACTGGCTGGCCTCGGTGAAAAAGGTGCTCTCCCAGACGGCGCGGTATTCGTTGGCGAGTCCTTTCACATACATCCCGCCGATGGCCGATGCCGCGAGGAGGAAGGCGGCGCAGTGGAGGATGGATTTGAGACGGGCCGCCGGGAGGGGCGAGGTGAGTCTGCGCCAGCGTTTGGCAAAGAGGAGCCGGGCCGCCTCCAGCGGGGTCGGCTCGGGCGCTGCCGCCGTTTCCTCCGAAGTGCGCGCTCTCTCGCCGAGCCATTCGAGCCAGTCGGGTGCGCCCGGCGGACGCCGACGCCGGAAGAAGAGATGGATCTCGCGGAGATAGATGAGGGCGCTCCAGAAGAGGATGCCGAGCAGGGGGAAGGAGAGGATGTTGATCCGTTTTTCGGGACCGAGTTCGTTGGTGAGGAATCCGACAACGACGGCGGCGAGGCAGAGGACGAGACTGATCGTGCCGAAAGGCGGACCCGCCGGCCGTTCCTCGATCCAGGCGGTGGTATCGGGAAAGCGCGAACGGACGCGGCGCAGCAGCCATGCGGCGCGCTTGGCGAGAAAGGCGTCCTCCTCGGCGCGGCTCACGTTTTTTGCCAGGGGCGCGCCGGACGCGGTGGCCGCCTCACGCTTTTCGGCGGCGGGGAGGAAATGCTCCGCCTCGTCATTTTCTTCGATCGCCTGGAGCAAGAGGATATTCCGGATGTCGTCGAGGTTCATCGGGGAAACGGGGCGGGCGGATCGGGAATCAAAGGGAGACGGGCTGGTCGGCGGCGGCGGTGATGCGGTTGGGATCGCGGGCGTAGCAGTGCGCCATGCCGATGGCGAGGGCGTCGGCGGCGTCGGCTTCGGGCGTCTCGGTCAGGTCGAGGAGGGCGCGCATCATGAACGCGACCTGCTGCTTGGCGGCGCCGCCCTTGCCGACGACGGCCTGCTTGACGCGGCGCGGGGCGTATTCATAGATCTCCAGGCCGTGTTCAGCGGCGGCGAGAATCGCGGCCCCGCGGGCGGCGCCCATCGTGATCGCGGTTTTGTAGCTCTGCACGAAAATGACGCCCTCGACCGCGCAGACCTCGGGGGAGTGGGTCCGGATGACCTCCACGATGTGCTCGCGGATGGCGACGAGGCAGCCGCTCTGGCGGAGATTGCGGTGGTTCCGGATCACGCCATAGGCCAGTGCCCGGTACTTCGGCTTTCCGGCCGGAGTGAGCACTGGTTCAATGACGGCGAAACCGGTGTTCCGCAGCGCCGGATCGATGGCGAGGACACGCACGGGGGAAACTTACACGATTTTCCGGGTCCGACACTCCCGATTCGACCGGACGGGACGGAGAAATTCACTCGTAAATGCGGACGTTGGCGTCGCGGCGCAGCTTTTTGAGCCAGCCCTCCAGTTTCTTCTGCCGTTTCTCGAAGGTGAGACGGCGGTCGATCTCTTTTTCGAGGTCTTCGTACTCGGGGGTCTTCTGGCCGACCCGGCCCTCCACCTTGAGGATGCGCCAGTTCACCCCGTCGTCGAGCGGTTGGCTGACCTGACCGGTGGGCAGGCTGTAGGCGACGCGGGTGAGGCCCTCGTTGAGGGTGTCTTTGCCGAGGACTCCGACGTAGCCGCCTTTGCTGGCAAAACTGTCGCCCGAATGTTTTTTCGCCAGGGCACCGAAGTCGCCCCCGCTCTTGAGCGCGCCCATGACCTCGTCGAGGATTTTCTTCTGGGCCTCGGGGCTGCTCGATTCGGTTTGCTTGGGAATGGACATGATGCGGATCTTGGGCTGACCGTCGGTCGCGAACTCCCCCTTGATCTCCTTGAATTTCGCCTTCTTCTCCCAGGGCGTGTTCGGAATCGTCTCTTCGCCGCTGTGCTGGGAACGCAGCGCCTGGATCGCGATCTGATCGCGCTGCACTTCGCGGAACTGGGCGATGGTCATGCCGGTCTTTTTCAGCTCGGCCATGAATTTGTCCTTGTCGCCCTTGAATCGTTCCGTGATGAACCGGTTGACCGCTTCGTCGACGAACTGGTCCTTGATCGCCCCGCCGAGCTTTTTGAATTCACTGAGAATGAGGGTGCGGTCGATGAGATCGTCGAGGGCGCGCTCCTCCATCCGGCGGATCTCGCGCGTGGCTTCGGCGCGGCTGACCATGCCGTTGTTCCCCATCAGCCAGACCTGCACCTGGGTCTGCACCGCCTGATCGACCATCGTCTGGGTGATGGGTTCACCGTTCACCACGGCCTTCATGCGGTTCAACTCGACCGGCGCGGCGCTCGCACAGGAGAGGGCCAGGCCGAGGGCGGAGAGGAAACTCAAAAAACTGCGACGCTGCGACGGGATCGGGATCATGATAAGAAATCGGGGGGCTGGAGGATCGGGCGATCACCTCACAAGTCTAAAACCCAGTCGAGGGCCGACTCAAGCCATTCTTCTTCGTTGTCCCCTATTAAACGGGGAAACTTGCCGTTTATTTGAATGTACTTGCCGTTTTTGGTCAGTTTCAGCTTGCCCTCCTGAATCTCCAATGTCGCACATCCCTTGCGGGCGGCACGGATTTTTATCTCCGTGGCCGTGAGTAGATGAACCGCCGGGAGAGGGAGCGCTCCGAATCGATCCGTCCAGTTTTCGCGCAGCACCTCCAGATCCTCGACTCGCGCGGCCTCGGCCAGTTCGCGGTAGGCGGTGATGCGGAGACGGGCCTCGGGCATGTAGGCGGCGGGGAGAAACGCGGGGAGACCGCCCTCCGCGTCCTTGTGGTAGGCCGCCTCGTTGGTGCGGAGAAAGTCGATGTGCATCGAGAGATCGACGCGGTCGGCGGCGGGTTCGCCCTTCAGCTTGGCCACCGATTGCCGGAGGAGCTGACAGTAGAGGTCAAAGCCGATCGCGGCGATGTGACCGCTCTGCTGCGTCCCGAGGAGATTCCCCGCGCCCCGTATCTCGAGGTCGCGCATCGCGATTTTGAAACCCGCCCCGAGGGAGGAGTATTGCTTGATCGCGTTGATCCGCTTGCGGGCGTCGCCCACCGTGAGCATGTCGGGCGGGAGCATCAGATAGGCGTAGGCGCGCCGATCGGCCCGTCCCACCCGGCCGCGGATCTGGTAGAGATCGGCCAGCCCGAAGCGATCCGCCCGGTCGATGATGATGGTGTTGGCATTCGGAATATCCACCCCGCTCTCGATGATGGTGGTGCAGACGAGGACGTCGAACTCGTGCCGGATGAAACGGCTCATGACATCCTCGAGTTCCTCGCTCTCCATCTGGCCGTGCCCGACTTCGACCCGCGCGCCGGGAACGAGATCCTCGATGCGGCGTTTCACCCCCTGGATCGATTTGACCCGGTTGTGGAGGAAAAAGACCTGTCCCTGCCGCGCCATCTCCTTCTCGATGGCCGAGCGGATGATGCGTTCGTCGTAGGGGCAGACCGTCGTCGCGACAGGACGACGGTTCGGCGGGGGCGTGTCGATCACAGACATCTCGCGCACCCCCATCATCGAGAGGTAAAGGGTCCGCGGGATCGGGGTCGCCGAGAGCGTCAGGACATCGACGAAGCGCCACATTTCCTTGAAGCGCTCCTTGTGATGGACCCCGAAACGCTGCTCCTCGTCGACGACCACCAGGCCGAGATCCTTGAACCGCACATCCTTCGAAATGACCCGGTGGGTTCCGATGACGATGTCGGTGCTCCCCGCCGCCAGATTGACGAGGGTGCGGCGCTGCTCCGTCGCCGTGCGGTAGCGGCTCAGGGTTTCGATTTTCACCGGAAAATCCGACATCCGCTCGCGGAAATTCCGGAAATGCTGCTCCGCCAGCACCGTCGTGGGAGCGAGGATCGCGACCTGCTTGCCCGACATCACCGCCTTGAAGGCCGCCCGTATCGCCACCTCGGTCTTGCCGAAGCCGACATCGCCGCAGATGAGCCGGTCCATCGGCTTTTCGCTCTCCATGTCGGTCTTGGTCTCCTCGATCGCGCGGAGCTGGTCCGGCGTCTCCTTGTAAATGAAAGCGTGCTCGAACTCCCACTGCCACTTGTTGTCCGGCGGATGGGCGAAACCGCGCTGCGAGGCGGCCCGCTCCGCCTGGATGGCGAGCAGACGGCCCGCGTAGTCGAGGATGGAATTCTCCGCGTCGCGGCGGAGGCGCGACCAGCGCTTGTCCCCGAGACGGGAGAGCTTCGGCGCCTTTTTCCCCGTGCCGATGTAGCGCGAGACGAGATGGGCCTGATCGAGGGCGACAAAAAGACGCGCCTCGTCCTCGTATTCGATCTCGAGGACCTCCTGACTGCCCTCGGGCGATTCCCGCGTCCGGATCCCGCGGAATTTCCCTATCCCGTAGTCGATGTGGACCACGAGATCCCCGTAGTTGTATTCCCGCAGGCTGGCGACCTGCTGGCTCGCCTGCAACTCCCGCGCGAGACGGTAGCGGCGGCGGCCGCGCTGGTTCTGGTAGCGCCCGAAGATCTCCGCGTCGCTCAGGACCGCGAGCTTGGCGTCCGGGATGGTGAAGCCCCGGCTCAGGGTTCCGATCACCGGTTTTAAAAATCCGTCGTTCCAGGCGTTCTCGAAAATCAGCTCGGTGAAGCGCTCCTTCTCCCCGTCCGAGTGGAACGCCATCAGCACGGTCCACTTTTCCCTCCGCCAGGCCGCGATCTGACGCGAAAACTCCTCGCGCCGCGCCTCCTGCAAAATGAAATCCCCCGCCCCGAACTCACCTAGGGGATTGTCGAAACAAGCCCCGTCATAGTCCTCCGCCCCGGCGGATGTCGCCGCCTCCCCGCTGAGGATGCGGACATGGGCGAGCTCGCACTCGCAGTCCACCGCGATGAGGAGATCCTTCTCCCCGATGTAGTCCGCGATCCGTCCCGACTGCTCCAGGTTCGCCTCGCTCAACAGAATCTCACAGGCCGCGATCCGCCCGATCGAAGTCTGCGCATCGACGTCGAATTCGCGGATCGACTCGATTTCCTCCCCGAAAAGCTCGACCCGGACCGGATGCAGCGCCTGCCAGGAAAACACGTCGATGATGCCGCCGCGCAACGCGAACTGCCCGCGCTGGAATACCTGCGCCTCGGGTTCGTAGCCCGCCTCCTCCAGTTTCGCCGCGAAGGCCGCCAGATCGAGGGTGTCGCCGGGCCGCAACTTTTCCGCCTGACGCGACAGCGACCCCGGAGGAGGTGCCCCCTCGGCGAGCGAATCCGCCGTCAGCACCACGATGGCGTCGCCCTTTTCCCGGGTGATCTCGTGGATCTCCTTCAGCACCGCGAGCCTCTCCGCCGCCGACTCGGGATCGGGCAGGGTCTCTTCGAATCCCGCCCATTCATACTCAGGCAAAAAGAGCGCCTCGTGCCCCCACACCCCGAGCTCGCTCTGCAACACCTCCTGCGCCTTCACCTGCGCCGCCAGCACCCACACCGCCGAATCGAGCTCGCCCGCCTCGCGCCAGGCCGAGATCACCGCCGCCAGATAGAGCGGCTGGCCCGCCTCGGCGACATGGTCCAAAACCACCGGAGCCTCCGGCGTCGCCAGCGGCACTCGCTTCAGGGCGGCCGCGAGCCGACGGCTCCGGCGCAAGCGCGGAGCCACCAGATCCAGCGCAGCCGTTTCTCCTGGAGTGTTCAAATCCCGCCACGCTACCCGCAAAGCCTCACCGGAGAAACCGGATTTCGCCGCCCCGGCCTCTCTCTCCCAAGAAAAAAATGCGCCCCCAAAGCACCCGAAAGGAGGAAATCCCAACGGAAAAAGGGCGCGCCAATTATGTTAATTATGAGAAAATTCCAGATTTGTAATTTCATTCTTGCAAAAAAACGGCATTTGAACTAAATTTTCACTCGCATGTCAAAGGAGAACACCGCTTTAGCTGAACGTGCCAAGAGGGCTCGTCGTATCGTCAAAAACCCGAGCCTCTACAAGGTCTGCATGGGGTGTGACTCCATCGTCGCCAGCAAGGTGAACATTTGTCCGAACTGCCACGCCTACCGGTTCGAGTGCGATCAGGACGCCGTCGTGCTCCAGGCCCGCGCCCTTTCCAGCCGCGAACAGAATTCCGTCGTGGCCGAGGATCTTCTTTGATTTTTTTCCTGCGGAGATGTCTTCGGGGAAGGGAATCGCAAAGAAACTCCTTGCAAACTCGGCACATCCCTACATCTTGCCGTCCTCGCAATGCGGCGGTTCCCCCGCCGGAAATGTGTTACGGGTAGATTCCGGAGCGGTCAAACGGGGCAGACTGTAAATCTGCTGGCTATGCCTTCGAAGGTTCGAATCCTTCTCTGCCCACCACCTTCTAAATGAAGGGGTTACGACGAAAATCGTAGCCCCTTTTTCTTGTGGTAGGACCTACGGTGCCCAAATAATCTGGAGGATATGCAGGATTTGTCACGATCCACATTTTTTTTGGTGTCGAAAAACTGTGTCGCTTCCATTCCGGCATCGGGGAAAACTTGACCTCTTTTTAGGGCAAAAGACGAAAATTGGCGAAGGAAGTCTGGAGCCTGGCCGGAGATTGTGGTGGCTTGGGGTGATCCATGGAATTGCCGAATACGGTAACGCGGGAAAAACTCTACGAGGAAGTCTGGAAAACCCCGGGCCGGCAACTGGCTGAGCGCTGCGGCGTGTCCGATGTCGCCCTGGCCAAGATCTGCCGCAAGATGAACGTGCCGCGGC
>JAAYAT010000121.1 GCA_012719225.1 Verrucomicrobiaceae bacterium
AAGAACCCATGAAATCTCCCCCTTCCTCCCGCCGCGTTCCGCCGCTGTCGATTCTGCCTCTCTTGGTGGCGATCCTGGTCCAATCTCCTTCCCCGGCGGCGGACCTCATCCGCGAGGGCGAGGCGCGCTGCGTCGTCGTCACCGCCGAGGTCCCCAGTCCTGCGGCCAAGGAGGGGGCGAAGCTGTTGGCGTCGCAGCTCGAACGCATCTCCGGTGCCAAGGTGGCGGTGGTCGCGGAGACGGCGCTGGAGGACTTGACCGTTTCGGAGGATGGGACCGTCTCCGCACGGCATGGTGCCCTGGAGCCGGAGACCTTTTTGCTCGTCGGCGAAAGCCGGTTGGCGGCGCGGCTCGGGGTGAGCGCGGAGGGCTTGGAGCGCGGCGCGATGCGGCTGCGCACGGTGGGCAATGCCTTGGTCCTGCTGGGGGCGGATGCGAAGACCCCAGCGGATCCCCATGGCAGCCGTCATGCGGTGGTCACTTTTCTCGAGGAGGTCGCCGGGATGCGCTACCTCTGGCCCGGCGAACTCGGGCTGGTGACCCCGAGGCATCGGACGCTGGCTCTGCCCGCTCTGGACCGCACCTTCACGCCGCGCATCACGCAACGCAAGGTGCGCTGGTCCCGTCGCAACGACCGCATCGACCTCGGTCTCGCCTATCTCGGCTTGACCCCGGAGGACTACGACGCCCGCTTCGCCGCGGCCATCGGCAAGGACGCCGGCCTGCCCTCCTGGACGGAATGGCAGCGGCTCGGCGGTTCGCTGGGACTCTCCGGCGGGCATTCCTATGGCCAGGCTTGGGAAAAATATCACGAGGAGCATCCCGAGTGGTTCGCGCTCCAGCCCAACGGCTCGCGGGACCTCTCCCAACTCTCACCGGAGCGCTCCCGGCTCTGCAAATCCAACCTCGCCCTCATCGAGGCGCTGGCGCGCGACAAGATCGCGGAGCTGAAAAAAAGCGGTGCGAGGAGCCTCTCGCTCGCTCCCAACGACGGCGGACGCGCCACTTTCTGCGTGTGCGAGGACTGCCGGAAGCTCGATCCGCCCAAGGCGCGCCGGATCACCCTCACCGACTACACCGCTTCGCCGCCGCGAAAATACGAAACGGCCGCCTTGACCGACCGCATGGTGTGGTTCTGGAACCGTCTCGCGGAGCGCATCGAGGCCGAGGTGCCCGACACCTGGTTCGTGGTCTACGCCTATTCCGTCTACAAATCGCCCCCCGTGAGGGAAAAGTTGCACCCACGTCTCGCCGTTTTCTTCGTGGGCGTGAGCTACGAGAGCGATGAAGCTCGCGCCCAGGCGCGCCGTGACTGGAGCGACTGGGCGGCGATGTCCGGGAAGCTGGTGTGGCGTCCGAATCTTCTCCTCTACGGACGTCGCGAGGGGGTGCCCTCCGTCTTCATCCACAAGCTCGCGGAGGATTTGTGTCACTTCGCGGACAACGGCCTGCTGGGTACGGATTTCGATTCCATCATGCACCACTGGGCCACCGAAGGCCTCAACACCTATGCGCTCGCCCGTCTCCTCTGGGACCCCACCCGGAAGGCGGACGAGATCCTCGACGACTACTGTCGCTCCGGCTTCGGGCCCGCCGCCGAAGCGGTGAAGGGCTTCTTTCTCCGCATCGAGGCCATCACCAACGAGGTCGCCGCGCAGGGCCTGCCCAAGCTCGCCCCCTACACCCCATCGGTTTGTGCGGAACTGCGCGAGCGCCTCGACGAGGCCGCCTCGCTCGCGGGCGGCGACGAGGTCGTCGCGCGGCGTATCGCCTTCCTGCGTTCGGGCATCCAATTCGCGGAAATCCAGGCGCGCACCCACGCCTTCGCCGCCGCCGCGAAGGAGCGCAAGCCGGACGAGGCGGCGAGGGAGAGATTCCGCGCCGATATGGAATCCAAGTTCCAACTCATGCGCACGCTTTACCGCGACGAGCCCCTGGCCTTGAGCATGCCTCAGATCGCCTGGGGCAGCGAGGGAACGTTCCGCAAGTTCGGTTGGAACGGTGCCAAGTCCCTGCCCACTGATCGCTGGGATGCCGACGAGGAGGGGCGCGTCGTTCCGCCGCCGGACGCGCCGCCCGAACCGTGACCTTGCTCTGCTCCGCATCACGACGCGCTCCGCAGAATCAGCCGCCGGGCAGCGGTTTGTAAATCAATCGCGAACCATAGAGATACCAGTGCTGCGTGTCACTGCTCCAGCCGCGTAGGGTGAAGAGTCCGCAGCGCCAGTAGTGATCGAAGCCGCCGCCGTGGACATAGCATGTTGCTTTGTCGTTGAGGTAGTAGTAGTCGCCAAAGTTCCCCTCGCGCAGGATCTGGCTCTGGTTCTGACCGGGAAGCGAGTCTTTGCCGACGTGGGTGAAATCCTGCGGCACCGCCAGCCAGGGCATTTCCGGATCGTAGCCGAGATTTTTGAGAAAGTGGATTTCGCGGGGGCCGCCGACGTCGCCGTTGTCATTCTGCAGCAACTGGGGGATGGACGTGGCGCGGTAGGTCGTCCAGGTCACACCGCTCTCGTAGTCGCTTATGTCGTCGCAGACGAAGAGCTTGCCTTTTGCGAGATTCGCGCCGTCGATGAAGCACCAGAGGTTTCCCCAAAGGTTCTCGATGTGTCTATATTTCACCACGCTGCGATAGACATCATACGGCTGACTTCCATGAGGTTCGCCGTGGCCGGAATGGCCCGCGATGACATCCGACAGTCCGGTCTTCTGCGCCGCCCCACCCAGGCACATGTCTGTCGTGGTGTCCACGGGCGGTCCATCGAAGGTGAAGGTCGCCAGACCCGGCTCCGGTGCGTGCATCTCCACCTTGGTCAACGTCCGCCCGGTGAAATAGACATTCCCCGGTTTCTCCTCGCTGGTGATGGTGATGGCGCAACCGAGGAAGAGCCCGTTCATCAGTGCGGCTTCGCTCTTGCCGCTGGCGGGCCGGGTGATGAGACGGTTCACCCCCGTCTCCTCGCGCACGCTGCGATGTGTTCGCGCGGGTTGCAGCATCATCCCCCAGCCATTCCCCACCGCTCTCTGGGAGTTGCGATCCGCGTGTTCCACGAGAAAGAGGTTCTGCAACAGGAGCAGCGTGCGAAGATCAAAGGTGCCGAACCCAGCGCCGTTGGCCTTTGCCGCCTCGCGATACTGCACCCGTGTCTTGTCTGCGGTGGGATACACGTCGGCCTGCGACTTCATGCGACCGGCATCATCCAGATACGCCTCGTAGGCCCCCACGTAGATCTTCTCCAGCTCTTTTCCATTCTCCACGAAGGCGGGGTCCACATAAAAGCCGGGCCGCTTCTCCGCCGAGATCAGGCGATACTCATATCCCTCGCTGACATGACGCCGCGTGTAGTGCTTGGGAATCTCCACCATCACCTGACCGTGCACTTCACAGCGCTTCATGGCCGACCAGGGAAAGACCTCGTCGAAGTCACTCGCCTCCATGCCCACGGCCTTCGCGATCCGTTCACAAGGCAGGTGGTAGTCCGTCTCCTCATCGGCGATGACCCGCCACCGAACGCCATAGACATCGCCTTTCTCCAACATGCTCCGAACGCGGGCATTCTCCTTTTCCAGAGCGGCACCCGTCACGGGCAAGGGCTTGAAATTCGGATCGGGGACGAGCGCTTCGTCCGCGGGGATCGTGCGCATCCGCAGATTGCGGAACCACACGTCCTGGCCGTGATCCTGAAGCGAAAGTTTGCCCCCGCGCCCGGTCAGATCACCGCCGCGGATGCCGAGGAGCTCGACTTCCTTCGCCCACTTCGGGTCGGTGTAGTCGAAGGAGATGACGCGCTCCTCGTTGAGCCAGTGCTCGATCACGCTGCCTTTGCAAAGAATGCGCGCGCTGTTCCATTCGCCCACCGGTCGGGTGGCGCGCTTGCTGGGGCCCATGCAGAAGAAGAGGGCGGCGGCCGACTGACGCGGGTTCTCGCCATATACCGGATGGGCGTCGTCGAGCACTTGATACTCGACCTGCCCCGGACGGTAGTAGACCCCGCTGTTGCAGAGTGCCGAGACCCTCCATTCGAAGCGCAGCTCGAAGTCGTCCGGCACGGGTTGCGCCTCGTAGGTGAGCGAGCCCTTGCCCCGCACCCGGGCGAAGGCTCCGTCCTGGATCTCCCAGTTGCCGGCGTGCTTCCAGCCCTCGAAACTCTTGCCGTCGGAGAGGGCGGTGAAACCGAGACCTTTTTCGGCGGGATCCAGTCCGCTGGCGAGCAAGGGGAAGAAGGCGATGAGAGAGACGAGGGCGATGAGCGGGGCTTTGCGGTTCATGGGTGGGTTCATTCGGCTTGGCTGGCGTTGAGGAGGTAGTCCACGAGGGCGTCGACCTGTGCTTCGGTGAAGATCGCGCCGATCGGGGGCATGAGGTTTTCCGGGTAACCGTCCACGAGGAGGGCGTTGGGATCGAGGATGGATTGGCGGAGATAGGCGGCGTCGGCTTCGATCTCGCGGAGCTCGCCGTCGGGCTTGTTGCGCACCCGGCGTTTGGATCCGGCGATGCCGCGAAGGTTGGGACCGGTGAGGGGGACGTCGTCGAGGCTGTGGCAGGCGGAGCAGAAGTTCTGAAGGGAAATTTGGTCCGGATCTCCGTTTTCCACAGATGGAGAGGATAAGTCCGACGGACTCCTGGCGTCGCCCGGCGTCCGGTGCTGGGTCAAGGAGGAGCAGCCTGTGAAAAACGCCATAATGAAAACAGACCGTAACCTCACGCGACAACCGGAGCGTCGCGACGGCGCAACCGTGCCTTTTTTCCTCACAAAAATTTCTTTTCAGAAAACGGGGCTTCCGCTATACCGTAGAGGCCCCCACTCTCATCCGCCATGTCTCCTCCCACCACTCCGCTGCCCCGACGCGACTTCATCACGGGTGCCGTCGCCCTCAGTGCCGCGACCCTGACAGAACCTCTTTTGGCTCAAAAAGCCCCCCGGCGCGACGAATTGCTCGGCCCGATCCTGGGGCATTCCAGCGAGACCTCGGCCATGGTCTGGTTGCGCGCCCCGGTCCCCGGCGAGTGGACGCTCGAAGTCACGCCGGAAGCGGGAGGCAAGGCCATCCGGATGAAGCAGGCGGCCACCGAAAAGGACGATCTCTGCCTGCACTGGCAGGTCACAGACTTGCAGCCCGGCTCCATCTACCGCTACCGCATCCTGCGGGAAGACGGCACGGAAATCGCCGCGCACGCGGAGCAAACCCTCACCACCGCTCCACCGGCGGACGCGCCCGCGAAGGTGCGGCTCGCGATCAGTTCCTGCGCCAAGGAAGACGTCGGCAGCCGAGCCGTGTGGAACCGAATGGCCTCGGAAAACGTGGACGCCGTCGTCCTGATCGGCGACACGCCCTACATCGACAGCACCGATTTGGAGAAGCAAACCCAACGGCACCGCGAGTTTGCCGCCGTCGAGGAATACCAAGCGCTGCTGCGCTCGCGCCCCTGCTGGTGGACGTGGGACGACCACGACTTCGCCGGCAACGACTCCTCCGGTCTCGCCGCGGGCAAGGAAAACGCCCGCCTCGTCGTGACCCGTTACCGTCCCCAAGCGGTCTATGGCGACGGCGAAGGCGGCATCTACACCCGCTTCCGCCGCGGGCCGGTCGAGGTGTTCCTGCTCGACACGCGCTGGTATGCTATGACGGAACCCTCCTTCGCCTCCTCTCACCGACCCACCATGCTCGGCGCGAAACAATGGGAATGGCTGCAACAGGGTCTCCTCGCATCCACCGCACCCTTCAAAATCCTGGCCTGTGGCGTCATCTGGGACGACAAGCTCAACGCCGAGTCCGACGACTGGGGCACCTACAAACACGAACTCACCGCCATCCAAAAATTCATCGGCGAACACAAAATTCCCGGCGTCATCCTCATGGGCGGCGACATCCACGCCAGTCGCGTGCTGTGTTATCCCACGGAAAAAAACGTCGGCTACAAGCTGGTGCAGTTCATCGCCTCGCCCATCCACGCCAGCACCATTCCCTCCCTCAACGTGTATCACCCCGACCTGGTGCGCAGCGCGGTGGAGCCCAATGTCTTTCTGCGCGTGGACGCCGACGCCACCGTCACCCCGCCGCAGTTCGTCGCCACCTTGATCAACAAGGACGGCGAGCACGTTTTCAGCTATCACCTCAGCACGGACGATCTTTCTCCGAAGAGCTGAGACGAAGGCCTCCACGGCCATCGCGGGGTCGGTAGAACGGGTCTCCCGACCCGTTCCGACTGGTCCATCAGACTGGAAATCACTCGCCCAAGGACTCCTTGGCCAGGCCGAGCAGGGCGTCCAGCATTTTGACGCTGGCCTGGGGCTCGAGGTGGTTGGTGCCGGGCCAGGTCTCGTAGCCGCCCAGTTCGAAGTGGCGGGGGGTCGGCAGATAGCCCATGTAGCCGTGGGCCAACTCGATCATGAAGGGATGCTTGAGAGGGCTGCGCTCCTTGAACTCCAGTCCGGTCTCGGCAAAGGTCTCCGTGGGAAAAGTCCCGATGCCGATGTCGCCGATGCGGAGATGCTGCAGGGGGACACTGACCTCGGGGTCGAAGGCGGCCATCGTCTCGACGCGCTGGGCGTAGATGTTGGCGAGGTTCACCTTGCCGGGCAGGCGACCGGTCTTGTCCAGGACCTCCTTGGCCCAGGCCCGCAGTTCGTCGGAAAGGGGCTTGCGCTGCAAGGCGATCTCCACGTAGCCGGCGTCGAGGGTGGCCTCCGCTTTCCACTCGAGTCCGCCGAGAGCCCCGTGGACTTTGTTGGCGACGTCCTCTCCCACGTAGGTCATCTGCTCGTAGGGAGTCCGCTTTTCGCCGGGCACGGCGTAGTTGTTGTTGTTGATGTCGCCGCTGGTGCCGTTGGCCATCATGGCGACGAAAGGCGGTTCCGCGGGCGTGGGCGGGCCGTCGACGAGGGATTTGAGATGTTCGCTGAAGACGGCGAAGTAGTCCGCCGAGACGGCGGGTCCCTTGACCCCTCCCACGTAGTGCAGGGAGTAGGCGGCGAGCAGGGAGATGAGGCGACCGTCCGGCTCCCGGAAGGCGACGAAGGAGACGGTGGGGTCGGTCGGACCGGCGGGCTCGACGAGGTTCTCGCTGGCGCGGGGCGGGTTCATCTTCGCCTTGTCGATCTTGCCGAAGGGATTGACCGGCGCGGTGCCGTCCTTCATGATCCAGCGGCGGTTGTGGACGTGCTCGGGGACCTCGACGCTGCCGAAGGCGATCTCGGCGGGGCGGAGCAGGTTGTGCGCCCGTTTCACCCCGTCGGCGATGCGGCCGGCGAGGAACTTCTGGTAGTCGTTCAGCTCGGCCAGATATTCGTAGCGCTTCTCCCCGAGCGCACTGCCCGCAGAATGGGTATGGGTCGCGGCCACGAGGACGTTCTCCGGCGGGATCCCGGTGGCCTTTTCGACGAGGCGGCGGGCTTCGAGGCTGACGTTGGCATTGAGTCCGAGGACGTCGCAGATCACAAGGGCCAGAGTCGTCTCGCCGTCATCGACGACGAGACAGCGGGCGTGGAGCTCGTCGTGGACGTGGGTGGCGGGGAAAGGGGCGAAGCCTCCCACGATCGTCGTGCCCAGTGGAGGAGTGATGTTGCTGGTGGCAGCCCCCGCGCGCAAGGTCTGCGCCGAGGCGTCGGTGGGGGCGGCGGCGAACAGGGCGGCGCAGGCGGCAAGGGCGGTGAGAACGAAGACTTTCATGACATAGAGGCTGCGGCAGGATAGGCTGCTCCGGCCCGACGGGTCAACCGGAGATTTCGGTCTCCACATCACGGCGGCAATACCTTGCGGAAGAGGACGACAAGATTGATCCCAAATATCTTTTTCAACTCTTCCTCGGAGTAACCCCGGCGATGCAGCTCCTCGGCCACGGTCTTCCAATGGCCTATATCGGAAAGCTCCGGCGTCGTGTGATGAGGGGACAAGCGGTTCCAGCCGCGCAAAGGAGAATCCGTGGCGACGGAGACATGATCCACGCCGATCCGAAGTGGCCCCAGGCCCGTGGTTTATGTGGATCGTTTTGAGACAGCCACGGGCATTGCTCTCGTAGCGCTCTGGTTGTATTTCATCCCGCGCAGAAGCTTCTCCAGTTACTCGTTCAAGTCTCTAAGAGGGCTCGATCATCGGCTCAGTCGAGTCGTGCGGCGGGAACAGATCAAATCAAGTCCAGGGGTCGCAGCAAGGCATTGACCAACACCGCGTCGCCGATGGGTTCGTAGAGCATCAGGAGGAAAACAATAGCCCCGAAAAAGAACAGGCCACATCCCAGGAGGAAACTATAAATCACGAGGAAGGCGAAAGATCGGAGGAAGCCGATCTGAAAGTGCGACATGACAACAAGGGACGTGACCGGAATCCGGGCCACGGCTAGAATCCAGCCGACAGATGCACCCTGGGCGGTTGCCTCTTGCACATTTTCCGCTAGCGCTCCAAGAACTCCGCCAATCATGCCCGCGAGCAATGCGACGGCGATCTGAAGAAGCAAAAGCTTGAACCATAATCGCACGGATCGGGGGAGCTCCGGTTCATGGGCAACCAGCCTCGCCGAACCCCAAATCGACCCCACATCCAGCGAAATGCTGACCACCAACACCACAAGAAGGAAGAGCAAAGCCATTCCAGAGAGCCTGCCGATGGATACCACACTACACGACAAAAATCAGCACCTTAAATCGTTAAAAATGAGT
>JAAYAT010000122.1 GCA_012719225.1 Verrucomicrobiaceae bacterium
ACCACCCCAATCCAGGCACCTCCCGGTGTCATCCTATTTGGCGCAACGAACCCCTCTGGAAATTATAAGCTGGTGTCATTTATTTCTGGCGCAACACGGAGGGCGCCTCGAGATTTTTCCGCGGTCCCCGGTGAATTTTCTTTTTCTGGAAACTTGCGGCGCTTTCCTTTTTCTCCACCGTAGCGGGAGGAACGGGCTCTTCTCCCCTGGCAGTCTGCCGGTCTTTTCCCTCGTGAATTTCAGGTGAGAACCGCCTTTTCTCTGCTAACCTGACGCAACCCCGCCTTTTCCATTCCGATGCCCCGTTTTCCCATCAAGATGCCCCAACTCGGCGAGTCCATCGCGGAGGCGACGATACGTGAGATCCTCATCGCGCCCGGTGACGAGGTCAAAGCCGATCAGAACATTTTCGAGGTCGAGACCGACAAGGCCATGATGGAGGTGACGACGCCGTGCAGCGGGACCATTTCCGAGATCACCGCCCTCGTCGGGACGAGCTATCCGGTCGGGTCGCAAATCGCCTTCATCGAGGCGAGCGAGGAGGAGGCCACCAAGGCGGGCCTCATCAAGCCCGGCACCAGCGACGAGAGTCCCGCTCCGGACGTCTCCGCTGCCGCCGACGCGAAGGAAGAAAATCTCCACTTCGCGGTCACTCGAGAAGAGGTCATTGATCACAGCCAACCGGCCCAGGTGAAACCCACCATCGAGGGCGGCCTGCCGGTGCCGGTGCGCTCCAGCGTCTACCTCAGTCCCCGCCTCCGCGCCCGCATGGACGAACTCGGACTCAACTCCGCCGACCTCGCCGGTCTCCCCGGCAGCGGGGCGGGCGGTCGCGTCACGGTGGAGGATTTCGAGAAATTCATCCACGACCTGGAGGAGAACCGCATGACCGATGCCTCGCCCATGCGCATCGCCGTGGCCGACTCGATGCGCCGCAGTTGGACGCGTCCGCTCGCCAGCGTCACCGTGCCCATCATCATGGACGCGGTTCTCGCCCATCGCAAAAGCCTCACCGCCAAGCCGGGGGTGACACTCTACGCAATGCGCGCCCTGGCCATCGCCATTTCCGAGAACACCGCCGTGGCCGGACGCCTCATCGGGACGCGCATCGTGCATCCCAACGCCATCGACATCGGTTTCGCGGTCGAGGCCGACGACGGTGTCCTCGTCCCGGTGATCCGCAACGTGGATGAGAAACGACTCGCCGAGATGCAGCAGCCCTACGAGGATCTCGTCAACCGCGCCCGCGAGCGGCGCATTCCCAAGTCGGCCCTCGGCGCGGGAATCGCCACCATCACCAATGTGGGGCCCTTCGGAATCACCGCCGCGAGCCCCATCCCCCTGCCCGAGCAGAACCTCGTCCTCGGGCTGATGGCCGGACGCAAGGCCCCGGTCTGGGATGAGGAAAAGGGCGAATTCGTGCCCCGGATGGAGTCGAAATTCATCCTCAGTTTCGACCACCGCATCCTCGACGGAGGAGCGGCCGGTCGGCTCCTGCAGCGGATCGGCGAGTTGCTCCGCGAGCCGGAGAAGCTGTAGCTTCGGGCGGCGGGCGGAGCACCCACCCCACAGGACAACGAGAACAAGGGCGGGCCAACATCTGTAGGGCGACCGCCCCTTTCCTCTTTCCTTTAAGGGACAGACAATCAGTAAATATTTCGCTTGCCAAGCTCCCTGGCACGCGCCATCCTGCTCCCATGAGAACCGCGCGACTCCTTGGCGAAGGCCGTTCGTTTTACCATGTGG
>JAAYAT010000123.1 GCA_012719225.1 Verrucomicrobiaceae bacterium
GCGGTGTCCAATCGCGCGTTTTTGTTCCTTATTCCTCTGACACCCTGTATTCCTCTGACGCCCCCTCACATGAACCGACGCCATTTTCTCCATTCCTCCCTCGCCGCGGCTCTTGCCTCGATCCCCGCCGTGGCGAAGGGCGAACGCAAAGCCCGCATTCTCCTGCGCAACGGCTGGCAAAGCCAGAACATCGGCGACATCGCGCACTACATGGGCATGATGGAACTGCTCCAGCTCCACCAAATAGACGCCGAGGTGCGATTCTGGTCCAGCAACATGGAGAATGGAGCGGACGCTCTTTTCCAAAAGCACTATCCCGAGGTGCCCTTTTTCCGAGACAAGGAAAGCGTCGCCCGCGCCTTCGAGGAATGTGATTTTTTCCTCCACGGGTCGAGTTCCGGCTTCGCCGCCTGGCGCGACGCGCGGCGCTGGCACGACGAGACCGGAAAGCCCTTCGGCGTGATGGGGATTTCGCTGACCAACGCGGACGAAAAGCTGCTCGAAACGCTGAGGCTGGCGGAGTTCGTCTATTTCCGCGACGGCGTCTCCGCCCAGGCCGCCACCGTGATTCTCGACATTCCGAAACCGCCCGCGATGGGCTGGGGACCGGACACCGCTTTTGGCATCGTGAAACTGCGCGACGAGGAACGCGCCACCGCCTACCTGAAAGCGAACGGGCTGGAGGAAGGCAAGTTCCTCTGCTGCATCCCGCGCTACCGCTGGACGCCGATCTGGACGCTGCATCCCGACCGCAAGATCAATGAGACGAAGCACGCCCGCAGCGAGGAAATGAAGGAGCACGACCACGCCCCGCACCGCGAGGCCATCATCCGACTGGTGCGCGAGGCGGGGGTGAAAGTGCTGATCACCCACGAGGACCAGACCCAGATCCCCCTCGGCAAGGAGGTCCTCTACGATCCTCTGCCGGAGGACGTGAAGAAGAACGTGGTCTGGCGCGACACTTTCTGGCTCACCGACGAGGCTCTCAGCGTCTACGTGCGCAGCCTCGGCCTGTTTGGCAACGAGATGCACAGCCCTATCCTGTGTATCGCCAACGGAATTCCCGCGGTGGTGGGGCGCTGGGACGAGCAGACCAACAAGGCGTTCATGTGGCGCGACATCGGCCTCGACGAATGGCTTTTCACGATGGACGACGAGGAGCGCATCCAGCAGATCCCCGAGACCGTCCTCGCCCTCGCGAAGGATCCCGCCGCCGCCAGGGCCAAGGCCGAAAAGGCCCGGCGGATCGTCCTCGCCAAGCAGGAGGAGCAGTTCGCCACCTTGCGCGCGGCGCTCGGGAAAATTTCGTGAACGGTCCTTTTTCCGGGGGCGAAAAAAAGGCGACGGCCCGTTCCCGGGCGGACGCTTGCTCCGGTGCGCGGCTCAGTCGGCGGGCTCCGGGGCGGGGGGCTCCGGCAGCAGGTTCTTCTCTGGGGAGAGGCGTTGTTCCTCCCGCATCTGCTCGTCTATGGTGTGGTCCGCCGACAGGTCCATTTCGAAGGTCTCCGGGGCCGACTCGCGAAGCTCCGGGGAAAGGGCCGGGGCCGCTGTTTTCTTCTCCGTTTTGCGTGCGCCGGAACGCTTCAGGTGAACGCGATAGAGGGGTTCGGGCATGTCGATGCCGGCCTCGTCGAACGCTTCTTTGACGAGTCGGATCGACTGGCTCCGCACTTTCAGAAAATCGTGTTGGGTCTGGTCGAGCCAGGCGAAAAACCGGAGCTGGATGGTGCTCTCCCCCAGTTGGTCCACGACGATGACGGGTTCGGGGGCGCGAAGCACTTCGGGAATCCCGGCGAGGGCGAGCAAGCCCACTTTTTGGGCTTTGATGAGATCGATGTTCACGGAGATGCCGGCGGTGAACTCGAATCGTCGCAGCGGGTTGCGGGTGTAGTTGAGCAGCTCCGAGTTGATCACGATACTGTTCGGGATGCGCAGATGATTGCCGTCGGGCGTGACCAGAACGGTGTCCCGCGAGGTGAGCAGCGCCACCTTTCCGGAGAGACCTCCGATCTCGATGAAATCGCCGATCTCGAAGGGATTGCGGGTGCTGAGAAGGACGCCCGAGAGATAGTTCTCGAGGATGTTTTTGAAGGCGAAGCCGAAGACGATGCCGACGAGGCCGGCCGCACCGAAGACCGCGCCCACGATCGCCGTCGCATCGAGGATTTCCAACGCGAGGACGAAACCGGCGACGATGACCGCCAGCCGCACGAGCCGACGCGCGAGATCCCTGGCCAGGGAGGAGACCCGCAGCCGGGCATACCATTTTTCACGGTGGTGGAGGAAATTGGCGAGGACCACGGAGAACACGAC
>JAAYAT010000124.1 GCA_012719225.1 Verrucomicrobiaceae bacterium
AATCCCCGAAGCCAGTCCGGCCCGGAATCCGCTTTC
Source organism: Verrucomicrobiaceae bacterium (assembly GCA_012719225.1). Taxonomy (GTDB): domain Bacteria; phylum Verrucomicrobiota; class Verrucomicrobiia; order Verrucomicrobiales; family DEV007; genus Arctic95D-9. Next base: position 37 of record JAAYAT010000124.1, read on the forward strand.
ACCCGTTCGTCAACCACATCCATACCTTTGGTAGGAAGACGATAGCGCCGACCAGGGCCGCCGCAACCGCCGCGATGAGGACGCCGCCCGCAGCCGCGTCCTTGGCCATGCCGACCCCGGGGTCGGCCTCGGGATGGACCGCGTCGGCAAGATATTCGAAGGCGGTGTTGAACACCTCGGCCATCAGGACCAGTCCGGCGCTCAGCAGGATCGCGAGCCATTCCCCGCCGCTGAGCCGGAAAAAGAATCCCGCGGCGACGGTGAGAGCGAAGATCGCGAAGTGAATCCGGCAATTCCACTCGGTTCGCAGGACGGTGCGCACCCCGCGTCCCGCATCGACAAAACTCTGGATTCCGCGATAGCGGCCTGGAGACGTCCTCATAATTTGCTTGGCGGAAATTCAAAGCGGCCTCACACTGCTGGCCATTCGTATTTACAGGGAGTGATCATGACCAGAAAAACCGCACAGAAGAAAGCACCGACACGAAAAAAAACGGCGACGCCGAAGCAGGCCGCCCCCCGCAAAAAAGCGACCGGCAACCGGGCTCCGAAGGCGCGTATCGGATTCGTCGGCGTGGGCCGCATGGGGGCCAACATGGCCCGCCACCTCCACGATCTCAAATACAAAGTCACCGCTCTCTACGACGCCCATGAGGCCACCGCGGAGAGTCTCGCCGAAGAACTCGGCGCGACCGCTTGCACGACGCTCGCCGAGGTCACCGCCAACGCCGACGTCATTTTCACCGTCGTGACCGACGACGCCGCGATGAAGAACATCTTCCTCCGCAAAAAGGACGGTCTCCTCGAAGGAGCCGAAGGCCGCACCTTCATCAACTGCGCGACCCTCAGCCCTGGCATCCAGCAAAAAGTCGCCAAAGCCGCTGCCGCGAAAGGCGCTTCCTCCATCGAGGCCTGCATGGCCAGCAGCATCAGCCACGCCCGCACCGGCAAGCTCTACCTCATGGTCGGGGCCGATGCGGATGTCTTCCAAAAGCACAAAAAACTGCTCGACGATCTCAGCGTCAATCTCCGCCACATCGGTGCCATCGGGAAAGCTGCGGAGGTCAAGGCCCTCGTCAACATGGTCATGAACATCAACACCGCCGGTCTCGCCGAAGGGCTCGGACTGGCCCGCTCGCTCGGTCACGATCTCGAGATGATTTGCGAGGTGTTTTCCCAGACCGGAGCGAACTCACGCGTCCTCGAGACCGATGCCGAGGACATGATCGCCCGCGAGCACGACTGCTGGTTTTCCGCGGCGCACGCGGCGAAGGATTCGGGCATCGCCGCCGGTCTCGCCAAGGCGAAAAAGCTCCAGCTGCCCCTCAATGACGCCGCCCAGGCCCAGTATGACCGCATGGTCGCCCTCGGCATCGGTGAACTCGACAAATCCGGCATCGCCGAGCTCACCTTCCCCGGCCGCGCCGGATCGGAGAAGAAAAAGAAAAAATCCGCCAAAAAGAAGAGCGGGAAAAAGAAATGACCTCGGGATGGGGGGCTCGCGCCGCCGGTGCGTCCGGCGTGCTCACCTCTTTTGCAGCATCTTGTCCATCATCCCGGTCATGATTCTGCCGCGCTCCTCGCGGGACAGGTCGGGCTGTTTTTCGCGGAGCGCCGACATCTCGCGGAAAATCTCGCGGCGTTGGTCTTCCGAGAGCCGCGACATTTTCTCGCGGAATTCCGACGGAGGCCCGCGTCGCTCCCCCTCGCCGCGTCTCCGCGAGCTGTCGGGACGCGGGTTCGGATCGGCCGAAGGCCCCGCGCCCGGTTTGGATTCGCCCGGCTTCAGTTGCCAGTCGGCGTAGCGCACCGTGACCACTTCGCCGCCCTCGATCGCGACCTTGGCGGCGACTTTTTCGAGATCGGGATCGGACTTCAGTTCGACCATTCTCCAGCCCTGTGAGTTCAGCGTGCTCGAAACGACGAAGGTCTCTTTGGTGTCCTTGTTCAGGAGCGTGGCGACCTGTTCCTGATTGACCGTGGCGAGCCCCGTGAGGATGAGCGAATCGCTCAGGTTCAGCGAGCGGAGAAAGGGGGACTGCCCTTTCAAAGCCGCGAAATCCTCCGCCCCCACCCCGGGCGGAACGTGGGAGACCTCCCCTTCCTGGGCGAGCGCGGGTATCGCCAGGGCGAAGATCAGGAGCAAGGAAAATCGTGGCATGGCGGTCGGTGAAACCCCGTTCCGGGGCAAAAGTTGCGGCGTCATCGATAGCTCGGATCCCGTGCGGAAGCAAGCCAAGGGGGGTTCTCCCCGCGACGAAAGAGGGTCGGAAAGTGGGCGCAACAGCCTGTTAACGAATCGGGCGATTTTTCAGGAAAGCCTCGACGAATTCATCGAAGTCGGGCTCCTCGGCGACCTCGGTGCCGTCCGCGGGATCCGCACCGCCCATTTCCTCCCACTCGCGCCTATCGCGTTTGGTGGGACGCCCCGTCCCCGGCTCGCGTCGCGGCGTCGATTCGCGGGCCGCTTTCTCGAGGGCGGCGACTCGCGCGTATTCCTCCGGCGGAGTGAGATCGGCGAGATAGGCGGGGACTTCCTTGGCTCCGACGCGCCGTTTCAGGATGCCCCGGACTTCGAAGATGCGGGTGAGAAGTCCTTGGCGGATCCGGATCTCGTCACCGACCCGCACCAGCTTGGCGGCCCGACAGCGCCGCCCGTTGACGAGGAGTTGGTGTTTTTTGCACGCGGCGGCCGCGGCGGAGCGAGTCTTGTAGAGTCGCACCGACCACGCCCACAGGTCGACGCGCACTTTTTCTCCGGGGGGTGACGATGATTCTTCCACGGCGTGCCGTTTACAAGGTTCGTCCCGAAAAAGTCCAACACGTTTCTCCGTAGCGCTCCAGCGCCCGTGCGGCGAGGACAGCCGCGTCGACGGCCGGGTCGAGCACCGCGAGCATGGTCGAGCCGGACCCCGAGAGGAGGGCGGCGGAGACTTCGGGCTGGGCCAGAAGCCAGGATTTCATCTCCCCGAGCACGGTGTATTTTTCAAAAACGGGGCGCTCCAGGTCGTTGGCCATTTCCCCCCAGGGAGAGGGCTGCGGCGCGTAGAGGAATCCCTCGTATTCGCGGGAGTCGGCATAGTGCTGATAGGCCCATGCCGCCGAGATGGGAAACGCGGGTTGGATCAGGAATACCGGGAGCGATCCGGGTGCCTCGCCCTCCGGCACCGGCGTGACGATCTCGCCGCGGCCCCGGCAGTCGCAACTGCGGTGGTAGACGAAAAACGGCACATCGGATCCGAGTTGCGCCCCGATCGCGGCGAGTTCGTCCTCGGGCAGAAAAAGGGACCCCATCACATTGATCGCCCGCAGCACCGCCGCCGCGTCGCTGCTGCCTCCGCCGAGACCGGCGCCCGAGGGGATCCGCTTTTCCAGATCTATGCTGATGCTGAAGACCTTGTTGGTGTGGCGTTCCAGCGCCCGCACCGCCCGCACCGCGAGATTGTCCTCCCCCACCGGGAGAGAGTCGTCGGAACAGCGCAGGACCACGTGATCATCGTCGCGCCACTGGAAGCGGATGCGGTCCTGGAGATCCAGCAAGACCATGCGGGTCTCGATCTCGTGGTAGCCGTCCTCGCGCCGCCCGAGAATCCGCAGCCACAGATTCGTTTTCGCCGGAGCAAAAAGCTCGTAGGCGCCAGTCATGTCCGGGAACTCGTCGCTCATTCTGTTTCCTCCGTCGCGAGTTTGACCACGCCGCCCACGGAGACATTCCGCAGATTTTCCTCACCGGACGCGGGCGTGAGAGCTTCGACTCCGGGAGGATGGATGATCACATTGTCGATCCGCGAATCACAAAGGCTCCCCGAGACGAGCACCGTCGCCCCGGCCCGGCTGTTGAGATTTTGAATAAGAAAACGGCCGGTATCCCCCAGCGGAGTCACACCGCCCCAGGCGGGATTGCTGTCACCCACCCGGATGAGCGCCTTGGATTGAATGTCGTCCGGCGAAGTGTCGATGACTCCGTCCACGAGAATGTCGTGCATGCGTATGCCCGAGGTGTTGAGAAAGCGGATGATATGGTGCCCGCCGACGCAGTGGCCGCGGACGTTCCGGATGGTGATGTGGCGCATGTCGTCGTCGCTCCCACGCGGTCCGCTGCCGCCCACCATGGTGGAATCCAGGGTGCCCGCCCGGCCTCCCTCGCGGCGGATGCCGGTGAG
>JAAYAT010000125.1 GCA_012719225.1 Verrucomicrobiaceae bacterium
AATGACGCGGGTCTTGTCCGTGATGGCCGCTTCGATATCGGCGGCGCGCAGGACGAAATTGTCCTCCACTTTCGTCTGGATGGCCACGGGAACCCCGTAGGCGAGGGCGATGGTCGGATTGTAGCTGACGTAGCAGGGTTCGTGATAGATCACTTCGTCACCGGGATTCAGCAGGGCGCGGAAGACCAGATCGAGCGCTTCCGAAACACCGACGGTCACGAGGATCTCGGAGGCGGGATCGTAGGCCACCCGGAAGAGGTCCTCGACGTAGCGGGCGATCTCCTCCCGCAGCGACAAGAGCCCGAGGTTCGAAGTGTAGCTGGTATTGCCTTTTTCGAGGGAGAAAATGGCGGCCTCGCGAATGTGCCAGGGGGCCGAGAAATCCGGTTCTCCGACGCCCAGGGAAATGACGTCGTCGCGTCCCTGAACCAGTTCAAAAAAATCGCGGATCCCCGATTTCGGGATCCTCTTCACCTGGTTCGCAATGCGGTCTTCCAATGGCTTCATGAAATGGGAAATGAGAGATAGGGGGAGGGAAAATCCGGCCGACGGCGGGCCGCCTCTCGAACCTCCCTGCTGGAGTCCGGGGCGACGCCGACGCGTCGCGCGTGCGTCAGGGAGTCACCGCGAGTCGTTCGTCCTCGCGGGATTCCCTCGCGAGGAAGCCGCTCTGTTTGTAGACTTTGAGCTGGAAGTGCGTCGCGGTGGAGAGCACTCCGTCGATCGTGCTGAGCTTTTCGCTGACAAAACGCGCCACTTCACGAAGATCGTTGCCCTCGACGACCACCACGAGATCGTAGCCACCGCTCATGAGGAAGCAGCTCCGGACCTGGTCGAAACGGGCGATGCGCTGGGCGAGGCGATCGAATCCGCCGTCGCGCTCGGGAGTGAGTTTCACCTCGATGAAGGCGGAGACGTGGCGTTCTCCGGCCTGCTCGGGATCGATCACGGCATGGTAGCCGAGGATGGCACCCTTGCTCTGGAGTGTCGCGATCATCTCCTCGATTTCGCCCTCGCTACGGCCGAGCCGCTCCGCCATTTGCAGAGTCGTGAGGCGGGCTTCTTTTTTCAACAAGTCTAACAATGCATCCATAACATACTCCGGGTCCGCGGGTGCGGCACTGGTCACTATTCATCACCGAAACAAATCCCCACCGCCTTGGCCGCTTGCACGATTTCGCCTTCGGGATCGACCAGATTCAGTTTGCGCACCGCCTCCTCTATGGTGACCGATCCGACGTGATACTGCTGGTAGCTGACCATACGGCCAAAACGCTTTTCTTCTATCAATTTCACTGCTTTTACTCCGAACCGCATCCCGAGCACCCGGTCGAGGCAGGTGGGGCTGCCTCCGCGCTGGAGATGACCGAGGCGGGTGCAACGCGTCTCTTTTCCACTGAGCTCGCCGAGGCGGTGGGAAACGAGATCCCCGATCCCACCGAGCCGCACTTCTCCCTCGGCACCGGTCTCTTCATACAGAAGCTCCCCGCCTCGCGGCGCGGCACCTTCGGCGACCACCACGAGAGAACTGTGGAATCCTTTCTGCTCGCGCCGCAGGATGGCCTCGGCGACCTTTTCGTGCTCAAACGGAATCTCGGGAATGAGGATGCTGCTCGCGCCGCCGGCGATGCCCCCATAGAGCGCGATCCAGCCGGCGTGACGGCCCATCACTTCGAGCACCATGACGCGGCTGTGACTGTCGGCGGTGGTGTGGAGCCGGTCCAGCGAATCGGCCACGACTTGGATGGCGGAATCGAATCCGAAGCTCATCGCGGTCGCGGCGAGATCATTGTCTATCGTCTTGGGAACCCCCACGACGGGGAAGTCTTCGTCGTAAAACTGGAGCGCGGTGGTGAGGGTGCCGTCGCCGCCGACACAGATGAGGGCCTCGACGCCCAGATCCTGCAAAGTGCGGAAGGCCTCCTCCATGAGTTCCGCCGGAATTTTGCGAACACCCCCCACACCGACCTTGGAGGCGAAATGCCCGCTATTGGTAGTGCCCAGGATGGTCCCGCCCTGTTTCAGGATGCCCTCTGTCTTTTCGACCTTGAGCACTTTGCAGTCCCCCGGAGAGAGCAATCCTTCAAACCCGTTCTTGAACCCGAGCACCTCCCAGCCGAGCTGCGTGGCGCTGCCGACAACGCCATGGGTAACCGCGTTGAGGCCGGGGCAATCCCCTCCTCCGTTGAGTAATCCGATTCGCATGGAGCAAGACTGAGAACTATTTCCCTTTCTTTGGCAAGCGATCATTGGGCCACATGTTCTTAGGTAACGGGAGGAAGAGGGAAAAGGGGAGGAAGGTTCCGGGCACAAAAAAACCGCGCCGGATTCGTCCGGCGCGGTTCCTCTGATGAGAGATTTTTCAGATGTGAAAAATTGTGGGAGCTCTCAGAGCCACCCCTTAGATCTGGCCCTTCAGTTCGTCGTACTCACTTTGGAGAGCGAAGATCTGGCTCTGGATGGAGATCATGCGCTGGAGAGTTTGGGAGACCGCGTCGTCGGTTCCACCAACGGCTGCGGCAGCGGGGGCAGCGGCTTTCTTGGCGGGCGCTTTTGCCGCAGGTGCCTTTGCGGCCCTCGCGGTCCGGCGGGCTCTGGTCCCGGTCTTCTTGGCGACACGTCCCGCAGGGCGCTTCTTCTTTCCGCCCCGACCAGGGGTGGCCACGCCGGCTTTTTCGAGCCAGGATTTCACCGTGATGGGATTGAGGTTCCACTTGTTCACCGCGGCGGTCTGTCCGCCCCGGCCGTTTTCTTCGTTGAATTGTTGCACGTAGGCAACCACTTCATCTTTGGTCTTCTGGTCGTATCTTTTTGCCATCTTCTTTTTTATTTGATAAGGATTAGAAATGTAGCAGGCAGTATCAATAAAACACCCGCCTATCTTTTGTAAAGCGTATATCCAAGCGAATTCCCTACGATAGAACCGATGATCATATCCTCACCTTCCGCACTTCTCGCCACGCTGCTTTTTACACTCGTGGCGCTCGCTTCGTTTGCCACTTGGGCGCTCGGATCGCACTTTTTCTCATCGGAAGCCGCGATGTATACGATGTGTTCGCTGGTCTTTCTCGGTCTCGGCGGACTCGCCCTGATGCCCGCCGCAGGCCTTCCCAACCCACGAAGCCGCCTCGCCTTCTGCCTGCGTTTCGCAATCGGATTTATCGCCTACTCCCTGCTCTGGTCGGTCTCCTGGTTCACCTTTCGCGATACCTTCGGAGAAGTGATCGGATCGTTCTCCGGCCTGCTCGCGCTCGTCGCGATTCTCGGACGCGGACGTCGTCATTCCTCCGACTCCCTCCTCATCGCCACGGCGATCGTTTTTCTATGGCATACCCTCGGGTACTACACCGGCGGCTTCGCTTACAAGATACTGCAAGGGCGCGGCCCTTTCGGGATCGAACCATTTCTCCAACCCGAAGCCACCGTGATCCTGGCCCGCTTTTCCTGGGGGCTCTGCTACGGTCTCGGATTGGGCGCGGGCCTGACCGCGTTGCTTCAGCGGTCCCGCCAGATCTGAGTGAGTCCGTCGAGGCAGATCCGCGACCACGATTCAAGCTGGTCGCGGCGTTCGATCAATTCCTCGAGAGTATAGAAACGCAGGTCGTGAATATTGTCCTCGGCGGCGGTGACCTCGTCGTTTTCCAAGGTGAAGAGGTGGACCACACCGAGATGGACCTGACCCACTTCGTTGGAATCGTCGTTGATCAGCCCGAGGATTTCCTGGGTGTGTTTGCCCGAAATGTTCAATTCTTCGTCGATCTCGCGGTCCACTCCGGTGGTGTAGGTGTCTTTGTCGAGCGAGGCGGAGGCATGGTCCGTGTCGTTGATATGCCCGCCGATCCCGATGGAGCCTTTCGCCGCGAGGCGTTTTTCCCCACCACCACCGCCCCGCACATAATGGAGGAATCTGTCTCCGCAGCGAAAGATCGCATAGGGAATGATTTGTTTGTGGGAAGGGTCCTCCTCGGCGAGATCCCGACTCAAAAAATAGTTGTTCGTAGGATCGAGCATCGCGGGGAGATAGGCCCCCGGATTCAGCGAGAGTCCCTGAAAGGCTCCCAGTTGCTCAAAGAGAGCGCGGGAGATCACCAGCACATTTTCATCAGCGTATTTGCCCATTGTAGCGCCAATCGACACTTACCGCGGGGATAAGTCAAACCGGTATCGGGAGAGTCCGGCGCTACGGGTCACGCCCCGCTCCACCCGCGCGCCGAGGAGGCGCTCGAACATCTGCACCTCCATCCGCTCGAGGGTGGGATATTTTTCGAAGAGCGGTTCGAGCGGATTGTGGAACTCTTCGATGCGCAGCCCTTCCTCCTCCGAGTAGAGGCAGCGCGAGTAGTATCCCTCCGTCGACCTCGCCCCGGCGAGCTTTTCGGCCCGCTCCTGCACGGAGTCGCCGGTGATGATCGCCGCGAGTTGTTCGGTCCGGGCCCGGAAGAAGGAAAAGAGCAGTTTCTCCGCGCCGTTGGTTTCCAACTGCGTCGCCACTTCCAGTAGGGTGAGGCAGGTCTCGTTGCTGATCCCGGGGAAAAGCGCGGCGGCTTTCCCGGTGAGGCGATAGAGTTTTTCCGGTCGCCCCACCTCCTTCGGGCTGCGCCAGGTGTCGAGGTAGCCGAGTTTCTGCATGGCGAGACAGTGCTTTTTCACCCCCATGTAGCTCATCCCCATCGCCTCCGCCAACTGGCCGACCGAGAGGCCGTCCGAACATTTGATCAACTCCATGATTTCGAACCAGTGAGGTTTGGAGATACGGCGCAGGATTTTGAGGTAGGGGCTCACGTCGAAAAAAGATTTTTAAGGGTGGATGGCGTTTCCGGCTTGGCGGGGTTCCTCGAGATTTCTCCTTTTTTGTAACAGCGGATCGAGGGACATCCCTCCCCATAATTACGCAAAACGCGAAAAAAGGGAACCCCGAAAATCCCCGCGAGAGTAAGGAATACCGTGGACGCCCGTCTGAAAATCCGTAAAATTCTCTCCAAAAACGTCTCCCGCCCGGTGAAATCCGGCGTCTCAGGCGATTCAGCCATGCATTTCCCCACCTCATCCGATCTGGCAAAAACGTTCCTTTCCCACGCGCCCGGCTACTGGGCCGACCGGGGCGTGACACCGGAGGACTGGAACAGCCATATCTGGCAACTGAAAAACCGGATCACCACTCTCTCCCAACTGGAAGAGCACCTCGTCCTCAGCGAAGAGGAACGCAACGGAGTGATCCTCTCCGGTACCAAACTGGCGATGGCGATCACGCCGCATTTTTTCAACCTGATCGATCGCGAAGACCCCGACTGCCCGATCCGTCGACAGGTCATCCCACGGGTCGAAGAGACCCTGACATCCCCCTACGAGATGGCCGATCCCTGCGGCGAGGATTCCCACATGCCCGTCCCCGGCCTCGTCCATCGCTACCCCGACCGGGTTCTTTTCCTGGTGACGGATCGCTGCGCCTCCTACTGCCGCTATTGCACCCGCAGCCGGGTCGTCAGCGGCGTCGGGGAACAAGAACTGGAGAGCGACTACGAGGCCGTCTATCGCTATCTGGAAGAACACACCGAGGTCCGCGACGTCCTCCTCTCCGGCGGCGATCCGCTGCTTTTTTCCGACAACAAATTGGAAAAAATCCTCCGCCGTCTCCGGGCGATCCCGCACATCGAGTTCCTCCGCATCGGATCCCGCGTCCCCGTTTTTCTTCCGCAGCGCATCACCACGGAGCTCTGCGCGATGCTGCAAAAATATCATCCGCTCTTCCTCAGCATCCACGTGAACCACCCCCGCGAACTCACTCTCGAAGTGAAAGAGGCCCTCGAGCGGCTCGCCAACCACGGTGTCCCCATGGGCAACCAGAGCGTCCTCCTCAAGGGGGTCAACGACGATGTCGAAATCATGAAGACGCTCGTCCACAAGCTCCTCATGTGCCGGGTGAAACCCTACTATCTCTACCAACTCGACCTCATCCAAGGATCGTCGCATCTGGAGGTGCCGGTGGAGGAGGGCATCCGCATCATCGAAGGTCTCCGCGGGCACACCACCGGCTACGCCGTGCCGCAGTATGTCATCGACGCCCCCGGTGGCGGTGGCAAGGTTCCCATCAATCCAGAGTATGTATTGCAGCGCAACAGCGAGCGCACCCTCATCCGGAATTTCGAGGGCCGCACTTTCGAGTATCCCGAACCACTCCCTGCGGCCGCCCGCCTCCTCGATTACTGAGGGGGCCGGTCGACCGGCGCACGGCGTTCCTTGCGATCCTAATCGGACACGGCGAAGTCCAGGATCATCTCCTTGTTGGCGAGGTCGAGGGATTCCACCGAGGCGGGAATCACTCCCGACCCGCCCAGCATCACGATGGCGAGGCGGGACAGCTTTTCCACCGCCGCGATGTCTTTCACCTGACGACATTTCACCAGGCTGAGCTGTACCAGATCGGTCAGCGCAGCGACCCGGTCGATTTCCGCGAGAGCGGCGCAGCCGGTCAGGTCCAGTTGCTCGAGAGCGGTGGCGGCTTCCAAGCCTTCCAGCGAAACCAGCGCGGGACAATGGGTGAAACCGGCGTACTGGGAAATTCCCGGGGGCATCCCTTTGAGCGAACGGAAATTCGGACAAGCCTCGAGATGCAGTTCGCGCAGGGACGAGAGACCCGCGAGTGGCTCCAGCGTCTCGATGTTTTCCTGCCCGCCCATGCGGAGGATACGGAGCTTCGGCAGCGCGGCGATTCCGGTGAAATCACCGATCTCCACATTGCGGATATCCAGCACGATCAGCTCGCCGAGATTGCCGACGCCGGGCAGCCCGGATAATCCCGTCGCATTGCTGACATCGAGATCGGTGAGTCGCTCCAGTCCCGCGAGGCCCGTCAGAGCGGACAGAGCACCACACCCGTCCACGTAAAGCTGCCGCAGCGTCGGCAGGGACGTGATATCCAGCGACGAGAGCGACTCGCATCGGCTCAGATAGAGGTTTTCCAAAACGGGAAGACCCGTCCCTTCGAAGCGGGTCAGGGCGGTGCAGCCGCTGAAGTCCAAGGTGGTGAGCCGGGGGAGATCCCGGATCGCGGCGGTTTCCACAAAATTCACACTATCCGTCAACACGATCTCCGATAAGCCGGGATGACCGCTCACGCCCTCGGCGCTGACCAGAGCGACGCAATCGATCAGGACGAGCGAGTTCAGCGACGGCATTTTTTCGATGCCCGAGAGTGAGCGCAAGGCCGGTGCCCCGGTGAGATCGAGGATGGTCGGTTTCCCCACCCTCGCCACGAGATCCGCCAGTTCGTTGAGATCGGTGAGGGCCGGACTCGAACAGCCCAGGTAAAACTCATCCCCGTTGATCGAGACATCGGCGCCAAAACGGGTTTCCAATTCGTTGCGGGCGGCTTTGTGATCGTTTTTTTTCCACAGCACCAAGACGACCACGACCGCGATGAGCGCAAAGAAGAGAACGGTGAAGCGAGCTGCGTTTTGCATGAAGTGAGAAAAGCCCCGGAGATTCGAGTTACACCGGAAACGCTACCCCACAACCGCACCGACCGCCACGGAGAATCCGGACGAGACGATCGGATGCCGCTGCGGACACTCTCTCGTCCCCTTACTGCACGGGGACGATGCGGTGGATCGCGCCGCGCCAGTCGAGCACGATGATCTCGCCCTTCTCATCGGGATAAAAGCCGGTCGGTTGGGTCGTGGGATTGGCGACATCGGCGGGCTTTTCGATGAGGTGGTTCACCACGCTCTTGTCGGCGGGATCGTAGCGCAGCGCCCAGAGGTTGCCGAAGCGCCAGTCGCCGTAGAGGAAGTGCCCCTGCAACGCCGGGATCGCCTCGCCGCGATAGACGAAGCCTCCGGTGATGCTGAGTCCGTCGACGCGGGTGTATTCGTGAATGGGATCGATGAGGACGGCGTCCTTCGGCGGCCCGGGCTTTTGCCCGAGGGCCTCCATCAGGGCGGCCTGGCCGGGGAATACGTGGGCCGCTTCGCGGAAATTCCATCCGTAGTTGCCGCCTTTTTCCACCACGTTGATCTCTTCGTAGAGGTCCTGGCCGACGTCGGCGAGGTAGAAAATTCCGCTCTCGGGATCGATCGTCACTCCCCAGGGATTGCGGAAACCGTAGGCCCAGATCTCGGGTGCTGCGTGGGGTGTTTTCACAAAAGGATTGTCCGCCGGAATCCCATACGGTCGGGAACCGGTCCGCTCGTCGACGTCGAGGCGCAGGACCTTGCCGCTCCAACTCGTCAGTTTCTGCGAGAGCAGGTGGACGCCGTTCCGCCTCCCGCCGTCGCCGACGCAGAAGTAGAGCATGCCGTCGTGCGGGCCGAAGAAAATGTTGCCCGAATTGTGGTTCCACTCGGGCTGCTGCACTTGCATGAGAATGCGCTCGCTCGTCGGATCCGCGACGGCGGGATCGTCCTTGGAAACGGTGTATTCCGCCAGGACGAGCCGCTTCGGCCCCTGCCGCGAGACCGTGAGATAGAAGCGACCGTTTTCCTTGTAGTCGGGGTGAAAGGCCAGCCCGAGCAGCCCTTCTTCAAAGTCCTTTTCCACGCCCATGACCGGAGTCATGTCGAGGAACACGGTCGCCTCCGTTCCGCCCTCGTCGGCGGGGAGGATTTTGATTTTTCCGGTCTGCTCCACGAGAAAACGGCGCTGGCTCCCGTCGTCCGGGATCACGAGGGCGACCGGTCGTTCCACGGCGACTCCCTCGTAGATGGGCTGGAGAGTGATCTTCGGCGCGTCGGCGGCGGGGCTGACAGAGGCGGCGGTCGCGACCAGCGCGGCGAGGACGGTGAGGGCGCGGGGGAAGGCGGTTCGTTTCATGCCGCGAGAGTAAATAGGTTTTGATGCTATGGCAACTCCCGTGATCATCACCATCCCGCATTTGTCGGCCCGGCGAATCAGGGATAGGCTCGTGCCCTTTCGATGATGCGACTCCCCACCCGTCAGAATCTGGTTCGATACTCCCGCGACCGCGGCGTTCTCCTGCGGTCGTCGCTGGTGCTCGTGGCGGTCGCGACCGCGCTGGCTTTCCTCGCGTCTCTGATCGCCCCGGCGGAACATTCCCGGCTCCACGAGAGGGCGGTGTCGGGATTCGCTCCCGAGGGAAAAAGCGCACTGATCTCCCTGATCCGATTCGGTCTACCTCTGGAAGCGGGATCGCGCGTGGGCAATTGCGCACGCCTCCTCGACGAGGGGGAACAAAATCCTTTCGCCCCCGCGATCGAGGCCGCTCTCGCGAAAGAACCCGACGAACTCATCGAAATTTGGTGGCGAGGCCTGCAGGAAGGAAACGCCACCGAAGCGATCGCCCGGCTGGAGTCGGCCGACGCGGAACTGCGCCACCGGAACGAATTCCTCGCCGATCTGAAGTATCGCTCCTCCGACGCGGGCGGGGCGCTCCGCCACTATCTCGCCGAGGCCGAGCGATTCGAGGCAGCCTCCTACGCACGGCGCAGCGCCCTTTTCCTCGCCCGGCTCGGGGAGGACAAAACACTCGTCCGGGAACTGCTCGACGACGCCTCGGTGCGGCGTGCCTTCGCTCCCTCGGATCTCTTTTCCTATCAGGCCTACGCCGGAGATTACGTAGGCCTGGCCCGCTCCGTCCTGCTCTCGGAGGCGCGGAGCTTCGGCACGATCTACCTGATCCCGGCGCTGTTCACTGCGGCGATCTGGTTTTTTATCCTGCTGGCTTTCCGGGAACACCCGGCGAGGCACGTCGCCAGAGCGCTGGTCGCCTTCGCCCTCGGCGTGGTCAGCGCGGTGCTCACCCTCTACCTCGTCGTGCTGCAACAGGAACGCGGCGGCCCGGAATTCCATCCGGACGACTCCGCCCTGGCCCAGTTCGTCTTTTTCCTCTCGGGCGTGGCACTGCGGGAGGAATCGCTCAAGCTGCTCTGCTTTTTCCCTCTCGCCCTCGCCCTGCGGAGACGCGGCAGTCCGGTCGAGGCCCTCGTCCTCGCGGGAATGGTCGGACTGGGTTTCGCCTTTCAGGAAAATCTCCTCTACTTCGAGGCGGGGTCGGGCACCTTCACGGCGTGGCTGCGACTGCTCACGGCCAACGCCCTGCATTTTTCACTGACCGGCGTGGCGGGATGGTATCTCTGGAAAATGCTCCGCCGGAGCATGCGCGGCTGGGAGGAATTTCTCCTCGCTTTCCTCGCGGTGGTTTTCGCCCACGCCCTCTACAACGCCCTCCTCGCGATGCCGGCGCTGAGTGCCTACGCGCCACTGAGCCCGATTTGGGTCGCGGTGATCGCCTACCAGTATTTCGACCCACTCCGGCAACACATGGAGACGGCGGGACAGCACCAGCGCCTCTCGCCGCTGGGAATATTCATCCTCGGATCCGTCATTTTGACATGCACTATTTTCGTGGGTTCGGCGATGGTCGAGCCGTTCCGTTTCGCCCTGGGTGCCTTTGTCTCCAGTGTCGCGGCGATGATCCCCTTAGCCTTCGCCTTTATCAGCCGCTTCCGGGATCTCTAGTTTCCCCCATTGCTGGAGGGCGTAGGTCTCGCGCGCGGTCAGACGGATGAAGTCCCGGTGATCGCCTCCGGCGAATTTTCCGAAAAGCTTCAACTGGCTGCGGTGGCATTCCAGGGCGCGGAGCCGCTCCTCCTGATACGGGGCGTTGTCGATGCGGAGAAAGGCGGGGTCGTCCCAGTTCACCATATCGGGCAGAGGATGACCGATCTGGCGGGCAGAAAACGTCATCCAGGTCGGAGTGCTGACATCGGGAGAGTCGATAACCTGTTTCACCGCGCCGTAGACGAGAAGGTGCGCGGGATGCCAGTATTCCCCGCTGCTGCCATGGGAAAGGACGATGTCGGCGCCCTCTAGGTGGCCGCGAATCTGCCCGGCGAGATCCTCGACCGGGACCTCGGGGGCGAGCACTTTGAACCCTTTCGCCACCGGATCGATGTGCCCGAGGAAAACGAGTTCATCCACCCCGAGCACCGCACAGGATTTCTCCATCTCGGCCGTGCGGACTCCCCCCAGCGCTCCGCGGGAATGTCCCTCGCAGGGGCCGCCTTCGCCTCGGGTGAGGCAGAGCACGGTGAGATGACAGCCACGGCGTTTCAGCTCACACAGCAAGCCGGAACAAAAGACTTCGTCGTCGGGATGCGCCACCACCACGACGGCCCGCCGGATCTCGGGAAAGCGATTCAATGGCAGTGATTGTTTTTGATCATTAAAAGAGCGGAATCTCCGGACGAAATCGCGGACCAGCTTGCGGTAAAAAATGGGATCGGTGGCCCGCTGGCAGATCTTCTGGACTAATTTGATTGGCATACTTCATCCCCGGAATCGGAAAATTCTAGCACGACTTTCCGCAGTTGGGTCATAAAGTTTGTGGGGGCGAATCGTTCCATACGAGCCGGAAGTTTCTCGCGAAAATAGCCGGTCCGCTCCGGGTCCGCGAGGAGGGCGAGGATTTTTGCGACCGCTTCGTCGTCGCTTCCGAACTGGAGTTCGGGGAAAAAAACGATCTCCCCCGCCCCGCCGGTGTCCGGGACAAAGGGAACACACCCCATCGCCGCCATCTCGGCCACGGCGATGCCGAAGGCTTCGATGCGACAGGCGTGAATGGCGTAGGTCTGGCGGGCCAGCAGATTCTGTTTGGCCTCCAGATCGAGAAATCCAGTGGGAGTCACCCAATCGCGGTGGGGAGCGATCGCGGCGGCGAAGCTGCGCCCGTAATCCGACTCGTCCAGATTCCCGATGAGTTGGAGGGTCACGGGCCGACCACTCTCCCGGACACGCCCGAGGATGCGGAGGATGCGCTCCAGTTCCTTTTCCGGGACGACGCGGCCGAGACAGGCGAAGCCCAACGGATCCCGCGCGATCCCGGCGGGTGCCCGCGGGAGGATCACCGGAGGGTAGAGCACTTTCGCATCGCTCACTCCGAAGTGACTCTCCAATTGCGCGGCCGACCAGTCGGAGTTCGCCAGGATGAGATCGCCCCGCTCGCGCAAAGGTGGTTGTTTCACTTCGAGGAGAGATCCCGCCGCGAGGTAGAGTTTTCGCAGGAGATTCTCGCGATGTTGGAATTTTTCCTCGCCGTGAATGTAAAGGCGCTTCCGCATCTCCTCGCTGAAACTGAAATCGCCGATGATCTGAATCGCGGGCTTGCCGAAATGGATCGGATTGTAGGCGCTGACGCAGAGATCGTAGTCGCGGGCGAGACGATGGCAGTAGCGCTCGAAGTAGCGGACCTGGAGATGGGAAAACCGCAGCGGATTGTTCACCGTGGGCAGGGCCGGTCCTCGCAGCACACGAATCAGGTCCGGTTTCACAGTGGTGCCGTAGGCGCGGTTGAGCTCCTCCCAGTCGACCGTGGAAGACGTCACGAAGGTGACCTCGCAGTCCTCCTGCAACGCCTGCAGCGTCCACATCGCGGTCGCCTCGGAGCCACCCCGCGCCATCCAGGGATGGGCCACCAATAGGGAAGGAGCGTTCATCTTCGGGCGGGACGGGGCGCCTGGTCCGGTCGCGGCGAACCGGCGGGGCCGTCCGACGCGGGGACACCCTCGCGTTTTGTCGGCTCCCACACGCTGGTGCCCGGACCCTTGCAATACCGGACAAAACCGAGAAAGAGCGCGGCGTTCATGCTGTAAAAGTAACGGATGAATCGAAAAAGTTTCACATGACGCCCCCCCTCGCGGCGGTTCAACCACGCGTCCAGCCCGGCAAGTCCGAAGCTCCCTGCCAAACCGATAGCCGCGAGAAGATAAAACGGCGAGAACCAAGCTAGGCCCGCTGCGGCGACCATCATCCCGAGGAGGAGGAAAGGCCCGAACCAGCGCAGCCCCTTGTGCGACCAGAAGGCGAAAAATGTCGCGAAATTGCTGTTCCACGGACGGAGGAAACGCCGGAAGCGCTGGAAATTCTGGAAGTTCCCCGTGGCGATGCGGCTCTTGCGGCGGAACTCTTCGCGGATCTCGGTGGAAACGGCCTCGTGGCAGACCGCCTCCAGATCCACGATCGCCCGGCTCCCGTTTTCGAGACATTGCAAGGTGAGATAAAAATCATCGACGATGTGGTGCGTCGGCACCGGAGAAAAGAGCGAGGCGCGCATCGCATAGCACGCGCCGAAAGCGCCCATGACATTTCCCCAGAGGACCCCTTCGCGGTATTTCACGAGATTTTCCCGTCCGATGTAGGTCTCCTCCGCGTCGCCGATCCCGGCGTGTCGACGAATTTTGTCCATCACCGCCGCGCCGACCAGTCCGACCTCGCGGCGCTTGAAATGTCCCGCGAGACGGCGTGCCAGCGTCGGCGTCCAGACGACGTTGGCGTCACAAAGAACGAAGAGGGCGGAGTCTGGATCAGCGAAGCGCTCCGCCGCCTCGGCGGCGAGTTGGTTGATGATGCGGATCTTCCCGTTGCGCCCGCCGAAGACGGTGAGCCGCAGATTTGGATGCCGCTCGCGGCAGCTCCGCACGATGGCGTCGCTGCGGTCCGTCGATCCGTCCGAACCGATCCAAATGTGCATTTTCTCCGGCGGATACTCCGAGGCGAGGATGGAGTCGAGAGTCTCCCCGAGAACCGCCTCCTCGTTGTAGACGGCCATCAGCACGGCGAGCTCGGGGAGTTCGTCATCGTTTCCAAAACGGTCCGGCGGCAGTGTTTTGCCTCGGGCCAGAAGCGCGAGCAGGAGAGGGTAGAACACGTAGCTGTGCGCGAGGAGGGCGAAGCAACCCCAGAATACCAGCGGGAGAAAGAAGGAAAGGAAGAACGTCATTTTCCCCGCCCCTCCCGGCCCGAAGGCGCTTCAAATTCGTAGCGGCTCCCGACGAGGTGATGTCCCCCGCCCCGTCCCGAGATGCCCCCGACCGGCCTGCGGTTCTGAAAGAGCGGGGTCTCCTCGAGTGCGTCCGCGGTTTCCTCGTCGAGGATGATCTGCGGCGCCGCCTGACCGAGTTCCTCGCGATACCGGAGGAAATAGGCGCGATTGTAGAAAAACTGGGGCAGCGCCATCATGAATCCGAACAAGACTCCGGTAAAACGTTCGTCAAAGGGATTCCGGGTGATGCTCTCGCTCATCGTCGCCCACATCGAGATGAA
>JAAYAT010000126.1 GCA_012719225.1 Verrucomicrobiaceae bacterium
GCCCCGTTCTGTTTCTCGCGACACACGACGGCGCGGCGGTGACGAGCGGCCAGATGCATCTGTGGAGCGGCGGAGGAAAACCCGACCCGCTCCGAACCTGGCTCTTCACCGATCGCTCGATCTACCGTCCCGGCCAGACGATCCATTTCAAGGGCATCCACGCCCACGCCGACACGAAAAAGAACGACTACCGGACCTTGCCTGACAAAAAACTCACCATCCACCTCCGCGACGTCAACGGCGAGACGGTCGAGTCCCTTGAGATGAAAACCAACGCACGCGGCGGTTTCAGCGGCGCCTTCACCGCTCCCCAGGGTCGCCTCACCGGACGCTACACTCTTGTCGCGGACGGCCGTCGCGGCCTGACCGCGGTCTCGATAGAGGAGTACAAGCGTCCCAAATTCCAGGTCAGTCTGGAAGAGCCCGGGGAATCCCCCCGACTCGGCGAAGTGGTCGCCCTGACCGGAAAAGCGGAATCCTACGCCGGAGCCGCCATCGACGGAGCGGAAGTGCGCTGGCGCGTCACCCGCGAGGCCCACTGGCCGGGCTGGCTGCGCTGGTGCGGGTGGTTTTTCCCGCCGGCCCATCAGGGCGCGAAGGAAATCGCCCACGGCGTCACCAAAACGGGTGTGGACGGCAACTTTGAGATCCGTTTCACCGCCGAGCCCGACCTCGCGATCGAGGAAAAAGCCGAACCTTCCTTTGCTTTCACTCTCCACGCCGATGTCACCGACAGCTCCGGAGAAACGCGGTCCGACTCGACGAGTGTCACCGTCGGCTACACCGCGCTGAAGGCCGAACTCTCGGCGGAGGACTGGCAGACGATAGCCCGGCCGGTTACTCTCACGGTGAACACCTCCTCCCTCGACGGACAGGGTTTGCCCGCGGCCGGAACCCTGTCCGTTCACCATCTCAAGGCCCCCGAGCGGGTCGTCCGTCCCCGTCTCGGAGGCGACGGATGGCTCCGGCGGGCGCGTCCGTCCGACCCCGCCGAGCCCGACCTTTCCGATCCCAACCACTGGCCCCTCGGCGAAGTGGTCCAGCGCGACGAATTTCAAACCGACGAAAAAGGCGAAGCCACTCTGGAGGTGAAACTCGCCGCCGGGGAATACCGCGCCGTCCTCGAGAGCCAGGACCGCAACGGACGCGCCGTCACCGCGCTCCTGCCAATTCGCGTGCTCGATCCGGCGGCGACCACTTTTCCCGTCCGCGTGCCGTATCATCTCTCGGCGAAAGAGTGGCCCCTGCAACCGGGAGAGTCGTTCGAGGCCCTCTGGGGCACCGGCTACGAGACCGGACGCGCCTTCGTCGAGATCGAACACCGCGGCAAAATCGTGAAGCGTTTCTGGACCGAACCCGGTCGCACCCAGCAGGCGATCTTTGTGCCCGTCACGGAAAAAGAACGCGGCGGCTTCACCCTGCACCTCACCCAGGTGCGGGAAAATCGCGCCCACCTCACGAGCCACACCATCTCGGTTCCCTGGACGAACAAGGAATACTCCCTGCGCTGGGAGCGGATGCGCGACAAGCTCGAACCGGGAGCGAAAGAGACGTGGACCCTCGTGGTCGAGGGCGCGACTACGGACGA
>JAAYAT010000127.1 GCA_012719225.1 Verrucomicrobiaceae bacterium
GACGGTGTTTTAGGCATTGAGGTTTTCAGGGGGTGAGGGATTCAGGGGGAAGATTGGCATCTATGGCAAAACAGCTAAGAGCGAAGCTGTCAGAATGCCCAATCGGCTCACCGGGGACGGTTCGCCCTACCTTTCACCTTTCACCTTTCACTCCCCCTCGCGCGGTCTCTTCCACATCGAGGCGGAGCGCGGGGGTGGGGAGGGGTTCCCCGGCGGGCGGGGCGGCGAGTTGGTCGTCGCGGCGGTGACGCCAGTCCGTCAAGGTGCTTTCCGCTGCGAGTTGCCCCCGCGCGGCACCGCCGTCCCCCGACCCGAGGTCGAGGCCGGGGACGCGGCGGAGTTCAAAATGGAGAGCCCCGGAATCCCCCGGTTCCGCGGAATCCGACCCAGTGATCGTGCCGAGAATCTCTCCCCGCCGCACCTGCGCTCCCACCGGAACGCGGATCGTCCCGAGCCTCCCGTAGACACTCTCTATCATCTCCCCCTCCCCGGTCTCGTGCAGAAGCATCACGACATTCCCCCGGCCCGGAGCGGACGCTCCCGCGTAGCACACCATGCCGTCCGCCACCGCGAAAACGGGGTCGCCGACCGCGGAACCGGGCCCTCCGATGCCGTGAAAAGCCTCACCGGTCTGTCCGTCCTCCTGAAACGACCGGCCGCGCCGGGTGAGCGCCCCGTGTTGGCTCCCGACGGGAAAATCGAAATGCGCGGCGGTGGGAGCGAGAACCAGTTCGCTCGGCGAAAACACGGCGAAGGCCGGATCGAACTCCGCTTCGGGAGCGACCTGGAGCAGGCCGATCCGCGCGGGAACAAAACCTTCCGAAGCGGTTTTCGGCCCCTTTTGGCCCGCCCGGATCGCGATGAATACCAGCATCACGACGGCGCAGAGGGCGAAAAAGACCGGAAAAACAAACCGATTCAGCTCCCTCAGGTGGGCGCGGAGGTCAAAATGGGGATTCGTTCTCAAAATCCTCCCAATAGAAAGCCGTTCGCGTCATTTCGCAACGGCAGCCCGCCAAAATGGCCTTACACTCCACCCGCTGCCGATGGAGGACAAAAGCACAACCCACCCCGCGTTCCGCCGGTTCCGGCTCGAACTCGCCTATGACGGACGCCCTTTTTCAGGGTGGCAAAGTCAGGCGAGCGGAGACGCGGTCCAGGATGTGGTGCAGCGGGCCCTCGCCGCGATCTGCCCCGCCATCACCACGGTGCAGGGTTCGGGCCGCACCGATGCGGGGGTCTCGGCGCTCGCCCAGGTCGCTCATTTCGACGCACCCGCCACCTCGCGCATGGACGGCGGCGCCTGGCAGCGCGCCCTCAACACGAAGCTGCCGCCCGCCATCCGGGTGATGCGCTGCGCGGCGACCGATCCGCGTTTCCACGCCCGCTTTTCCGCCCTCTCCAAAACCTATCGCTACCACATCGCCACCGGCGAGGTCCTCCCTCCCCTGCTCCACGGTCTCGCCTGGCACCAGCGCGGCTTCGCATCCGCCGAGGCCCTCGCCAGCGTGCTCGCGCTTTTCGAAGGCACTCACGATTTCGGGGCCTTTTCCGCCAAACGGCACGACGGTCGGGACGAGGGGCGCGATAGCGTCCGCACGATCACGACAGCCCGCCTCAGCGAGCGCGGGGACGACTCCCTCCTCCTCGAATTCCGGGGAAACGGCTTCCTCTATAAAATGGTCCGTTTTCTTGTCGGTTCGGCGGTGTACTGTGCCAAAGGCAGAATCTCCCGCCGGGACATGAGCCGCCTGCTGGAGGGTGACACCGGGGAGACGAAAGCCCCCTACTGCGCCCCCGCCGACGGACTCACTCTCGTGGGGGTGGACTATCCGGAGGAATTCGGGATGTTTGGAACGGCTCCTCCCGCCCGGGAAAAAGGAGCAACCCCTCACCGCTGACATGGCTTTGTTTTTCAAAAAACCCGAAATCGGAGAAAACCGCATCGAGAACTCGGGGCGGTGGCCGGTGCGGCTGACCCAGTTCCAGCTCATCGACGAGTACGAGTTTCCCGCGACGAATTTCCCCGAGATCTTCTTCGTGCAGGAAGGCAATTTCCTCCACGAGACCGACGCGGGCGGCCAGGCGATCCGCGAAGGAGCGGCGATCATGGTCAATCCGGGCCTGCGTCACACCGTGAAACAGCCCGACGAAGTGCTCCTCACCCGGGTGCGCTTCCTCCCCGAATGGCTCACCCGCGAGTACGAAATCATCGTGAACACCCCACACCTGCTCTCGCTCTTTTTCGATCAGTCGTGGTTCCGCTTTCCCCGCGAGGAGAACCTCCACGTTTTCACCACCCGCGGCACCGGAACCGCGCGCGTCCGCGCCGAACTCGAATACCTGCGCGATCTCCTCCGGAAAAAGCGCCAGTTCGAACCGGTCGCCCGCGTCGCCGTGCTCAAACTGATGATGGTCCTCGCCGACGAACACCGCCGCTTCTGGCGGGGGACCTCCGACCTCGAGATCCTGCCCGAGGCCAAACACGCCCTCGACCACATCGAATCCTGCATCCTCCGGGCCGAAGCCTTCGAAGCGGGGAAAATGCCCCGCCGGGGATTCGGAAAACGCGCCATCGACAAGGCCTTCGGGGAGCTCACCGGCATGAGCACGACAGCCTACGCCGACCGGCGTCGCATGTTCCACGCCGCCTCCCGTCTCCTCACCGGTGCCGAAGAACCCCGCTACATTTCCAAAAGCCTCGGCTTTCCCACCACCGCCGAATTCGCGAAGCGGTTCGAAGAGATCTTCGACATCGTCCCCGCCGTCTATCGCCAGAAATTCGGCGCGCCGCCCGCCACGGACGAGGGCAAAAGCTGAGAGCCGCTCCAGAACGTCGAAGGCCTCACGGTCGAAACTGTCACCAGTTTCGCTACCCGGAGCCCACGCACGAAGCCGTATAAACCGTAAAGAAATTCGTGAGAATTTCTCCTCGTTCGACGCCCCAGCCCGCGACAAATAGCCTGTCCCCATCGGGACCCGACAAATAGCCTGTCCCCATTACGCGACAGTCCCCATTACGCGACAAATAGCCTGTCCCCATCGGGACCCGACCTCGCCGATGCCCACTCGCCGAAACTCTCACGAGTTTCGCTACCCGGAACCCACGCACGAAGCCGTAAAGAAATTCGTGAGAATTTCTCCCCGCCCGATCCGCTGAAGAGGCGGAAAAATGCGGGCTTGATCAATGGCCCCGCGCCATGTTCCTTGCGACCCTCTTTCGCCCTTTGTTTGCCCCTCTTTAGACAGGACATGATCTCACCCGCCGAACAGCTCTCGCTTCTCACCCGTGGCGTCGCCCGGATTCTCAGCGAATCGGAACTGCTGAAAAAACTGGAACGCGGCACCCCGCTGCGGGCCAAACTGGGCGTGGACCCCACCTCGCCCGACCTCCACCTCGGCCACAGCGTCGTCCTCGAAAAATTGCGGCAGTTCCAGGAACTCGGCCACCAGGCGGTCCTCATCATCGGCGACTTCACCGCCCAGATCGGCGATCCCACGGGACGATCCAAAACCCGCCCGCCGCTCTCCCGCGAGGAGATTCTCAGCAACGCGGAGACCTATACCGAACAGGCCTTCCGCATTCTCGACCGGGAGAAAACCGAGGTCGTTTTCAACGGCGAATGGTTCAACAAAATGACCTTCTCCGACGTGATCCAGCTCAACGCCCGCGTCACCATGCAGCAGATGTTGCAGCGCGAGGATTTCAAAAACCGCATCGCCAACGATCAGGAGGTCCGCCTCCACGAGATCCAGTATCCCATCGTGCAGGGCTGGGACTCCGTCGAGGTCCGCGCCGATGTAGAACTCGGCGGGACCGACCAGCTTTTCAACATTCTCGTGGGACGCGACATGCAGAAGACCGAGGGCATGGAACCGCAGGTGGTGATGTGCCTGCCCATCCTCGAAGGCCTCGACGGCGTGCAGAAAATGAGCAAGAGCCTCCACAACTACGTCGGCATCACCGAGGCACCCGACGAGATTTTCGGCAAGCTCATGAGCATCTCCGACGAACTCATGGCCCGCTATTCCCTGCTCCTTCTCAGGGAGGAAATCGATGGCGCGCTCCATCCGATGGAGGCCAAGAAATCCCTCGCCGCCGCCCTCGTGGCCCGTTGCCACTCCGCAAGCGAAGCCGCCGCCGCCCGGGAGAACTGGGAGGCGAGATTCAGTCGCAAGGACCTCGAAGCGGTCGATCTGCCCGAGTTTTCCATCGGTGCCCGGCGCGACCTCGTCGGTGTCGTCGTCGCGATCTACAAGGATGTCTTCGCCACGCCCCGCTCCGGTTCCGAAGTGCGCCGCCTCATCCAACAGGGCAGCGTCCAGCTCGACGGGGAAAAACTCACCGATCCCAAATGCGAACCCGCCTGGGCGAGCGGTCAGGTCCTCAAAGTGGATAAGAAGAGGAGCGTGCGGATCGGGTGAGGGCCGAAATGCGGCAACCACGGCGGGGAATGATTGACAAACTCCTGAAAAGTGTTCTTATGAACCAATGACAGACAAAAAACCATCCACCCCACCACAGGCTAGTCTGTCGTGTATTGAGATTTGTTCAGGTGCAGGGGGGCAGGCCCTTGGCTTGGAAGCCGCCGGCTTCGAAGCTCTCGCTCATGTGGAATACCACACTACACGACAAAAATTGAGTGGTATTTCGGCCTCTCAAACCATTCCAATAACGCTCGGATTTCCTCATCAAAATCCTCTCTATGGGTAAGCAGTTGAGCAATCCGATCCAGCCCGAGACGGAAGATGCTCTTCCTTTTCTGAGGCGCGGTCAGGGTTGCTTTCCGCTTCATCTCGCAACCCCATCCATAGCTGATGATGAATGCCAGAGTCAGCACGCCGAAGAGCTTTTCTATCTTGTCAGGGTCCGACATGTGTGTGGTCTCCAAGTCGAAGCCACGTTTCTTGAAGTGGCTGAAAACCAATTCGATTCCCCAGCGCCGCCGATAGAGCGCCCGCGCCTCCTTGCCATGAAAGCGGTTGCTCGCCAGAAAGAGGAAGTCGTCCC
>JAAYAT010000128.1 GCA_012719225.1 Verrucomicrobiaceae bacterium
ACCTCGGTGAGCGAGCCGAAACGGTTTTCCTTGTGCCGGAGCCGTTTGGCGAGTGCCGCGACCGCATCGTCGCGTCCGTTTTCCCGCCCGTTTCGCAGGAGCAGGGCACGCTGGTTGGCGAGTTTCGCCCGCACCAGCCCCTCGGCGAAACGGATCCTCATCCCCATATCGGCCGCAGCGACATATTGGGCCGAGCGGGCGTAGGCATTCTCGATCCCGACGCCGTGGCTCATTCCGTGGAACCAGCCTCCGGTGGAAAAATGCACCACCGGTATGCTCTTTTCCATCAGGAGGTGGAGCGCCTGAGCCGACACCTGGACATTGCCCATCAGGATCACCTGACTGATCTCGATGAGACGAACGTTGCCAATTTTTTCCCCGCTCTTTGTCACGGTGAGCCGCTCCCCCGACTTGCCCACGCGGGCACCTTGCTCCTGCACGTAAAAGGGCATCGCCCTGTCGCGGGCCGCGTAGAGCCGACGAACGTCCGATCCCGCTCCCCCGGCTCCCTCCCCTTCCCTGCCTTCCCCGTCTTCTCCAGAAGGCGCTTCTCCTCGGTTCGCCGCGACCTCGTCCGCCACGGCCGCCGCGCGGAGGGCGTTGGTTTCATCGGGAAGACAGATCCCGCAGAGGGAGCAACCCCAGCATTTGGGACTGTCCTCCAGCGGCGGAGGCATCACCGTCGCGCGGCGCGCCTCCCGCACGGCCGCGAGGACCCCACGGGTCTCGGATTCCAGTTCGTGAGTGAAATCCACCCGCACCCGGGAGCGGCTGCCCGCAAAATAGAGATAGCCGTGCTCGCTGCGATAGCCGTGGGCCCGGAGCAAGAGTCCCTGGGCCATCAGTTGGACCCGCTCGGGCGGGTAGCTGCGCTCCGGCGTGTTGGGCACCCGGCTCTTTTTGGTTTCCACCGGCACCGCCTCGCCGCCTTCCGGGTCGGCGGAGACGAGGTCGAGTTTTCCCATGAGTCCCAGTTCCTCGCAGCCGAGGGAGACGCTGCGGGCGATCTCGGGCGGGGGATCGGCATCGTCCGTCTCCGTCTCTTTTCCCGATTTGTCAGGTTCCCCGGGTTCCTCCGGGTCGGCATCCTCCCCGCCGGGCGACCTCGTTTCGGGCAGGAGGTGTTCGATCCGATCGACCCGCCGATGCACGTCTTTCCCTTCCAGGGTATGGATGTTTTCCTCCCAGCGGCCTTCGACATACATGAGGTGAAAACGGCGGGGACAATACGCATGCTGAGCGACCATATCCACAGTAGCCCAATCTTCGGGAAGCGTGGTGGAGATTGCATTGCCCATGGGTAAGAACTGAGAATCAGGGCTGGTCGGCTGACGAGCGGTTCTCTGCGAAGGTGAGGCGACGGGCGAAATCGCTGCGAACGAAATGGATCAGGAAATCGCCGAGGCCGTTTCCGATCCCGACGAGGTTTTCCGCAGGCAGCCGGTTCGGATGCGCCGTCAGGATGCCGTGGGCGAAGATATGGCGAATGCTCGCCGCCAGGGTCAACACAGAAAAATTGTGACCGTCGCGGTAACGCTGCAAATGGGTCTCGTGGACGGGGAGGAGGGACTGTTCGACGAGGAAATCGCAGAGCCTCTGCCCGGGATCGAGTTCGCGGCAGCGGGCCGCGAGTTCGTGGATGTGGCGCCGGGGATAGTAGGCGAAGAGCCTGCGGAAGGGCGGCCTGTCTCCCGCGAGATCCGCGTAGCGCTCGAAGGCCGACCACACGAAGAAGACGCGGGTGAGGGCATCGTAGCCCGCCGTGGTCTCGTCGGTGAATCCGTCCAGGCTCATCCCGCGAAAGGAGACGGCAAGCCGGAAGCGGTTGGCGAAACGGTAGAAATCGAATTTGCTCCCGACAAATCCGAGGGATTCGATGGAGTCGCCGCACTCTTTCACGAGCGAGCGAGCGCGGGAGAACCCCGGGAGAGCGGCATCAAGATAAGAGTGATCGTTTTCGGACATGACAAGGATCGAATCAACGAGCGAATTCCGCAGGTGCGAAATAAACGCTTTTGTCGGAAGAGAATCGGCGAGATCTCCAGACATGGTTGATGCCGAGCGCCGCGTGCATGTGCATAGAAGAAGAGCTTACCAAGGTCGACACTTCATCTGTGTCGAGCGTTGCGGACCAGATTGGCCATTGGAAGTAACGCTCGCGGTGCTCATCGTGCAGGCCGGATGTTTTTCCTCCGTGTTTCGTGGGTACCGTGGGAAAGAAAGTCAGCCCGAAGAAGGCTAAAACATTTAAAACTGGATGATCTTTAGTTTCGTCTCCTTTCAGTTTGCTGCCCGGATCGTGGCTCCGATAGGCGGCCGGTCGGAATTCGGAGGGATTCCAGCGGAGGGATTTGGCGGCCACGGGATCGATCTCGCCCCGAAGGGTTCTGAGCAGTATGTCCGCGCTTAAGAGCTCGATCAATTGGATCACATCGAGCAGCAACTTTTTACCGCTTTGGCCATTCGCGAATGAAAACCCAGAAGGCTCGATACTTCCACCTTCCTCTTCGAGTTGGGAGGAATAGCTGGCATAAAGCATCAGCGGCAGGTGGGAGAGAGGCTGATCTGATTCGGCGAAAGAAATAGCATTCTCCACGGCTTGGCGGAATCGGCTGTACGTTGTTTTGATGATATCGCCGTGGGCCAAGGGTTTGTCGGGATGGGAGGCCAATAGTTGCACGGCATCGATCAGAGTTTC
>JAAYAT010000129.1 GCA_012719225.1 Verrucomicrobiaceae bacterium
CTCAAAATCCTCGCCACGGAAGATCCCGCGAACCGGCCCGAGTATGAACTCCGCCGCGCCCTCGTCTATCACCGCGGCCAGCGGGTCGATCTCGCCCAAAACCTCGTCGCGGAAATCGACCTGACCGAGATCACCTCCGCGTCGCTCCTCCGCGACGCGGTCGATATTCTGATCGAATACGGTTTCCTCCGGGAAGCCGAGTCCGCCCTCGCGACGATCAACCGACTCGAACCCCGCGATCTCCTCAGTTGGGAAAAACGTCTCCTCGTCCTCGTGACCCTGCGGCAGGAAACGACTTTCCGCTCCGTCATCCGGAGTCTGCGCGGCGGCGATGCCGGGATTCAATTGAGAGAGCTTTCCAATCTCTCCCTCGACGAGCATCTCAGCGGATCGTATTGGCGCTCCATCTCCTCGCTGATGGCTTCGGGAGAGGCGGAACTGGAACAAGTCCTCCCGCTGCTCGCCTCGGCGGAGCGCGAGGATCTCACGAGCGGCTCCCGGCTCTGGGCCGAGTGGACCCGCGCCCTCGTGCTGACCCGCCTCGGGCGCAGGGAAGAGGCCGCCGAGGCGATCGAGCGGTTTCGCGAACACGCCCGGGTGCAGAAGATCACCGCGGTGAACTTTCCCGACGGCCTCGTTCTCTCCGTGGATGCCGCTTCCGATTTTCTTTCGCCTCAAAAAACGACGCCGACCGCCGGGGGCGTTGCGACGGCCGATTTTCTCCTGGATCAACCCATCTTGCGCTGGGCCTTCGAACTGCCCGAAAATTCCCGCATCGTTTTTGTCGGACGCGCCGGAACCGCCGTCCTTGTCTTTGATGAACAAGACACCGTCCACGTCATCGACACCGTGACCGGGAAACTGGCCTGGCGTCGCTTTTATGGCGAGCGGGCCGGGGAGGAGAAAAGGCGTCGCCCGGCGGCCTTCGACGAGGTTCCCATCCCGGCGTATCTGAGTCGGTCCCTCGACGCGGAGGAAAAGAGCGGCAAGGCCCCGCGCTCCTTTGCCCTGGCGACGGATCGCTTTTTTCTCGTGCGGGACGACGAATTTTGCGCTTTCGCTGTGGCCGACGGAGACCTGCTTTGGAGCGCCCCGCTCACGACACCCTCGACGGAGCCGTCGGAGACCCTCGACCGCGCGGGCCGCCCGGACATCCGCTTCGTGGTGGAAGAGGAAAAGGCGGTCGTTTTTATCCCCGATCTTCAGCGACTCACCTGTTTTGAGACGACTTCCGGCAAGCTCCTCTGGACGACGCAAATCGGAGAAGCCATGGAGGAGGAAAGCGGGGGAATGTTCTCTCTGAACACCGGCCTGACTCTCCGCGAGGGACACGTCTTCGTCTACGGGAGGGATTCGGCCATCCTCGAGGCGACTTCGGGCAAGATCGTGTGGAAATTCAGCGGCACGGAGTCGGCCGTTTTCCCCCTCGTCCTGCGGGAAGCGCGGACGGACGGCGAGTCCGGCGAAGAGACCGCCGCACCGGCGGATCCAGTCACTGCGGAGGCAGAGGCGTCCACGGCGGCCTCCCCGGCGGCGGAGATGCTCGCGCGATCCCCCGCGAATCTCTACGATTTTCAGGCGCGGAGAGACTTCGGCGCGCTCAATCCGTCCGCTTTCCTCTCCACTCCATCGGCACTCGTCGGACCCGGAGTCTTCTGGGCGAAAGAGCGCCTGCGCAGCGGAGACGCCAGTCATGCGGCGATTTCGGACGGGTATCTCATGCTGATGCAGAGCGGCAAAATCCGGCGCATCTCGACCCGGCTCCCCCTGGCTTCGCGCGAACTCCCGGCGAGCGGTTCGTATCTGGGCCAATCGGGGAATCATGCCTGGTTCCTCGGAGATTCCGTCCTCCACCACGTCGATTTCTACCGGGAACGCACCTCGCGCCTGGTCGTCCGCGATCTCGGAGAACCCGCCTCGCTACGCGGATGCCTCGTCGGCAACCAACTCGTGCTGCGGGGGCACCGCGCGCTCAAGGTGATCAACACCCGCACCGGGCAGATCATCGGCGAGCGGAGTCTGCCGGCGAATCTCCTCGCCCACCTCCGACAATCGGGACTCGCCGAGACTCCGCCGGGGCACTCCAAACCGGTCTGGCAGGGGCGCATTTACCGGAAGGGACCGGGCCAGCCGGGCTATTGTTTCCCCGTGACGGACCTCGTCAGCGGCAACCGCTATTTCACGACCTTCGGCAATCGCATCCTCGTCTGTCTCGAAGCGGCTCCGGCCGACGGGATCCCCTCGATTCCCGATGCCCCGGTTCCTCCCGCCGCCCCGGCGAAATCCGCGACCGCACCCGATTGATCTCCCGCCATGTCGACTCCGAGCCCCACATCCTCCGGCGAGGAACTCTTCGACGCGGAGTTTCTGGACCGGCTTCGCGCCCTTTTCCTCCGTTTGCGAAAGAGGAAACAATTGCGGCGCAAGGGACTGCAATCGTCTCCGGCCACCGGCTTCACCCGGGAGTTCAAGGATTTCCGCCACTACACCCCGAGGGATGACTTCCGCTCGATCGACTGGCGGCTCTACGCGCGCCTCGACCGACTCTTCATCCGGCTCTACGAGGAGATCCAGGAATTCCATGTCCATATCATCGTCGATACGAGCGGTTCCATGATCGAACCCTTCGGCGAGAAACGACTCACCAGTCTGAAATTGGCCGTCGCTCTCGCCTACATGGGATTGGTCGGGCACCACCGGGTCAGCCTGTATTCCATCGGAGAGAGCATCAGCGATCCGCCGCCGCCGATGAAAGGGCAGGGGAGTTTCCAGCGGGTCCTCGACTTCGCCCGCGATCTCTCCTATGGCGGACTCACCGATCTGAGCCGCTGTTTTCAGGAGTTCCAGCCCGGTCGGCGGCGCTACGGGATCACCTTCGTCATTTCCGATCTCTACGGGCGCGACATCAACGAAGCTCACGAGGCGGTGCGCCACGCCGGGGCCTGGCCGGGCGAGGTCCATTTCATCCAAGTCTTCCATCCCTGGGAGGAAAAGCCCGACGTCGAGGGCGAGATCGAACTCTACGACGTCGAGACACAGGAACACCGTCGACTCTGGTTCACTCCCCGCGACCGCGAGCGCTATGAGGCGACCTACCAGGAGTTCCTCCACGATATTG
Organism: Verrucomicrobiaceae bacterium; assembly: GCA_012719225.1. Taxonomy (GTDB): domain Bacteria; phylum Verrucomicrobiota; class Verrucomicrobiia; order Verrucomicrobiales; family DEV007; genus Arctic95D-9. The sequence goes on from JAAYAT010000129.1 coordinate 3,119, forward strand.
AAAAAACCTGCCAGGCCCGCCAGATCGACTACCAGCGCTGGCGCACCGATTACCCCTTCGACGAACTTTTCCTCGACCTCCTCTCCCGCGGCTCGGCGCTGGCGGGCCACGGTTGAGCCGAGCTGACATTGATGCAATTTCTCAATCCAGGCTTCTTGTGGTGGCTCCTTCTCGGAATCGTTCCGGTGATGCTCTACCTCTTCCGGAGGCGCTCCAAACGGGTCCGCGTATCTACTCTCGTCTTTTTCAAAACCCTCGCGCAGGAGCATCAGGAATCGGCCTGGCTGCGCCGGATCAAAAAATGGGTGTCTTTTCTCCTGACCATCGCCCTGCTCGTCCTCTCCGTCTTCGTGCTCTCCCGCCTCATCGTGAAGCAGGACGACGCCGACCAGTACCGCACCGTCATCCTCCTGCTGGATCGCTCGGCTTCGATGGCGGTGCAGGATGAAAGCGGCGAAAGCCGGATGGACGCGGCGAAACGACTTCTCACCGAACGGCTGAAAAAGGTCCCTGAAGAAGTCGGCGTCGCCCTGATCGCCTACGACGTGCGCCCCGAGGTCTTGCAGGCGCGTACCCTGAAGCGTCGGGAACTGCTCTCCCGCCTCGACACGGTGCGGTCGCGTCCCATTCCCGGTCGCACCGACACCGCTCTGGAAGCCGCGCGCATGCTCGCCGGACTGGAACCTCCCGCCGCGATCTGGCATGTCAGCGACCAACTCCTCCCGCGACCGGAGTCGCTTGTAGGCGGCGAAACAACAGATCTGCCCGACACCCCGGTCGCCCTCCCGGACGGGATCGCCCTTCGCGAACTCAATCTCGCCCTGCCCGAAATCAGCAACGCGGGGATCACCGCCCTACAACTGCGTCCCGTCCCGCTGGAACACTCCCGCTACGACGCCTACGTCGAGATCGCCCTCAACACCGACGCTCCCGACGCGCTCGCCGTCCGGCTCAATGTCAGTGTCGGCGGGATTCCGAGCCAGCTCCGCGAGGTGGAACTCGCCCCCGGAGAGAAAAAGGGGCTCACCTTTCGGCTCGACGGCGCGAGCGATCAGATCCTGCGCGTCTGGCTGGAGAGTGACAACGACCTTTTCCCCCTCGATGACCAGGTGCTCCTGCCGCTCCCCGAGGTCCGTCCCATCGTCGCCGCCTGGATCCGTCCCGACGCCGGGGAGGATCCCTACACCCGCCTCGCCCTTTCCTCCATCCAGGAAAGCGGCAGCTTCGAACTCCTCAAGGGCGGTCCGTCCGCCTGGCCTCTCCGGGAAAAAGTCGATGCGGTCATTTTCGACGGCTGGCTCCCACCCGAATGGCCCGCCGACATTCCCGCGGTCGTCATCAATCCTCCCGCCTCGTCCGGTCCCTTGCTCGTCCGGAAACTCGACGCGGCGGTTCCCTACGGCTCGGTCGGCGTGGGGAACGAAGATCATCCGGTCCTTTTCCGCATCAGCAGCAGCCGCGTCGCGGTGACGCAGACCGCCGTCTTCGAAACACAGGGCGGCCTCGAGCCGCTCTGGACCGCGGGCCGGGAACCCGTCCTCGCCGCGGGCGAGATCAACGGGCAGCGCATCGTGGTGATGGCTTTTTCCCCTGGTCTCTCCGAGCGGCTCCCGCTCACCGCTTCGTTTCCCTTGCTGATGGGGAATTCCCTCTTCTGGTGCGTCGGGCGGGAGGACGGACCGGAGAGCAACCGACTCTTTTCCACCGGCGAACTCGCCCCCGTCTCCGGCGAGAGCATTCTCTGGACCGGTCCGGCCGGGAACGAGGGGAGAAAACAACGTGCGCCTCTCCATGGCGACGTCGTCGAGATGGATCGCATCGGGATGTGGGAAACCGACACGGGAGTCCGCGGCGCCTCCCATTTGCTCTCCGTGAGCGAGTCCGACATCCGCGCCCTCGGACCGGACGGAGGAGGCGATCCCGATTATTTCCTCGCGGACAGCGGAATCGCCGGAAATCTGAAAGCCTGGCTTCTCGGCGCCTTGTCTGTCATTTTGCTGCTGGAAAGCTGGCTCTTCCACCGCCACGCCGTCTACTGAGAAAATTCGAATGGATTGGTTTCACCCCAACGCCCTGCTCCTGATTCCGCCCGGTCTCGCCCTGCTCTTCTGGTTCGACCTGAAGTCCACCCATCCCATGGAGGAACGCCGCCGCCGTCTCCTTTTTCTCGCCCGCGCCCTCCTTCTCATCCTCGCCATCGTCGCCCTCGCATCGCCCGCGAAATTGGTTACCAGCCGCGACCAGGCCGTGCTTTTCCTACTCGATCACAGCCGCAGTCAGGGGGAAGCGGGGATCGAGGCCGTCTACGAGACCGCCCGCACCGTACGCGAAGGACTCGATTCCTCCGCTTCCATCGGCTACCTCGCGACCGGGGAAGAAGGGAGGCTGCTCCTCAATCCGGGAACGAAGCGGGAGCCAGCACCGGATCAGGGCGAGGCGGTGATGGAGGAAATCGGCGCCTCGTCGAACTTCGAGCGCGGCGTCCACCTGGCCCGCGGGTTGTTTCCCGGAGGTTCCTCCCGCCACATCATCCTCGTCGGCGACGGAGTCGAGACGAGAGGTTCCCTCCTCGACGCGGCGAAGGAGGCCGCGGTCGCCGGGATCAAAATCCACGCCATCGGAGTCTCCGGCGAGATCCAGCCGGACGTGCGGGTGACCCGGCTGACCAGCTCCCAGTCCCGCCTCAACGAAGGGGCCAGTCTCGAATTGGAGGCGATGATAGAGGGATCGCTTTCCGGACCGGGCCGCGTCCGCCTCTTTGAAAACGGAGTCGAAGTCGAAGAGGTCGCCGTCCAAATCACCGCCGGAGAACCGCTCATGCAGCGATTCAAGCGTGTTCCTGAAAAACGTAACATTTACAACTATCGTGTTGTCATCGAAGGCTTTGCAGGACTTTATGCCATCCCCGAGAACAACGAGGCCCTCAGTATCGTGGATGTGCGGGGAAAACCTCTCTACCTCTATGTCGAAGGCGAGGAAGGGGAATCCCATTATCTCGTGGACGCGATGCTCCGCGAGGGCATCCGCCTCGACGTGCGCAGCCCCGAAGGCCTTCCCGCGTCGCTGCAGGAACTTTCGGGCTACGACGGCATCATCCTCTCCGACATTCCCGCCCATCGCATCGGCGAGTCCCGCATGAGCGCGATCCGCGACTACGTGGAAACCCTCGGAGGCGGCTTTGTCATGATAGGCGGCATGAACTCCTTCGGCGTCGGCGGCTACTACCGCACTCCCATCGAGGAAGTCCTCCCGGTGAAACTCAAGGCTCCCGACGAGGAGGAATCCCAGTCGTCAGCCCTCGCCCTCGTCATCGACCGCTCGGGGTCCATGTCGGGACAGAAAATCGAAATCTGCAAAGCCGCTGCCGTCGCCAGCGCCGAACTGCTCTCGAACAAGGACTTTATCGGCGTCTACGCCTTTGATTCCCAGGTCCACGAGATCGTCCCGATGACGCGGGTCACCTCGACCAGCACCATCGCCGGGCAGATCGCCCTGATCGGGTCCGGCGGCGGCACCAACATCTATCCCGGCATGGTCAAGGCGCGGGAGGCGCTCACCGAAGTGAAAGCCAGGGTCAAACACATGATCGTGCTGACCGACGGGCAGAGTTCCGGCGAAGGCTACCAGGCCCTCGCCTCACAGTGTCACGCCGAGGGCATCACCATCTCCACCGTCGCCGTCGGGGCCGGGGCGCAAGTCGGACTGCTCCAGGCCATCGCCGCCGCCGGGGGCGGGCAGAGCTATGTCACGATGGACCCGAACTCCATCGTGCGCATTTTCACCCAGGACACCCTGACCCACACCGGACGGATGATACGTGAGGAAGCCTTCGAACCCCGTCTCGTCGAAGCCCACCCCATGCTGCGGGACTGGGAGGACGGACTCGCCCCGCCGCTCCTCGGCTACGTCAAAACCAACCGCAAGGCGACCGCCCAGATTCCGCTCGTGACCGATACCGGCGATCCGCTCCTGGCGCACTGGCGCTTTGGCCTCGGCAAGGTCACCGCCTTCACCTCGGACTGCAAATCGCGCTGGGCCGCGCTCTGGGTGTCGGACTGGTCGGGCTACAGCGCCCTCTGGTCCCAGATCCTGCGCGAGACGGCGCGCCCGCCGCAGGGGCTGAACATGGACCTGCGCCTCGAAGAAGAGGGGTCCGATGTCAAAATCACGGTCGATCTCGCCGAAGACGCCGGAACCCGCCGCAACGGTGCCACCGTCGAGGCCGAGGTTTTTCACCTTCCCGCCAGCGCCCTCGGCTCGGGCATGAAATCCGTCGCCACCCTCCGCCTCGGACAGGAAGGCCCCGGCTGGTACGGGTCCCGCTTCCGACCCGCTGAAGCCGGAGTCTACCTCGTGCGGGCGCGGTCGGGATCGCAAATCGTCTCCGCCGGCTACGTCCACAATCCCTCCAGCGAAGTCGCGACCGGCCGCGTCGACGAAGCGCTGTTGCGCGAAGTCTGCGAAATCACCGGAGGCACCTATCTCGAAAACCCCGGGCAAACCCTCGAACTCACCGGCACCGATGTCGCCCGCTACGTCGAACTCTGGCCCTGGCTGATGATGGCATTTCTCGCCGTCTTTCTCCTCGATTTGATTCTGCGTCGCTGGGAAAACCTCATGGGAGTGGGGGACCAGCTTCTGCGGCTCGTCGGAAAGCGGGCCTGAGGCGAAACCACCTCGCCAGCGTAAAAAGCCTCGCAAGCAAGTTCGCTTACGAGTAGGATGCCAAGAACCCCGCCCTCCTCACCCAGATGACCGGTCCCGCCCCTATCGTCGAAACGACCTACGAGCCGCACCACAACCTCATCACAGGCGTCACCAATCGGGCAAAATGTTGCACGGGCATCCTGCTCGTGGCCCGTTC
>JAAYAT010000130.1 GCA_012719225.1 Verrucomicrobiaceae bacterium
ACTGGACATCGCCCCCATCATCGGCGACGACACCACCTGGGGCAACAATGGCGGGGCCGCCCACATCGGCGACGGGAACCAAACCACCGCCGCCGCCTTCGGTTCGGGAGGGGGAAGCACCGCCCTCTTCGGACATGCCGTGACCGTGACAGGCAGCGACCTTTCGCCCAATGCCTACGCCCAGATCGGAACGCTCGCTCCTCCGGGCACCTCCCCGACCGGATCGATCCAGGTCGCGACCAAAGAAGGAGGCGTCCGCCTCACCGGCGGTAACCAGCTCGGCACCTACGCCCAGATCGGTCATCGCAGCCTCGGCTCCGGCAGCCCGGCCCTCTCCGGGGATATCCTGATCGCCTCCCTCGGAGGACTCGACCTGACGGGAGGCGGAGCATTGCTCGCTTCCGCCCAGATCGGTCACGGAGGCGTCAGCTCGACCATCGGGAGCATCGACGGGGACATCATGCTCTTCGTGGCGCAAGACATTCAGGTCGTCGGCGGGAACGACAATGGGACCTACGCCCAGGTCGGACACGGCGGCCTCTTCACCCATGGAGATTTCTCCGGCGATGTGGCCCTGGTGGCCGGAGGCGACATTGCGGTGCGGTCCACGGGACCGGGCGCGGGCACGGCGGCCTACGCCAAAATCGGACACGGGGACGACTTGCGCGGCGCCTTGGCGGGACAGAGCGGAACCGGAACCCGTGCGGGCGAGATCGCGGTCTCGGCGGATGCGAATCTGGATCTGGAAAATGCCTTGATCGGGCACGTCTACGACCTCTCCCGCGCCACCGCCACCACCGGCGCGACTTGGATCGGAGTGGGCCGAGCCGACCCGACCGACCCGGCGGCGGGAGATCTCACGGCCGACGTCGGCAGCGAATTCAGCGGCGTCGACGGGGTTCGCTTCTACCTCTCGCGCCGGGCCAACAACCAGATCGCCACCGGAGCGATGATCAACGGAGAAAGCTTCGACGGAGGCGCTCTCTACGAACCCTGGCCGGTGCAGCGTCCTGACGAATTCACCAACTTCCTCATCGATGCGAACGGCGTGACCACCCAACCCGGCGAACACGACGACAGCATAGGCAGCGGTCCCGCTCCCGTGGTCCCGGGGGAATACGCCATGTATTTCCACCTGATCGAGCTGGGAGGGAGCTTCCCCGCTCCCCCGGTGGACCCCAACGCACCGGGTGGAGCGGACGACGGCGGCATCCCCGGCGGAGACGGTTCGGGCTTTGTCTATGACCCCTGGGCCTACGGCTACGCCTCCGCCTTCCCCGACGACCGCAGCTTCGACGACTGGCTCCGCGACCAGGAGGAAGCGGTGACCGGCTGGGGCTTCTTCCGCATCCTCTACGAGGGATTCGAGCAGTATGGCTTCAACGGCGAGAGCATCTTCCGCCACGATCCGTAAGGCGCGCCGCACGGGGGAGCAATTCCTCACCGCACTAACAAAACATCTTTACCTTCGCACCTTCGCACCTTCGCACCTTCGCACCTTCGCACCTTCGCACCTTCGCACCGGCTTCCCCTACCCCAAAATCCCCTCGACCACATGCGCCGGCTCCACGCCGGTGAGCCGCACGTCGAGTCCCTGGCGCTTGACGGAAAGCCTTTCGTGATGGATGCCGAGGAGGTGCAGGATGGTCGCGTTGAGGTCGCGGATGTGGACGGGGTTTTCGACGATATTGTAGGAAAAATCATCGGTCCGGCCATAGACGGTTCCGGCTTTGATGCCGGCCCCGGCGAGCCAGACGGTGAAACAGCGGGGGTGGTGGTCGCGACCGTAGTTCGTTCGGGAGAGCCCCACCTGACAGTAGATGGTGCGCCCGAACTCCCCGCCCCAGACGACGAGGGTGTCATCGAGCATGCCGCGCATTTTGAGATCTTGGATGAGGGCGGCGCAGGGCTGGTCGACGTCGCCGCACTGCCGCGGCAGGTCGCCGGTGAGGTTGCCGTGCTGATCCCAGCCTCGGTGAAAAATCTGGGTGAACCGCACCCCGCGCTCGGCCATGCGTCGGGCGAGGAGACAGTTGTAAGCGAAGCTGCCCGGCCGTTTCACCTCGGGTCCATACATCGCGAGGATGTGCTCGGGTTCGCCTGACAAGTCGGTCAACTCGGGCACCGAACTCTGCATCCGGAAGGCCATTTCGTACTGCGCGATCCGCGCCTGGGTCTCCGGATCCCCGACCGCCTCATACTGCTGGCGGTTCAGTTCGTTGAGCCCGTCGAGCATGGTGCGCCGCACGTCGCGGCTGACCCCCTGGGGATCGGAGAGGTAGAGCACCGGATCCCCCTGCGCCCGCAGCGCGACTCCCTGGTGTTTCGATGGGAGAAAACCCGCTCCCCAAAGCCGCTGGTAGAGGGCCTGGGCGTCCCGCTTGGCCGACCAGGTCGAGTTCAGCACCACGAAGGCGGGCAGATTCTCGTTTTCACTGCCGAGCCCGTAGCTGAGCCAGGCCCCCAGACTGGGATTCCCCGGGATTTGGTTGCCCGTCTGGATGTAGGTGATGGCGGGGTCGTGATTGATCGCCTCGGTCCACATGCTGCGCACCACCGCGAGGTCATCGACGATACCCGAGGTGTGGGGGAGCAACTCGCTGACCTCCGTTCCCGCCCGCCCGTGTTTGGCGAACCGGTAGATCGACGGGGCCACCGGAAAGCGCGCCTGACCCGAGGTCATCGTGGTGAGGCGCTGACCGTCCCGGATGCTCTCGGGGAGATCCTTGTCGTAGAGCGCCTCCATCGTCGGTTTGTAATCCCACAGGTCGATCTGCGAGGGGGCACCTGACATAAACAAATAAATGGCCCGCTTGGCCTTCGGGATGTGGTGAAAGGGATGACCCTCCGTCGCCGCGGCGGTGGCGGAGAAGGCGGCGTCGCGCCCGAGCAGGGAGGCGAGAGCGGCCCCGCCCAGTCCGGTCGCGGTGCGGTGGAAAAACTGGCGGCGGGTGGCGAGCAGCAGGTGGTCCTCAAGGGGGGTAAGAGGGTTCATAGCGGGAGGAAAGAGGGTTCAGTTTTTGTTCAGCACCTCGTCGAGATTCTGGAGTTGGTTCGCCACCATCGTCCAGGCGGCCAGTAGCGGGGCGGGAAACTCCGCCGTCGCGCGTATCGTGAAGGTGTCGTTCACCTCATCGACCAGCAGGGCGGCGGCGGCCTGCGGATCGGACTCGTAGATATGGCGGAACTGATCGAGCGAATTGACCACGACGAGGCGTTCCGATTCGGCGAAAGGGCGTCCGCGCAGGAGCGTGGCCATGCGGTCGAGCCGCTCGTCGCGGCCGGACCTTTCCCGGAGCACCCGCAGGGCGAGATGACGCGAGGCCCGCACATACTGCGGATCGTTCATCAGCACCAGCGCTTGCAAAGGCGTGTTGGTGCGCTCGCGGCGCATCACGCAGCTCTCGCGATTGGGCGCGTCGAGGATGGCGAGATTGGGGGCGTGAGCGGTGCGTTTCCAGAAAGTGTAGAGGGAACGGCGGTGTTCGGAGGAGGCACCGTAGTCCTGCAAAAAGGTCTGGGTGTTGGAGTTGGTGTAGCCCACCGCCTCCCAAATCCCGGCGGGTTGGTAGGGTTTCACGCTGGGTCCCCCCACCGCCCGGTGGAGCAGTCCGCTCGCGGCGAGGGCCTGATCTCGGATCACCTCGGCGTCGAGGCGGAAACGCGGACCTCGGGCGAGCAGCCGGTTCTCGGGATCGCGCTGGTTCAGTTCTTCGGACATCTGCGAGGATTGTCGGTAGGTTTGTGAGAGCATGATGTCGCGATAGAGCGCCTTCACATCCCACCCGCTCTGGACGAAGGAGCGGGCCAGATGATCGAGCAGCTCCGGATGACTGGGATTTTCCCCCTGGGTGCCGAAATCCTCCGATGTCTTGACCAGACCGACGCCGAAGAGTTCCTGCCAGATGCGGTTGACCGCCACCCTCGCGGTGAGGGGATGCCGCGGATGCACCAGCCACTGCGCCAGCCCGAGCCGGTTGGCGGGGAAATCGGCCTTGATTTTGTCGAGAAAAACCGGCACCGCCGGAGTGACTTCCTCTCCCTTTTGCTCGTATTCGCCGCGGAGGAGGAGATGGGCGCTTGGTTTTTCCGGCTTCTCCGCCATGACCAAGGTCGTCGGGGTGACCGCCTCGATCCGGCTCAGTTCCGCCTGCAAGCGGGAGAGCTCGAGGAGCGCCTCGCGGTAGGGGCCCGCCGCGCGGGTGGCGAGGTATTGCTTCCGGCTCGCCTTTTCCTTGTCGCCGCGTTTTTCGGCCGGTTTCTTCTCGGCCGCGACGGCGGCGGCATACGAGGCGAGTCCCTTGATCTCCTCATCGGCGAGGCGGCGGTCCACCAGGAGAAATTCGTTCACCGTCGGGACGAGTCCGCTGACGGGATCTTTCCCCCCGACGAAAAGGGAGGCCCCCTCCGCGACAAAGTCATCTTCGAGCGAGTCGTGCCATTGGTTGACAAACCGGCTCGGCAGCTCGTCGCCGTTCGAATAGAGCCGTATCCCGTTGGAACGGCCCGATCCATCGTAGGAGAACGCGAAATGCCCGGAGGCTCCGGCCTTGAACCGACGGGTGACGCCGCTTTTGAGGGTCTCGCCGGGATGGGAATCGACCAACTCCACGGTGATGCCCTGATTCTCCCAGATCACCGACCAGCCCCGTCCCCGGCGCTCCGAATCGGTGCGCTGCACCAGCACGCACCGCCCATCGGTGTCGGGGAGGGCGAAGCGGAAGGAAACGGTGAAAGGATCGGTCTTGCCGAAATTTCCCGCCGCACCGAGGTCGCTCGCTTTTTCTCCGTTCCCGTGATTCACGAAATCCGGGGCGACCGACTCCGCCGTAATGCCGGTGAGGTCGAGGGAGGCGAAGGCCTCCGCCGCCCGCTTTTCCACCTCGGTGATCGCGGTGCGCAACGCCGCCGCCTCTTTTTCCTGTTCGGGCGTGTCGTAGACGCGGATGGACGGCGCCGAGTCCTTGGCGTTCCCATCCATGCCCGGCTGGGTCGTGTTGTTGAAGTAGGCGAAGAGGGCGTAAAAATCCTTCATCGTGATGGGGTCGAATTTGTGGTCGTGGCACTGGGCGCAGCCCGCCGTGAGCCCCATCCATACGGTCGCGGTGGTGGCGACGCGGTCGACCGCGTAGCGCACCAGAAACTCCTCCGCGATGGCCCCGCCCTCGGAAGTCGTCACGTTGCAGCGGTTGAATCCCGTCGCGACCCGCTGCTCCTGCGTCGCCTCGGGGAGGAGATCGCCGGCGAGTTGCTCGATGGTGAACCGATCGAAAGGCATATTCTCGTTGAAGGCCGTGATGACCCAGTCGCGATAGGGCCAGACTTCCCGGTAGTTGTCGAGGTGGAGACCGTGGGTGTCGCCGTAGCGGGCCGCGTCGAGCCAGTAGCGCGCCCGGTGCTCGCCGAAGGAGGGACGGGCGAGGAGTTCGTCGAGGAGATTTTCGTAGGCCTTCTCCTCGGGATTTTCGACAAAGGCGGCGACCTCCTCCGGCGTCGGCGGCAGGCCGGTGAGGTCGAGAGTGGCCCGCCGGATCAGGGTGACG
>JAAYAT010000131.1 GCA_012719225.1 Verrucomicrobiaceae bacterium
AGAGGGGGGGATAAAAGATCGATCCAGAGGGAAGCCCCGCGTTGTGCGGCACGGTGGCGGGGACGGTATTGAGCGAGTCGCCGATGTAGGTGCGGTAGCGCGAGACGAGTGAGAACCCGGCGGTAAACGGTGTCAGATCTTCGCCACCGCGAAGGGTCACCGCGGTATCGGTCTCAAGGGCGGGAATAGAGGGGACCGCGACTTCGTTGTTGTAGGTGCTGTTGTAGATATAGAGCGAGTTGTTCAAGGCCACCCCACCGCTGTTCGCCTGGGCGGAGATGAAAGCGGGGAGTCGGTCCATGTGGATGACGAGCGCCTTGCGGGTGTTGTCGAGTTCGTCGGTTTGGAAGGGAAAGGTGTTGCCGCCGGTCTGGTGCTCGGTGGGCCAGTTGTGGCCGCGGGTGTAGGTGATGCTCTCCACGCCATTGCTGGAATTCCGATAGCGGAAACGAATCTGCGTGGGGGTCTGGTTGCCGGCGGAGGAAACCTGGCGGATTTGCAGGGTCATCTGCGCCTGGGGCGCGGCGCGGCTGTACTGGTTCCATCCGGTGGGGGAGATGCGCTCGCTGCGGTTGCCGTCGGAGGACAGGGTGAGGCTGTCTGTTCCGCGGTTGATGGAAATGAAGGCGACTTTCCCGACGTTTCCTCCAATCGAGGCATCGTAGAAATCGCTGTCACTGACGGTGCCGTTGGTCCCCGAGGCGACGCGTGCTTCGCGCTGTCCCATGGCATCGAATCCGGCGGATACGGTGCGTCCCGCCACGCTGGTGGTGGCATTGATGGTGACGTCTTTTCGCGCGGAAATCGCGCCGGAGGTGAGTGTCACGGTGCCGTCGGTCTCCAGGCTCTCGGCGTAGACGCTGCCGTCGAGGCTCACGTTCTCCCAGGCGGTGCCGTCGGCGAACTGACCCACTTTGAGCAGGGCGTCGCCGGAGAGGGGAATCTGTGAGGGTACTTCGTAGATGGAGAGGACGTAATCTTTGGTCACCGGCGGAATTCCGGTCAGTTCTTGGTCGCTCTCGCCGAAGGTGAGGGAAAAGGCCCACCAGTTTCGTTTGGCGACGAAGTATTCGCCGGGGCGTTTGTAACCGAATTTGACGTCGGGATACTGGACCAGATTGTAGAGGGGGAACAAGTCGGCGGAGAGTCCGAGGCCTTTGGTGTACCAATTGATGTATTTTTTGTCGTGGGAAATGATGGGGTATTTTTTGTCGAGGAGGTAATCGGAGTAACTGAGCTGGAGCGCGGCGGGGAGCTTGGGACCGATCCGGGGACTGCCGAGCAGGTTGTATTCCCACCAATTGCCTCCGTTGACCCGGCTGGTGGTTCCGTCGTGGGTGCTGGCCGGGGCTTTGACGAGATCGGCCACGCTTCCGAAGGTCGTGTCCCCGGAGTTCGCGGAGATGGCGGCCCCCAGATCGAGGGAGTTGAGCAGGGCGGGACTGATGGCCTGCTCCGCGTTCGCGAGGTTCATGGCTTCTTCGAAAATCGTGTCCCAGGTGTATTTGTCAGGGGTGTTCGCCGAGTATCGCTGCATCGCCCCGATGGCCTTGTTGGGCACGATGTGGATCAGGGCGGTGAGGATGGCATCCTCTTTCTGCGAATAATCCTGTTTCACCTGGGCGCTGGCCTGGCTGTCGATGCTGCGGAGATTCCCGATGATGTTGAAAGCGAGCATCGAGATGATGAGCAGCGACACGGAGGAGACCACGGCCATGGTGGCATACCCTCGCGAACGGGCCTGGAGGACGGGATGCGCTTTCATTAGTCCGGATTGCCCGCGTAGGTGATCTCCTCTCCGTCGGGGCCGGTCATCGTGACCAGGAGGATTCCGGTGGAGTTCGAAAAATTCACCAGAGCGGGGCGCGAGGTGATCGTCCACGACGGGTGGCTCGGCCAGGTGCTGGCGGAGTGGCTGCGGTAGTAGTAATTGAGGCGGTTCGTTCCCTCTTGGCTCTCAAAGGCGATGATAGCGTGGGCGGCGGTACCGTCGGGGTTCCGCAGGCGCAGACGGAGGGCCCGGCCGTCATCGCGGACCGCGTTGGTCGCGGCTTTGGCGTTGCCGGTGCTGGTGTAGATCCGGTAGCTGTCCGCCTTGTTGATCATGGTGGTCATCAAGGTGTTGATGTTCGGTGCCTCCTCACGGAGGAAACGAAACTGGGTCAGCATCCGGGTGAAAGAGACCTGCTGCTGCATGATCCCGACGAGCATAGTGGAAAGTCCCATGGTCAGCGCCATCGCCACGCTCATTTCCAAGAGAGTGAAGCCACGGATGCCGCGTCGGTCGGTGCGGTGGCGCGGGCCCCCGCGCGGAGCATGTCGGGTGGGAATTTTCATCGTTCAGCG
>JAAYAT010000132.1 GCA_012719225.1 Verrucomicrobiaceae bacterium
ATCCAAGGGCTGGGAGGTGGTCGGGACGACAGGATTTGAACCTGCGACCCCTACACCCCCAGTGTAGTGCGCTACCAGGCTGCGCCACGTCCCGTTCCTTTCCGCGGCCCGAGAGACCGTGGAGGGCACAGTGTGAACGAAAAAAACAGTTCCGCAAGTGGCTTGTCTTTTAAAAAATCACGGGATCGCCAACAACTTGTTTCGACTCGCTTCGAAATTGTGCCATGCTGGAACGCTCATGAATTCAGAGAAGATCAAAACGGCGGTCATTGGGGCGAGCGGATACACCGGGCAGGAATTGCTGCGGCTGCTCGCGATGCATCCCGCCGTGGAATTGGTCGCGGTGACGTCCCGGCAGGAGGCGGGACGGGATCTCGTTTCGGTGTTTCAGCGTCTCGCCGGAGCTCCTTCGGTGGAGGGACTTGCTTTCATTTCTCCTGATATTGACGCGATCGTGGAGGCCGGGCCGAAGGTCGCCTTTCTTGCCCTGCCGCACGGGGTGGCGTCCGAATATGCCATCCCTCTGTTGGAGCGCGGCGTCCGGGTGATCGATCTCAGCGCCGATTTCCGTCTGCGCAGCGCCGCGGTCTACGAGGAGTTTTACGGACACGCCCATCCCGCTCCGGCCTTGTTGGACGAGGCGGTCTACGGCCTGCCGGAATTCTATCGGGACGAACTTCCCTCGGCGAAATTCGTCGCTTCGCCGGGATGCTATCCCACCGGCGTCCTGGTGCCGCTGGTGCCGCTTTTGAAAAAAGGAATTGTCAAGCTGCGGGGGATCAACGTCTCGAGTCTCTCGGGCGTGAGCGGAGCGGGGAAAAAGACCGAGGTGAGCCTGCTCTTCGCCGAGGTCAACGAGAGTCTCCGCGCCTATGGAGCGCCGAAACACCGCCACCTCAGCGAGATGGAGCAGGAACTCTCCCTCGCCGCCGGGAGCGAGGTCACGATCACCTTCGTGCCGCATCTCATGCCGGTGAACGCGGGCATCCTGACGACGATTTTCTGTGAGCCGGAGGGCGACTTTAGCGACCTGTCAGGACGCGTCGGCGCGGCGATGGAGGAATGTTATGGAGAAAGTCCCTTTGTCCGCATCCTCGGCGAAGGTGGCTTCGCCGATACGAAGAATGTGGTGCGGACCAATTTCGTGGATGTGGGCTGGGTCATCGATCGGAGGGCGGGACGGCTCATCCTTTCCAGCGCCGAGGACAATCTTGGCAAGGGGGCCGGGAGCCAGGCCATTCAGAGTTTCAACCTGATGAACGGACTCCCCGAGACTTGCGGTCTCCTCAATTTCTGATTCGTTCCCGTCCCCCCGTCCCCCCGTTCCCCACATGAGCAAGAAAATCAAAGAGATCGAAGGCGGCATTTGCGCTCCGCAGGGGTTCCAGGTGGCGGCGATCAGTTGCGGCATCAAGAATCCCGCAGTGGAGCGCCTCGATCTTGCTCTGATCTATTCCGAATTTCCCACGGTGGGGTCGGCGGTCTACACGCAGAATCAGGTCTGTGCCGCCCCGGTGCGTCTCTCTTCGAGCAATCTGAAATCCTCCGAACCGCGCGCCATCCTCGTCAACAGCGGCAACGCGAACGCCTGTACCGGCCACACCGGCATGGTCAACGCGCGGGCGATGTCGACGGCGGCGAGCAAGGCGCTGGGGTTGAAGCAGCGTGAGATTCAGGTGTGCTCGACCGGGATCATCGGGGTGCAGATGCCGATGGACCGCATCGAGCCCCGCATCGCGGAATTGGCGGGTTCTTTGGGAACCGACGGTGATGCCGCCGCGCGCGCCATCATGACGAGCGACACGTTTCCGAAAAGCATCGCGGTCTCGGTGAAGATCGGCGATCAAAAAGTGCGCATCGGGGCCATCGCCAAAGGGGCCGGGATGATCAATCCGCACATGGCCACGATGCTGTGTTTTGTCACGACCGACGCGGCCGTTTCCAAGGCGGAAATCACCGCCGCGACGCGTGAGGCGGTCGATGTCTCCTTCAACCGCATCACTGTGGATGGCGACATGAGCACCAACGACACGGTCATCGTGATGGCGAACGGCCAGGCCGGGAACAAGACCATCACCCGGGGCGGTGCGGGCAGCGCGGAATTCCGCGAGGCGCTCGGCCAGGTGATGCTGTGCCTCGCCAAACGCATCGTCGCCGACGGCGAGCGGGTCACCAAACTCGTCGAGGTGATCGTGCGCGGGGCCGCCTCCAACCTCGACGCCGAGCGGGTCGCCCGTGCCGTGGCGAACTCGAAATTGGTGAAATGCTCGTGGAACGGCAACGACCCGAACTGGGGGCGCATCATCCACGCGGTGGGGTATTCCGGGGCGCGGGTCAAGGAGGAGATGGTCAACATCCACCTCAACGGCGTCCTCGCCGCGCAGAACGGTCTCGCCGCGCCCACCGCGATCGAAAAACTGTCCGAGGCGGTCAGCGGACCCGAGTTCACCGTCGGGATCGACCTCAACATCGGAAGAGGGGAGTTCACCATCTACACCTCGGACCTATCGCCCGAGTACGTCCTCTTCAACCGCGAGGAGTATTCCCTCAACCGGAAAAAATAAGGTGTCCCGGCGCGGCGGTTTCGCTCTCCGTCGGCGGGTTCGAAGAGGGGGATTCTCCCCTTGCCCGGTCCGGGAATTCGACGATTCTTTACGCCCCCTGTCTGTCATGGCCAGCATTTTTCAAAAACAGATCGAGAAAGCCGCCGTTCTGGTGGAGGCCCTGCCCTACCTGCAGCACTTTCGCGGGGAGACTTTTCTGATCAAGATAGGCGGGAGTGCGATGGACGATCCCGACCTCGTCCGCCGGCTCTTGCGCGACGTCGTGTTCATGGAAGTGGCGGGGATCAATCCTGTCCTCGTGCACGGCGGCGGCAAGGCGATCTCCGCCGCGATGCGGGAGTCGGGTCTCCCGGCGGAATTCGTCGGAGGGCTCCGCGTCACCAGCGACGAGGCGATGGAGTTGGTCGAGCGCACCCTCAGCCGCGAGATCAATCCGGGGCTGGTCAAGGGGCTGGAGAGTTTCGGCGGGCGCGCCGTAGGGGTGCCGGGAAACGAAGCACTCCTCGGGGAACGCATCGGCGCTTGGTCCCAGGAAGAGGGACGTGAGATCAGCCTCGGTCGGGTCGGTCGGGTGGTCGGCTTCGAACCCGCCGCGATCCGCGCCGCGATCGCCGACGAGATCGTCCCGGTGATTTCGCCCATTGCTCTGGAGGTGGGGACCAAGCTCAGTCTCAATGTCAACGCGGATCTCGCCGCGAGCGCTCTCGCCGCCGAACTCCAGGCGAGCAAGCTGGTCTATCTGAGCGATGTCCTGGGTCTGATGAAAGATCCCTCCGATGAAAAGACGCTGATCCATTCGCTGCGGGCGGACGAGGTCGAGGGGCTCATCGCCGACGGCACCATCAGTGGCGGGATGATCCCGAAGGTGCGTTCTTCGGTCGAGGCGCTCGACGCGGGCGTGGGCAAGGTCCACATGATCGACGGACGCATCTCCCACTCGCTCCTGTTGGAGATTTTCACCCAGGAGGGTATCGGAACGGAAATTGTGAAATGAAAGAATCTCTCCCGACCACGGCCGAATTGATGGACGAGTATGTGCTCGGCAACTACGGGCGTTTTCCGATCGCTTTTTCCCGCGGCGAGGGTTCCTACCTCTGGTCCGAGGAGGGGAGGCGCTATCTCGATTTCTCCTCCGGCGTGGCGGTGTGCGCCCTCGGCCACAGCCCCGCGGTGATGCAGGCGGCCCTGCGTGAACAGTCCGCCAAGCTGATCCATTGTTCGAATCTCTACCAGGTCCGCGAGCAGGCCGAATTGGCCCGGTTTCTGGTCGAGATGGTGATGGCGGCGCCCGGCAAGGTCTTCTTCTGCAACAGCGGAGCCGAGGCCAACGACGGTCTCATCAAGCTCGCGAGAAAGCGGGCCAGCGACAGGTTCGGCGCGGCGGCGGGAAAAAACGAGATCATCACCTGCTACCAGTCGTTCCACGGTCGCACCCTCGGGGGGATCGCCGCGACGGGACAGCCCAAGGTGAAGCTCGGATTCAATCCCCTGCTGCCGGGATTTTTCCACGTGCCCTTCAACGACGTCGCGGCCCTGCGCGAGGCGGTCACGGAGAAGACCTGCGCGATCCTTTTCGAACCCGTCCAGGGAGAAGGCGGTATCCACGCCGCCACGCCGGAGTATTTCGCCGCCGCCGCCGCCTTGCGCGAGGAATTCGACCTGCTCCTCCTCTTCGACGAAGTGCAGTGCGGGGCGGGACGCAGTGGCGACTGGTGCGGATGGCGCACCGTGCTGGAGGGCAGCGGGGTCGAGGTGGAACCCGATGCGGTGAGCTGGGCGAAGGGGCTGGGCGGGGGATTCCCGATAGGCGCTTTCTGGGTCGGTGAGGCGCACGCCGGTGCTCTCGGACCCGGCTCGCACGGATCGACCTTCGGCGGGACGCCGCTGGCCTGCGCGGTCGCCCTGGCGGTGCTCGACGGGATCGCCTCGGGCGGAGTGTTGGAAAATGTGAAACGCCAGTCCGCCCGTATCCGCGCGGGCGCGGCGAAGTGGTCGTTCCCGGTCGTCGAAGAGCTGCGCGGAGTCGGGCTGATGCTCGGTTTCGTCCTCGACCCGGCGGAGATGGACAAGGTGGCGGGATTCGCGGAATCCGGCAAAACACCGTCTCTCTTCGTGGTGGATGCGGCGCGCGAAGCGGGTCTTCTCACCGTGCCGGCGGGGGAAAAAGTGGTGCGCTGGCTCCCGCCGCTGAATGTCTCCGATGAAGAAGTGGACGAGGCGCTCGCGCTCTTCGAGGGAGTCCTTGCGACCCTGTCAGTGAATCAGTGAACCAGCGGAAAGCACCCGGATACGATGAAACATCTCCTCGGAATCGAGCAACTAACGAAAGAAGAAATTTTCTCCCTGATCGACCACGCGGTCGAACTGAAGAGGAAGCGCGGTCGCGACGAGGCGGTCAAAGATATTCTCAAAGGGGAAACCTGGGCGATGATTTTCACCAAGTCGTCGACGCGGACCCGGGTCAGCTTCGAGGTGGGGCTGAACGAACTCGGGGCCACCGCGCTCTTTCTCAACGCCAATGACATTCAGCTCGGGCGCGGCGAGCCGATCAAGGACACCGCCCGTGTCCTCGGTCGCATGGCGCACGGCGCGATCATCCGGACCTTCGCGCAGCAGGATGTGGTCGATTTCGCCGAGTACGGCGCTATTCCCACGATCAACGCCCTCACCGACGAGGAGCATCCCTGTCAGATCCTCGCCGATCTCCTCACGATGCGGGAACGTCTCGGAGGCTGGGAAGGGAAAAAAGTGACCTTTTTCGGCGACGGGGATTGCAACATGGGCCGCTCCTGGGCGTGGGCGGCCAAGCGACTCGGATTGGAACTGGTCATCGCCGCGCCGCGAGCGTTCCAGCCCGATGACGAGTTCATGGAGCGACTCGGCGAGGCACCGGTGACCCTCACCGAAGATGTCCTCGCGGCCTCGGACGGAGCCGACGTGCTCTACACCGACACCTGGGTGAGCATGGGGCGCGAGGCCGAGGCCGCCGAACGGCTCAAAATCCTGGCGCCTTTCCAGATCAACGCCGCTCTGGTGGACCGGGCGAACGACGGTGCCATCGTGCAGCATTGCCTCCCGGCCTATCGGGACAAGGAGATCAGCGAGGCGGTATTCGAAGAACGCGCCGACGAGATTTTCCAACAAGCCGAAA
The DNA here is from genome assembly GCA_012719225.1 of Verrucomicrobiaceae bacterium. Lineage (GTDB taxonomy): Bacteria > Verrucomicrobiota > Verrucomicrobiia > Verrucomicrobiales > DEV007 > Arctic95D-9. The sequence continues at coordinate 5,716 of JAAYAT010000132.1, forward strand.
ACCGGCTCCACGCGCAGAAGGCCATCCTCATCGCCTTGGCTGCGGGACGGTGACCGCAGGGATTCGGCGGAATCCACGACCTCGCTTCCTTTCGGAGTCGTAGAACGGGTCTCCCGGCCCGTTTTGCGAAGCCTCGTGCCATTGGGGGAACGGGCCGGGAGACCCGTTCTACTTTTGCTTTCACTCCTTCTCCCGCGGGACCTCAGGCGAGTGTCCGGAAGTACTCGATCGTCCGGGTCAAACCTTCCTCCAGGTCCACGCTGGGTTCCCAATCCAGCTCCCGGCGCGCCAGAGTGATGTCGGGCTGGCGCTGCAGGGGATCGTCGCCGGGGAGGGGGTGGAATGTGAGTCCGGAGGACCCGCCGATCTTGGCGAGGATTTTTTCGGCCAGTTCGAGCATGGTGAACTCGCCGGGATTGCCGAGATTGACCGGCCCGGTGATATCGAGGGTGTTCATGAGCCGGACAAATCCGTCGACGAGATCATCGACGTAGCAGAAGGAACGCGTCTGGGTGCCGTCGCCGTAGATCGTGAGGTCCTCGCCGCGGAGGGCCTGCATGATGAAGTTGGAGACGACCCGTCCGTCGTCCGGCAGCATGCGGGGGCCGTAGGTGTTGAAAATGCGAGCGATCCGGATGTCGACGCGGTTCTGCCGGTGGTAGTCGAAGAAGAGGGTTTCGGCGCAGCGTTTCCCTTCGTCGTAGCAGGCGCGGATGCCGATGGGATTGACGCTGCCCTTGTAGGATTCGGTCTGCGGGTGGACCTCGGGATCCCCGTAGACTTCGGAGGTGGAGGCTTGGAAGACGCGGGCTCCGACCCGTTTGGCGAGCCCGAGACAGTGGATCGCGCCCATCACCGAGGTCTTGGTGGTTTTGATGGGATTGTGCTGGTAGTGCGGCGGCGAGGCGGGACAGGCGAGGTTGTAGATCTGATCGACCTCGAATTTGAAGGGATCGGTGACGTCGTGACGAACGAGTTCGAAGTAGGGATTGGAGAGGAGGTGGGCGATATTGCCCTTGCGCCCGGTGTAGAAGTTGTCGAGGCAGATGACTTCGTGGCCCTCGCCGAGGAGCCGTTCGCAGAGATGGGAGCCGAGGAAACCGGCCCCGCCGGTGATGAGAATACGCATGGTAAAAGGGAAATGGATACGTGGCAAACGGATAGGATTCAATCACTTTCGCACAAAGCGGAGAAAACGCGGATCCGCGCGTTTTTTGTGTTTCCTTGCAATTTCCTTGCATCGATTGCCCCTCTTCGGTAGTTTCCCAGCCGATTTCATAGCGGGGCCATCGCGGAGACGCCGTGGATGCCCTGTATTTCTATAACCCCCTCCAGCCATCCGGCGCTCGTCCGTCACTATCATGAGTATAAAAACATTTTCTCTCGCCCTCCTTTTGTCGACAATGACACTTCAGGCGGCGACGGCGGCTTCGGCGCTGGGATTGAGCACGGAGGAATGGACCGATCCCAGCGCGGAGATGGTCGCCCGGGTCGAGACGATGGAGGCGACGATGGCGGCGATGGCCAAGGGCGAAAAACCCGCCGTCGAGCTGCAGGATTCGATCAACGCGATCCGCGCGCTGGCCGACAAGGGAGAGGACAAGGACGCGCTTTTCGCGATGGGTTTCCTGCTCCAGCAGAGCAACCAGCCGAACGCTCTTCCCGAGGCCATGGCCTATTATGAAAAAGCCCTGAAGCTGGGGCAGTTGCAGGCGATGAACAACTACGGTTTCCTCCTCGCCGGGTCGAACCAGGACTTGGAAAAAACCCGCGAAGGGGTTTCCCACATCAAGAAAGCGGCCGAAGGAGGACTCAACGCGGCCCGCCGCAACATGGCGGCGATTTACCTCGGGGGCCTCGCCGGGGAGAAGAAAGACGCCGATCTCGCCCTCGAACTGCTTGAAAAGGCGGCGGCCGAAAACGACAACCAGGCCATGTTCGAACTGGCCCAGTACTATCTCGAACTCGGCGGCCCCGAAAAAGTCGACGACGACAAGGCCTGGGAATGGCTCAACAAGGCCGCCGACGCGGGCAATCCGAACGCGCTCGCCTCGCTCGGTTCGGTTCTTTTCGATGGCAAGACCTTCGGCGCGAGGAAGATCGAAGCGGATCCCGCCAAGGCGGTCGCGACCTTCTCGAAGCTGGCCGATCAGGGCGTTCCCGCCGGTCTCCGCACCATGGGAGAGCTCCACGCCTCGGGCCTCGCCGGAGTGGAGAAGGATTTTGCCAAGGCACTCGACTATTTCACGCGGGCGGCCCAGGGCAACGACCCCACCGCCCAGGTCGTCCTCGCCGGATACTACGATCAGGGAGTCGACGTCACCCCCGGTGACGGCAAGGTCGAGGTGACCCCGAATCCCGCCGCCGCGCTGGAACTCTATCGACTCGCCGCGCGCAGCAATGTCCCCCTGGCCCTCTTCAACGTGGGGATTTTTTACGAAACCGGCCGTTCGGTGGATCGGGACGCGGCCAAGGCCTTCGCACATTTCCTGCAGGCGGCCGGCGGCGGGTTCGCTCCGGCGATGCAGAAAACCGGGGTCTACTACCTCAACGGCGTCGGCACCCTCAAAGATCCCGTCGCGGCGAGCGGTTGGTTCTCCCGCGCGGCGGCGGCCGGGTCGCCCGAAGGCATCCTCAGCCTCGGGGTCATGGCCGAGTCAGGCCTCCTCGGAGTCGGACCCAACACCACTCCGGCGAAGGCGGCGGAAGACGCCTACAACCGGGTCATCGCGGCGTCCCAGGTCGCTCCCGCGACCCGCTTCGAAGCGCTCCTCCGTCTCGGCGGTCTCCATTTCCGCGGGGCGCTCGTCGCCGCCGGGGAAGCGCCCGCACCGAACTACGAGCAAGCCTATCGTTACTTCAAACAGGCCGCCAACCTCGCCCCCGGGAACGAAACCGCGGCGAACACGCTGAAGGAGGCCGCCGACAAACTGACCCCCGAGCAAATCCAGAAAATCGAGGCCTCACTCCCGGCGCCCGCGGCAACGCCCGCTCCGTAGGCGGGACATCTTGGCAGCTGGATTCCAATGGATGGTAGAACGGGTCTCCCGGCCCGTTCCCCCTCCTTCCCGTCGTCCCGCTCGCGATAGTAAAAAGTAGAACGGGTTTCCCGGCCCGTTCCCGAAACCGGCCGGGCTCGCGAGAACGGGCCGGGAGACCCGTTCCACGCAAGGAGCGGTCCACGGGGAAAGCTCGCGAGGTTCTCCCATCGCCGGAGAATTCGCCGGGAAACGGAGTTCGCTCCTGATTGCGCAGGTCTTTTCACTGGCACGAAGCTCGTTTCCCGGCCAGATTGAGCGCATGAAGGAGCGCAGTGTGCTTTGTGAAACTCCCGCCGAGGAGCTCGCGAATACGATCAGTCACGCCGTCGGCGCGCTGCTGAGCCTGATCGGTCTCGGGGTCATGTTGAAGCTCGCGGTTCCGCTCTCGGGTTGGCATGTCGTCGGCGTGAGTGTGTTCGGTAGCAGTCTCGTGCTGCTCTACGGGGCGTCGACGCTCTATCATCTGGCGACTTCGCACGAGAAAAAGCGACTCCTGCAAATCCTCGATCACGCGCTGATTTTCGTCCTCATCGCGGGCAGCTACACGCCCTGGCTCCTCGTGAGCCTGCGCGGCCCGTGGGGCTGGTCGCTCCTCGCGGCGGTCTGGGGGCTGGCGCTGGGCGGGGTCATCCTGAAAACCATCCTGCTGCCGCGTTTCAACCGACTCGGGACGGCGCTCTACATCCTCATGGGCTGGATGATCTGCATCGCGATCCAACCGCTCATGGAGGCGGTCAACGGGGTCGGCATGGCCTGGCTGGTGGCGGGCGGGCTCTGCTACACCGGCGGGGTGTTTTTCTATCTGAAACCGAAGCTGCGCTACGGACATTTTATCTGGCATCTTTTCGTCCTCGCCGGGAGCGCCTGCCACTGCATCGCGGTGATCTTCGGAGTGCTCGTCGGGTAGCGGCGACACGGTCGGGCGGCGTGGTCTCGGATGGAAGAATTTTGACACCGCGCGGAATTGGAGTCCATTGCGGGCCATGAGCGCACGAATTGCACTGGTCACCGGAGCGAGCAAAGGAGTCGGCCGCGGGATCGCCTATGGTCTGGCAGAGGCGGGCTGGGATCTCGCGATCAATTTCCACAGCGACGCGGCGGGAGCGGAGGAGACGAAACGCGTCATCGAAGCCAAAGGCCGCCGCTGCCGTGCGATTCCGGGGGATGTCGGGAAAAAAAGCGACGTCGAGGAGATGATCGCTGCCGTCGTGGCGGAATTCGGCGGGCTCGATTGTCTCGTAAACAACGCCGGACGCCAGACCTGGTCGTCGCTGCTCGAACTCTCCGAAGAGGATTGGGACAAGACGATCCGAACCAATCTCAAGGGCGGGTTTCTCTGCACCCAGGCGGCGGCGCGGCTGATGAAGGACCAAGGCCGTGGCGGCTCCATCATCAACATCGGATCCGGTGCCAACAAGCAGCCCTTTCTCAACCTTGTGGACTACTGCGCGTCCAAGGGTGGACTCGATCAACTCACCCGCGTGAGCGCCTGCGAACTGGGGCGATACGGCATCCGGGTGAACTGCGTCGCCCCCGGCGCGATCGAGATCGAGCGGACCCGCGAGGAATCCCCCGACTACGCCGGCACCTGGTCCCCGCTGACTCCGATAGGCAGGATCGGATCGCCCGAAGACATCGCCCGCATGGTGGTGCATCTCGCCGATGACGCGGCCGATTTCATCACCGGGCAGACCATTTACGTCGACGGCGGGCTGTGGACCCAGACGCATTGGCCGTATTGAGCTGTTTAGCTGTTAGCTAAAAAACGACATCAAAGAGGTTGCTGTAGTCGTCTGTCCAGAAGATTTCTTTCGGCACTTCCCGGTCCCATGCGGAGAGGAAAGCGGAGCTTTCGAGCGCTTGGATGAAGGCCTCGTTTTTGGTGATGAGAACCCAGTCCGAGTAGTAGGTGTGGTGGTCGTCGCTCTCGGGGCTGTGATCGACGCGAAAGGCCGCGTAGCCGAACGCGGCGGCGAGATTCCGCACCGGATCGGCGAGGTCGATATGGAGATTGGTGATGTGGACGGCGAGAACTCCGTCGGGCTTGAGATGCTCGAAGTAGAGGGCGAAGGCCTCGCGGGTGAGGAGATGAATGGGAATGGAATCGCCGCTGAAGGCGTCCACGAAGAGGGCGTCGAATTCCTGTTTGCGCCCTGCGGTCAGTTCGCGTTCCAGGGAGATGCGGGCGTCGCCGAGGACGACCGACGCCTCGCCCGCGGAATCGGCGAGGTAGGTGAAATGGCTGCGGGCGAGTTCCTCGACCTGGGGATTGATCTCGTAGAGGCGGAAGCGGTCGCCCTCTGCGGCGTAGGTGGCGATGGTTCCGACCCCGAGACCGACCACGCCGACGTGGAGAGGGGCGGGAGGGACTTTTTCCCTCGCCGGGAGCAGGGAAAAGACGGCACCGACACCGCTGTCCACGCTGTAGTAGGTCGTGGCGAGGCGTCGGTAGGCATCGTTCCGATATTGCCGTCCGTGACTGATGCGACCGTGGTAGAGGGAGCGGTATTCGTCCTCGGTTCCAGGCAGTTCGGTGGAGACCTGGAGCACGCCGTAGAAGCCGCGCTTCGCGGCGAGAGCGGTGCCTTGGCTCTCGTGGATGTGATGCCTCAGGGACAAGCCCATCGCGGCGAGCGCGCCACCCCAGAGGGGGAGCGCGAGGATCGCGACGCCGGGGTGATGTCGGATCGGAGCGCCCCGGAGCGGATTCCGGACGCGCCGGAGCGGAGGAAAAGTCATCCCCAACGAGAGGCTTGTCAGGACGGCGAGAAGCGCGAACGCGAGATGCAGTTCCCAGTAGCCGGTGAAGAGGCGAGGGGCCAGCAGGTTTACGAAAAGCCCTCCGAGGGCTCCGCCGAGAGAGATGGAAAGATAAAAACCGGTGAGTCGGCTCGAATGGGGTTTTCTCCTCACGATCTCGCCGTGGCAGATCAGGCAGGCGAAAAAGACCGCGGCGCAGTAGATCGCGATCTGTCGGGAAAGCGGCCATTCGGTGGCGGCGTACTGGCGGTTCATCAGCCAGATCGTCAGGCCCACGGCGGCTGCTGCCAGCGGGATCGCGAGCGAGCGCCGGTACCATCGTTCGTGATCAAAGGCGATGACGAAGGTGAGCAGATAGAGTGAGAGCGGGAGGACCCAGAGGAAGGGCACCACGGCGACATCCTGACACATCTGGCTGGTCAGGGAGAGCAGCAGCATCGAGCCACAGGCGCTGAAGGCGATCCAGAGGAAGACGTCCCTCTTGGCGGGGCGGACTCCGGCGTCCCCGTCGGGAACAGACCGTCGCCGGGGCGAAGCGCGCGTGACAAACAGCACCGCCGCCGCGATCACGAGCAGACCGTAGACGACGAAGGCCACCGACCACAGCGCCGTCTGCCGCGGGACGGTGAGGAGGGGTTCAAAAAGGAACGGGTAGGTGAGGAGACCGAGGAGACTGCCGAAATTCGAAACCGCATAGAGCCGGTAGGGGGATCTGTCTGGGAAAATTTCGCTGAACCAGTGCTGCAGGAGAGGGCCCGAGGCGGAGAGGAGCAGGTAGGGAAATCCCACCGTGACCGCGAGCAAGCGCACGATGCCCTCGACCGGACCGCTTTCCGAGGCGTCGGGTTTCCAAGCCTCGGACGGAGTGATCGGGAGAAGGACGAAAGCCAGCGCGAGCAGACTGAGATGGATGCCGACCTGCCAGCGCCGCTTTTCCCGGAAAAACGTCACGAGAGCGTGCGCGTAGGCGTACCCGCCGAGCAGTCCGACCTGGAAAAAGAGCAGGCAGGTCGTCCAGACGCCCGGGCTGCCTCCGTACCAGGGCAGGATGTAACGGGCGATGACGGGCTGGACCTGAAAGAGCAGGAAGGCGCTCAGAAAAACGACGGCGAGAAAGATCGGCATGAAGGATAAACCGGCGTCGGAGCTGCGGGTTGCGGACCTACCGGCTGCGGTCGCGCGTGAGCATGAACTCGTTGCCTTCGGGGTCCACGCACATCGCGAGGTGGGGCGGTTCGCCGTCCTCGGGCTGCGGGTCCTGCGGACATTCGCCGCCCTGCTGGCGGACCGCCGCCGCGCCGACCACCACATCGGGAACTTGGAGGGTGAGGCCCGCCCAGGTGCGCAGTCCCTCGCCACCGCTGTGGATCGCGAGAATCCCACCCGCGATTTCGAGTTCGGTGATGTGGGGATTTTGCTTCAGGACCACGGCCCCGAACAAACTCGTGTAAAACTCGGTCGCCCGCGTCATATCCGCCGCCCAGATCGTGTATTTGATTTTTTCAACAGGGATCATGCTCGGAACGATACGTCGGGAATCGGGCGGGGGAAAGAGGGAACGGGCCGGGAGACCCGTTCTACCTTTTTGATGGCGATGCGCCCCCCGCTTGATCTTTTCTTGCGCCCGCCGCCGCTTGCGGGCATCAATGCGACGCCTTGAAGCTTTCTTTTCCAGAAGACCTTCCCGTCTCGCGGCGGCGCGAGGACATCCGCTCGCGCCTGATGACCGATCAGGTGGTGATCGTGTGCGGCGACACCGGGTCGGGCAAAACCACGCAGCTTCCCAAAATCGCCCTGGAGATGGGGCGGGGGACGGAGGGCCGCCGCATCGGCTGCACCCAACCGCGTCGTATCGCCGCCACCTCTGTCGCCCGCCGCGTCGCGGACGAGTTGCAAGTCGAACTCGGGCGCGAGGTCGGCTACCAGATCCGCTTCGAAGACCGCACCGACCGCACCGCCACGCGGGTGAAGTTCATGACCGACGGGGTGCTCCTCGCGGAAACGAGGAAGGATCCGCAACTGCGGCAGTACGACACCCTCATCATCGACGAGGCCCACGAGCGTTCCCTCAACATCGACTTCATCCTCGGGTATCTCCACCGCACCCTCGCCCGCCGCCCCGATCTCAAGGTGGTGATCTCTTCGGCGACGCTCGACGCGGAAGCCTTTTCGGATTTTTTTCACGGCGCTCCGGTGATCGAAGTGGAGGGCCGCACCTATCCGGTGACCGACCTCTATCAGGAGGCCCTCGACGACCGCGAACCGCTCGCCGAACAAATCTGCCGCGCCGTCGAACATCTCGGAACGATGGACCGGCTCGGCGACACCCTCGTTTTTCTCCCCGGGGAACGCGAGATACGCGACGCGACCGATCTGCTGGAGGGACGGAAATTCCGCGACACCCTCGTGCTCCCACTCTTCGCCCGCCAGGCCGGAGCCGAGCAGTCGGCGGTGTTTCATCCGGTGCGGTCCAAGCGGCGCATCATTCTCGCGACCAACGTGGCGGAGACTTCGCTGACGATTCCGGGGATACGGTTCGTGATCGATTCGGGTCTCGCTCGGGTGAGTCGTCACGATCCCGCCTCGGGCATCCAGCGGCTCCAGATCGAACCCGTCTCGCAGGCGAGCGCCCGTCAGCGGCGGGGACGCTGCGGTCGGATCAGCGAAGGGGTCTGTGTCAGGCTTTACAGCGAAGAGGATTTTGAAAGCCGCCCGCCCTTCACCGACCCGGAAATTTTGCGTTCGAATCTCTCGGGCGTGGTCCTGCAAATGGAGCATCTCGGACTGGGCGATCCGCTGGCCTTTCCCTTTGTCGATCCGCCCCAGCCGAAGCGCGTCGCCCAAGCCTATCGCGTCCTTGAGGAGATCGGCGCTCTTCGCAAACAGGGTCGGAAGGTTGGTTTGACAGGGTTGGGTCAGACCCTCGCGCGGCTCCCGCTCGATCCCCGGATCGGGCGCATTCTCGTGGCGGCGGAGGCGGAGGGCTGTCTCGCCGAGGGACTCGTCATCGCCAGCGCCCTGACGGTGCAAGATCCCCGTGAGCGGCCCCAGGAAAAGCAGCAGGCCGCCGACGAGGCACACGCCAAATTCCGCGACAAGCGGTCCGATTTCACCGGCTGGCTCAAGCTCTGGTTCGCAATCGACGAGGTGCGGAGCCGCTCGGGCAATCAGTTGCGGAAATTCTGCCGGACCCATTTTCTCAACTACCGCCGCACCCAGGAATGGCTCAACCTCCATCGCGAGCTGCGCGACACCTTGCGGCAGATGAAGTGGAAACTGCCGCCCGCGGCGAAATCCATCACCGATCCCGGCGATACCTACTCCGAGCCGCTCCACCGGGCCATTCTCGCGGCGATTCCGAGTCAGATCGGGATGAACCGGGGGCGCAAACTCGGCTACCAGGGAGCGCGCGATTCGACCTTCCACCTCTTCCCCGGCTCGGGTGTCTTCGGCGGCGCTCCGGCCTGGGTGATGGCTTTCGAGATCGTCGAGACGGCGAAACTCTACGCCCGCAATCTCGCGGTGTTCGATCCGGGCTGGGTCGAAAAAGTCGCCCCGCATCTCTGTCGCTATCGTTACAGCAATCCACATTGGGTGGCGGAGCAGGGCGCGGTCTACGGCGAGGAGCGCGTCGTTGCCTTCGGACTGCCGGTGGTGGAGAAACGCCGGGTCCACTACGGGCGCATCGACCGCGCCCTGGCCCGCGAGATTTTCCTCCTCGAAGCCCTCGTCAACGGAAATACCCGCGCTCCGCTCCCCGTGCTGCAGCGGAATCGCGAGACGGTCGAGGCGGCGGAGCGGCTCGAGCACAAGACGCGCCGCCTCGGCGGACTCGTTCACCCGGAGAACATCGTCGCTTTTTACGAGGAGAAAATTCCCGCGACGATCTGCACGCAGAAGGATTTCGAAAAATGGGCGGCGGCCCAGCCGGCGGGTACCCTCGATTTCGCTCTGGAAGACTGCATCATTCCGCAGCGCGAACCCCTCGCGGTGGAGGATTTTCCCGACGAGCTGCCTTCGCCGGACGGGGAATCGTTTTTCCCGCTGCGCTATCTCCACAATCCCTCCGATCCGGGCGACGGGATCACCGCGACGGTGCCCCTCGTCGAGTTGCCGCACCTCCCGGTCTGGTTCGGGGAATGGCTCGTGCCGGGTTGGCTGGAGGAAAAAGTCTCCGCGATCCTGCGCTGTCTCCGCAAGGAACTGCGCACGATGTTGCCTGCCAACCGCGAGGTGGTGGAGGGTTTCGTCGAGGCGTGGCAGGGCTACGAACCGCAGTGTGGTCTCGTCGAGGGAATCATCGACCACCTGCACGATGTCTACGAACTCGACATTTCGTCGGGGGCTTTTGATTTGGAACGGCTCCCGCCCTACCTGCACCTGCGCTTCGAGATCGTCGACGACGGCGGTCGCGTCGTCGGCAGCGATGTCGATCTCGCGGACCTCCAGACGCGTCTCGCCGGACGGGTGCGCGATCGCTTCGGCGAGGTTTCGAAGGGACGTTTCGAGAAAGCGCGGGTCGGTTCGTGGTCCTTTGGCGATCTTCCGAGAGAGGTGGCCCTGGATCGCCACACCACCGGATTCCCCGGTCTCTACGACAGCGGTGGGGAGATGCCGGGGATGCGGCTGTGGCCCTCGTCCGAATGTGCTCTCGCCCAGCATCGCCTCGGAGCCGCGGCGCTCTATCGCCTCACCCGGGGCGAGGAGGTGGACCGACTCCTCAAGGTGATTTTCAGCGGATCGAATCCTGCATCCGCGCCCGCCGCCGCACCGTCGAGGGCATCCGCATCCTCCGGCGCGGCGGGGGATTTTGGTTCCCTCGCGGCGGCCTTCGGTGGGGCGGTAAAGCCGAGACGGACCGCGGCGGAACCGGCGCGGGTGGGTCCGGTCGCGAGCAAGGGTTCTGCGGGAGGGCGTTTTCTCAGCCCGGCGGAGTCGCTCCTGTTGTCCCGCATCGGAGCGGACCCGCAGCGCCACCGCGAGGATCTCGTGCGGCGTGTGGTGATGGATTTGTTAGGAGCGCCTTATGCCAAAGACGAGTGGGAGGCGGCTGTGGCGAAGACCAGCGCGGCTCTTTTTGCCCACGCGGCGGAACTCTGTGAATCGCTGGGGAAAATCCTTCGCGTCATCGAGACCCTCGGCGGTTTGCTCGACGACGGCGAGGCGGGATACGAGGAATCCATCGAGGACGCGCGTCGGCATTTTGATCTGCTCCTGACGCCGGGCTGGCTTCTCGTGGCGGATTTTAGACTGACATTGCTCTATTTTCAGGGCTTGGAGATGCGGCTCACCCGGATGCTCGGGGCCGCGCCGGTGAAAGATTTGCAGAAACTGGAACGCTATGAGGAAGCGGCCGCTGCGATCTGGCGCGAAGACGGGCCGTGCGCCTGCGGGCGGTGCCTCCCCGCGATCCAGCGGGCGGAAATCATCGCGGCGGACAACGATCTCCGGCTGAAGTGCTTTGCCCCGGAGATTCGGGCGCGGATGAAGTGAGCGGCGGACGGAGGTTCAGTGCCCTGCTTTCATTTCGCGGATCGCGTTGAGCAGGTCGAGGCGGCCCGTTTTATCCTTCGCCGACGTGATCCAGGTGGCGGGTTGGCCGTCGACGTATTCGGAGAGGGCGGTGAGGAAAAGATCGCGGTTGGCTGCGATTTTCGAGGCTTTCAGCTTGTCGGCCTTGGTGAAGACGAGGGAAAAGGGGACCGCTTTTTCGACGAGCCAGGTTACGAAATCGACGTCGATGCGCTGGGGTTCGTGACGGCTGTCGATGAGGACGAACACGTGGGTCAGGCCCTCGCGGAACTCGAGGTAGTCGGCGACGAAGTCGTTGAAGCGGTTGCGCTCGGACTTGGGGGCGCGGGCGTAGCCGTAGCCGGGAAGGTCGACGAGACACCAGTCTTCGTTGACCACGAAAAAATTGATCAAGCGGGTGTGACCGGGTTTCGAGGAGACCTTGGCGAGACTGTTCTGGTTGCAGAGCGTGTTGATGAGTGAGGATTTTCCCACGTTGGACCTGCCGATGAAAGCGAACTCGGGGAGTTCGGCGGGAGGACAGGATTCGACGCTGTCAAAGCTGGTGGCAAAGCGGGCGGAGGTGATTTTCATAGAGTGATGTCAGGCCCTCGGCTTCAGGTCGGCCTCGTATTCCCGGCGATCGTCGGGGTTGCGCGCCTTGATGCGGTGATCGCGCTTGGCGCGGCGCTCGATGGTCATGTTGCGTTTTTTGATCCGTTGTTTGAGCCGGGCGATCTCGTCGTCGAGTTTCAAGAACCCCTCGTAGCGCTCCACCGCGAGAGTGCCGGCCTCGACGGCGGCGCGCACGACGCATCCGGCGTCCGATCCGTGGCGGCAATCGTGGAAACGGCATTGCCCTGCGAGGGCTTCGATGTCGAGAAATTTTTCCCGGAGGGTGTGTTCGTCAGTCCACATCTGGACTTCGCGGATGCCGGGATTGTCGATGAGGATGCCGCCCTCTTCGAGGACGATGAGCTCGCGCGCGGTGGTGGTGTGGCGGCCTTTGCCGGTGACTTCGTTGACTTCGCCTTCCTCCTGCCAGTCCTCGCCGAGGAGGGCGTTGATGAGAGAAGATTTGCCGACCCCGCTCGAGCCGACGAAGGTGATGGAGCGCCCGGGCGTGAGGTAGCGGCGGATCGCGGAGACGTTTTCCCCGTGCATCGCGCTGGTCACGAGCACGTCGGCTTCGGGGCAGAGCGCGCGGATCGCCTCGGCCGCCTCGCGATTTTGTTCCGGGGGGAAAAGGTCGGACTTGTTGACGAGAACGATGGGCCGCGCCCCGCTGCGACCGATGAGGGTGAAAAAGCGCTCCATGCGCCGCAGATTGAGGTCGGTCCCGGCGTCGGTGACCACGCAGACGAGGGAGACGTTGGCCGCGATGACCTGCTCTTCGCTGCTCTTGCCGGGAGCTTTGCGGGAAAAACAGGTCTGCCGCGAGAGACGCGCCCGGATGACGTGATCGAGGTCGCCGCTGCCGATCTCGAGGGCGACCCAGTCCCCCACGGCGGGGAGTGCGGCGTCGCAGTCGGCGTCGTGGTAGACCTTGCCGCTCATGACCACCTCGTACTCGTCGCCCCCCTCGGTCAGCGCGCCGTAGGTGATCTTGTTGTCGCGAATGAGACGCGCGGGAACCCACCCCTTTTTTGCGTAAGGGGCGAATTCTTTTTCAAAGCGCTCATTCCAGCCCAGCTCGGTCAGGGTCATCAAGGGAGGAATGTAAACGGACCCTTCTCAACCTTCACCTCCTTTTTGGCCTCCCACCCGGGCTCCACGATTAAGGTAAATAAAAATATGGAAATGAGACGCATTCTCAGTTAAAGATAGCGGCATGAAACCACTTCCCCCTGGAAAAGAGATTTTCGGCGATTGGAAAGAATCCCCGCTCTGGGCCCGCGACCTCGCCGCGCCGGGCGATCCCGCCGGCGCACTGCCCGTCCTCCCCGACCAGGTGTTGTTTCTCATCGCGGCCTCTGCTCCGGTGACCGGCCGACTCCGGGACCTGTCCCCAGGCGGGAGGGACAGGCTATTTGTCGTGGAGGCCGGATCGGCGGCGCTGCTGCGGCTGTCGGGGGCGCTGGAACTGGGTTTTCCGGAGGTAGCGGACGCGGTCTTGCTGGGGATGCGGCACGCGTTGCTGGAGGAGATGTTCGAGTCCTTTCGCCCGGGGCTGGAGTCGGGGGTGCGCCGCCTGGTCTTCGCCGAGGGTGGGTGCGAACCGGTCATGGTCCGGTGTCATGAGCGTATCCCCGGCCGCATCGTGACGGATCTGCGCGAGGCCCCGGTCTCAGGCGCGGCGCGGTCTTTCTGGTATGAGAGCCAGGTCAAGGCGCTGCTCGCGTTGCTCTGTTTCGTGCCGTCGGACGCGACGGGAGAGTTTTTCTGCTCGCGACAGAAGCGGCTCGCCATTTCGCGGGTGACAAAAGCGAGGGCTTTTCTGGAGTCCCATCTCGAGGAGACCCTCGACCTCCAGGCGATGGCGGCGGCGGTGGGTTGCAGTCCCTTTTACCTGAGCCGCACCTTCTCCGCGACGACGGGCATGACGATCAGCCAATATGTGCGCAAGCTCCGCATCGAAAAGGCGGCCGACCTGCTCGTGACGGGTCGCTACAATGTGAGCGAGGCGGCGGTGGAGGTCGGATACCAGAGCCTCAGCCATTTCAGCAAGGCGTTCCAGCAGGTGAAAGGTTGTCTCCCGTCGAAATACGAGGCGGCGTAGGTTAGGAGTTACGTTCCAATGCGGCGAGTGTCCTCACTTCGCATACGCTCAAGAGAGCGTATCGAAACGCCGCTGATCTTCGCGGTTTCGTCATTGGAGGCTTTCCAGAGAATCGCGAATGACGCGTTTCCCTGCCTGCCCGGTCCAATGCATCACCCGGGCCTCGGGATGGTCCCCGGCAAGTCTCAGTTGATGGTAATGCTCGGGCAGGACCAGGACCGGGATTTCATGCTCTTGGATCGTCAGGTTCAGGATTTCCTGATCGCCGGGCAATACCCGGTGGAGTTCCCTGACCGAGTCGCGCCATAGCGCGACCACCGGATGATCACGTCTCACTGCGATCAGACCCGAATTGTAAAAATGATCGCGCCGAAACAGTTTTCCATATGCATTAGGGGGATGCAGATCCTGTCCTAGCACCACTCCGCCTTGGCACCAGCGGAGCGCATCGTGCAGCGCGCTCCTGACCTCGCAATCGAGATCCAGGAACAAAATGTTGGTGTAAGGGCTGGACTCTATTGCCAAGGGCTTGTGAAACCAAGCCGCGCCGAAAGCATCGTCCCACGTCTTCGCCCGTGTTTCCCATCCTTGTTGCCTTGCCCAATGGAGCGCCTCATCCGACATTCCGAGATCAAACAGGCACACCGGCAGCGTAGGGTGATAGCGCTGGAACCGCGATGCAAACCACGGTAGCAGCCACTCGCTTTCCTCGTCGCTCATGATCACCAGTCCGGAATCGCCAGGTGGCTCCACCTCGCCTTCGCCCAGAGGCTTCAAACGGGTGGCCACGCTCCGTTTGGAGCGGTCCACCCGACGCAGACCGGCACCGCTCATGGCGATGGTTGCGGTCGTTTCCAGTCCTTGATCCATCGAATCATTTGCGCCTTCCTCCCGCTGATACAGCCCGGCTGTTGGCTCCGGAAAATCGGTTGGGGGGAAATTCTTCAGGCTCCGACGGATCGCCTCTGTCAGTGGCAGGTGCGGAAACACATCCAACCGGGAATCGGGGTTGCAGTTCCATACCCGGTAGCCGTGTTCGGCGAAGTGTGGCACCAGACGTTGCATCTGCCGGGCCA
>JAAYAT010000133.1 GCA_012719225.1 Verrucomicrobiaceae bacterium
ATCCGTTGTGGGCGGGAAATGTCTTGCTGCCGCTTCGATGGATTCTCGGCTGGACGTATTTTTCGGCGTTCTGGCGACGGCTGGTTTTGGAAAACAAGCTGGTCATGGACGAACCCGGCTACATCGGGGAGAAGTTCAACCATTTCCTGCCGAACGCGTTTCTCATCCAGGGACCGATCGAGTTCTTTCTCCTGCGTCCCGAGTGGCTGTGGTGGAAGCTGCTGGCGTTCACGATTTTCGAGGGCCTCGTCGGGCTGGCACTGCTATTGGGATGGATGACGCGGGGAGCGGGTTTGGCGGTGGCGGGCCTGGCCGGCGGCATCCTGCTGGGGGCGGGTTGGCTGGGGACCACCTGTCTCGATGAATGGCAGATCGGACTGCTGGGGATCGGCGGGGGTCTGGCAATTTTCTTTGCGGGGGGCGGATCGGTTTCGCTGGACGCGGTGGGGTACCGCAGGGGAATCCAGCCGCCGACGTGCCTGCGTTGGACAAATGAACCGGGGTTTTCGACGCCTCGCTGGATTCGCAAGATGGTGGTGCCCGGCGCGATCGCCCTGGCGCTGCTGGGGCTGCTGACCAATCAGGTGTTCCACGGCGGCGTCTACGGCACCCTGCACAACAAGTCGGTCAAGCCGATGGTGGAGATCTCGTCGGCTCGTGTCGAGGACGGCACGCTGACGGCGCAGATCTACCGGGTCGAGGGTGCGGATGTCTACGGTTCCTTCACGATCGCCGCGCGGGTGGTCGATGCAGAGGGCGGGACGGTGGTGGAATGGGATGCGGCGGCGCTGGCGGCAATGGACACGGAGCAGTTCCGAAACCACTACATCGCCAAGGTGAGGCCCGGGAAAAACAGCCTCGTGCTCCCTCTCGGGGCCAAGGCGGACGTTTCGTTCCACAGCGAGTTGTTGAAAAGCCTGCCTCCGGGGAAATATTGGTTGGAATTGGAGGACATCAGCGGGGTGAGCTGGTCCGAGCCGCTCACCCTGTCCCGTTCGTAGTTCTGAAACGAGTTTCCCCCCGAAAATGCCACGTTCAGTTACCGCCCGCGAGGCCACGATCCACGATGCCAAAGGCGACATCTTCCGCGCCATGGCGGCCATCGGTCAGGCGTTCTCCAGTCCGCCGCGCTTGCAAATGCTCGGCTTGCTGGCGCACAGCCCGAGAACCGTGGAGCAACTCGCCGAGATGACCGCGCAATCGAATGCGTCGGCGAGTTCCCACCTCAAAGTGCTGCGGGCGGCGGGTCTGGTGGAAACCGAGAAGGTGGGTCGCCACCGGCGTTGTCGTCTGGCCTCGCCGTCGGTGGGAGCGCTCTTCCTCGCGTTGCAGTCGC
The DNA here is from genome assembly GCA_012719225.1 of Verrucomicrobiaceae bacterium. Lineage (GTDB taxonomy): Bacteria > Verrucomicrobiota > Verrucomicrobiia > Verrucomicrobiales > DEV007 > Arctic95D-9. The sequence continues at coordinate 1,337 of JAAYAT010000133.1, forward strand.
TGGGCAGGGAACTGTTGCCCGAGGTCCGCGAGCTGGTGGAACGATTTTTCGACGATCCGGAGTCGCTGTCGCCCCTGACCGCACCGGAACTCGCCGCGGAACTGGAGGCGGGACGGATCCGGGTGGTCGATCTGCGCCCGCCGGAGGAGTTCGCGGCCGGTCACATTCCCGGGGCGGTGTCGCTGCCGTTTCCGGAGATCGCGGCGCGCTCGGCGGAACTGGCCGCGGACGGGGAGATCGCGGCGTATTGCCGCGGTCCGTATTGTCTGATGGCGGTCAATGGGACCAGCCAGCTCCGCAGGCTCGGACTGCCCGTCCGCCGTTTGACGTTCAGCCTGCCCGAATGGCGGGCCGCCGGGCTGCCGGTCGAGCTCTGACCGCCAAGCGCGATTCCACCGAACCTCTGCAACATTTTCCACGTTCCGGTGGTTCAAGGTATGAGATGAAGCCTTATTTTATCCTCCTCCCATGGAACCACTTCAGTTGCAGCAGACGGTGGACGGGCTGCTCCGCTGGCGCGGACGGATACCTTGTCCGCCGAGATCGTGCGTGAAGAGGTGGCTCCTCACTCGTGGCGGGCGCTGGAAAAGCACCCCTCCTTGGGACCGAAGGTGGATCCAGCGCCAGCCCAAGGAACGGGGCTTTCCTAGCAGCCTGTCGGACTTATCCTCTCCGGCTGTGGAAAACGGGGCTCCGGCCCAAATTTCCCTCCGTTCTCGTCATTTGTGTTCCCACAAACTCCTCGAACTTATGAAAATTTTGTCTCGGATCCCGCTTCCCTCGCACAAATGTTCTAAGTCCGACAGGCTGCTAGCCCCGACGAAGCCTATCATTTGCAGGCCGCATTAGTATTTCTCGCCGTGCCGCTCGACGATTTGGAGCGGGGTTTCGGTTTTCACGATCTGGCGCGAAGCGAGAATCCCCCGCCACGAAGTCAGTGGATAGAGGACACAGTCCCGCCCGAGGAGGGAACCGGGGGCGAGGACGCTGTTGCAGCCGATTTCGGTGCGGTCTCCGATGATCGCCCCGAATTTTCGCAGGCCCGTGTCGATGGGATTTCCCGCACTGTCGGAGATCCTGACATGTTGTCTATCGAGCCTGACGTTCGAGCAGATCACCCCCGCGCCGAGGTGAACCTTGTGGCCGAGGATGGAGTCGCCCACGTAGTTGAAATGCGGGATCTCGCAGTGATTGAAAAGGAGGCAGTTCTTGAATTCGCTGGAGTTTCCGAGGACGCAGTCGCTCCCTGTCACGACCGCCTCCCGCACATAGGCACCGCCTCGCACCACGGTGCCGGACCCGATCCAGGCGGGGCCTTTGATGACCGCGTTGGCTTCCACCGCCGCACCGGGAGCCACATAGACCCGGTCGCCGACGATGGCGCGCTCGTCCACTTCGCCGCAGAGGAGGGGACCTTCGATGCGGTCGAGACGGTCGTCGAGATACCTCGCGATGGCGGAGATCGCCGCCCAGACCGGTTTTTCCTCCGCGAAGAGGGCGGCGTGTTCCGTCTGCGCGAAATCGAGGTAGTCGGCGGCGGAAAAATTCATCGGGAGAGGCGGGCGGAACGGCCGCCCCGCACGGAGCAAACGGGACGACACCTTAGACGGTCATGATGTCCTTTTCCTTGGCTTCGAAGTGGGCGTCGATGGTCTTGACGTTCTTGTCGGTGAGGGTCTGGACTTCTTTTTCGAAATCCCGGAAGGCGTCTTCGGTGATGGTGCTGGCCTTGAGCGCGGCCTTGAGTTTGTCCATCGCGTCCTTTCTCGCACCCCTCACCCGGACGCGACCCTGCTCGGCCATGTCTTTGATCACTTTGACGAGATCGCGGCGGCGCTCTTCGGACAGTTCGGGGATGGGCAGGCGGATGAGGCGTCCGTCGCTCGCGGGATTGATCCCCAGCTTGGACTCGCGGAGGGCGCGTTCGATGTCCTGCATCACCGTGGGATCGTGCGGCTGCACCGTGAGGAGGCGCGGCTCGGGCGCGGAGACGAGGGCGATCTGCTTCAGCGGCATGGAGGTGCCGTAGGAGGGGACGTGGACGTTGATGTTGTCGAGGAGCGCGGGGCTGGCCTTGCCGGTGCGGATGGAGGCCATTTCGTGAGAGACGAAATCGGCCGCTTTTTCCATCGCTTCGCCAGTTTCGAGAAGAAAAATGTCAGGGTCCATGGGTTCTTTTGGTCTTGATTGGTGGAGGCATTCTAGAACCGCATCGGACGAAAGCAACCATTGGTGTCAGGCGCAGACGATGGTGCCGACATCCTCACCGGTGAGGGCGCGCTGGATGTTGCCGGGCACGGTCATGTCAAACACGACGATGGGGATGGAGTTGTCCTGGCAGAGGGAGAAGGCGGTGCCGTCCATGACCTTGAGATTGCGGGAGAGCGCCTCGTTGTAGGTGACCGTGTCGTAGCGGACCGCGTCGCTGAACTTGTTGGGGTCTTTGTCGTAGACACCGTCGACCTTGGTGGCTTTGAAAATGACGTCGGCGCCGATCTCGCTGGCACGGAGGGCGGCGGTGGTGTCGGTGGTGAAGAAGGGGTTTCCGGTGCCGGCGCCGAAGATGACCACGCGGCCTTTTTCCAGGTGCCGGATCGCGACGCGCCGGATGAAGCTCTCGGCCACGTTTTTCATTTCGATGGCGGATTGCACCCGCGAGGGCACTCCGACGGCTTCGAGCATGCTCTGGACGGCGAGGGAGTTCATCACCGTGGCCAGCATGCCGACATAGTCCGCGGTGGCGCGATCCATCCCGCGCCCGGCGGCGGCGGCTCCGCGCCAGAGGTTGCCTCCCCCGACGACGATGGCGATCTCCAGCCCGGTCTGGGCGGCGGCTTTGATCTGATGGGCGATGCCTTCGACGATCTCGGGGGAAATATTGTCTTCGCTACCCGGTTCGCGGAGGGCTTCGCCCGAGAGTTTCAGGATGACCCGGTTGTACTTTTTCAACATAAGATAGAGGCTGCGTGGTTCGCGCACCCTCCACCAATCGGATCAATTTTCAAACCGCAATCTCAACAGTCTCCTAAACAAGTGCCATTTCATGTATCCCGGCGGGACGCCGGATCCAAGCTTGCTTTGCCTGGCAAATTCTGTCTATCCTCTTTCCACGTCCGCGCCAATTCTCGAATCCTCGAAGGCTGCAGTCTTCCGAGGGCACCCTTCCGGCCACCAGGACGACAGCCCGACTCGTCATGAAACGCTCCCATCCACAGTCCCTCATCGTGACCGTATGGTTTTCGCTTCTCCGCAACATCGTTGCCCTTTTTGCTCAAGAAGATGCCCGGGAAAACTCCATTCGACAAGCTGCGGCGCACCTACGAACAAGCCATGGAACTGGCCGCCGACGTCGCCGAGGGAATGATCCGGATCGGAATGCCAGTGGAGTGCGACGCTCTTGCACGAAAATGGTTCGAAACGGGATTGAGTGATGAAAATCAACGCATACTGCGAAAGTAAAGGCTGGCTCTTCGATGACTTGAAGAGGGAGTTCGCCGATTCCGGCGCGGTTGTCTCGGATAGTCCGTTAAGCGGTGCCGACGCCTACATCTGTATTCGCTCGGGCGAGTTCCGTAAATCACCCAAGCCCGAACGCACCGTCGTGCAGGTCCACGACATGAGGCGTTACCGGGTGGAAGGCGCGGGCTGCGTTTCTCTGGTGCATCCGGCGCAGAGGAAGCATTTCGCGGGCTTTGGTGGAAAAATCACCATGCAGCCGATCGGGAGCCGCAGCATCGAAGCGGGCCAACTGCCCAACACGGCCACGATAGGCTTCTTCTGCCGCGAAGTCGGAGGCTTGAAGGGTTCCAGCCTGTTCGCGGAAGCCGTCAGGTTGGCGAGAGCCGAGGCGAAGTTCGACGTGCTGCTCATCGGATGGGAACTCGACACCATCCAGCATCTCGGTCGCTACGAGCGGAAAGCGGCAGGCCCGGCAGATTATCGGCGGATCACGGCCTTGGCGACGTGCAGCGTGTCGCCCATGATTCCCTTGTCCGCCTACGAGGCGTGCGCAGCCGGTCGAATGGTCGTAACCACGCCTCGCGTCTGGCCCGGAGGATCACCTTGGGCCATGGTGCGCACCGCCGCCGACGCAACAGGACTGGCGGCGGTGCTTCGAACAGCCGTTGCGACTCCGCAGTTGTTTCCACCGGAAAAGCCATTTTGCAGACGGCGCTGGATTCTGGAGCAGATCGAGGAAGCGAAAAACCTGTGCGTTTGAGACGGATTCATGAAGCAAATCTTGGAAACAAAGCCGAAATCGAGGACAAGGCCATTTGCAAGGCTTCGCGCCGCCACGGTCGAATCGATTGAACAGCCTACGCGGGCAGCCACCCAATCGCAACGATGAACCTTGATTTGAACCGACTGTTGTACGACTTCGATCTCAATGGCTTTTTTGTGGTCGAGGATGTGCTGGGGGAAGCATTGCGCTCGCAATTGACGAGCGCGTGGGAAGAACGGGCTCCTGATGTGCCCGCATTTGACATTTGCTTCGGCTGGGGCGCTCCTTGGACAAATCTCCTGAGCGAAGGGTTGTTCCGATTGGATCCAGTCCTCACCCGCATTCTCGGCAAATGCTACAAATTGGACCATGCGTTCTGCGTTACGGAGGGATTCTACTCCTCGCCGGACAAGCTCCATTACCAAAGTCACATGGTGGACAGCGGAATCATCTACACCGTCAAAAAGCATAGACCCTACACCACGTTGCTCACGGTTGGGTTCGCGTTGCTGCCGGTCGAACCGATGAAAGGCGGATTTTGTTGCGTGCCGGGCTCCCACAAAGCGGAATTCGAATGCCCGCCTGAATTCTACCAAACCATGAAGAACCCTCATGTGCGGCAGATTCCGCAGAAATCCGGGAGTTGTGTTGCCTTTACAGAAGCCCTCACCCATGGGACCTACCCGGAAGGACACGATGTTCCTCGCCGGGGCATCCTGATTCGGCTCACGCCTGCGGGCGTGCAGTTCAGACGCCCGCCCGGTCAGCGCCCGAATCTCAATCTGCCGACAATCTTCAAAAAGATCGCTCCGACGCCTATCGAGATCGACAGCTTGGACGAATACTCGAAGTCGATCCTGACGCGGCCCGCTTCGATGCAAAACAGTCGGTGGCGCACCAACCTAACCGGTGCCATTCCCCTCGCCGCAGCGCGCCGTTCTCCGCAGTTTCGGCATCCGCCTATTCCTGTATGCTCGGATCGCGATCGAGCGGAATGGGAGCAATATCATCTCCACACCAATCGCACGCGAGACTAAGCCTGTTTCCGTTTTCTCGATTTTCGATCATTCCCCACCTCATTCGCCCATGCCATCGCCCTCGCCGTCACCCTCGCCGTCACCCTCGCCGACCCCTACGCCGACTCCCACGCCGACACCCACTCCTACCCCAGTCCCCGACGACGATGATTGTCCCGGCGGCGGCCGCCCCGACGACGATGATGATGACGATGACGACGACGATGGCTGCGAAGAAGAGGACGATCAGGGCGGCGACGGCAGTGGTGACGATGAAGAAGACGATGGCACCGACTGCACCGGCGGTCCTAGTTAGCGTCGCGCAACGGTGCCAACTTGAAACATTGAACCTTGAAACCTGA
>JAAYAT010000134.1 GCA_012719225.1 Verrucomicrobiaceae bacterium
AAGCGGTCCGGCCGCGCCTCAATATCCTCGACGGGGTCATCGGGATGGAAGGGAACGGCCCGAGCTCGGGCACCCCCAGGAAACTGGGGATCCTCATGGCGGGCACGAACGCCCACGCCCTGGACTGGGTCCTGGCCCGGATCTTCTCCCTGAATCCGATTAATATTCCTACAATTCGGGCGGCCAGGGAGATGGGGTTGCTGCCGGAGGAAAAAGATATCGAGATCGTCGGCCCGCGGGTTGCGGAGCTTCGCCCCCACCCGGAGTGGAAGCTCGCCCCGGAGGTGTCGGTGGCCCGGATCGCGGGCCCGGGGTGGCTCACCCCGGTGATGGAAAAGCTCTTTGCCGCCTCGCCCCGTGTCGACCCGGAGCTCTGCACCCTCTGCCTCGAGTGCGTGCGCCAGTGCGCGGCCGGGGCGATGACCCCCGCAGACAATACAATCGGGATCGATAAGAAAAAGTGCATCTCCTGCTTCTGCTGCCAGGAGATGTGCCCCGCCGGGGCCATCACCGTCCGTTCGGGGCCCTTGGCCCGCCTCCTGCGCCTCGGTCGCTAGGCTCTCAGATTAAGGCTTTCCCCGGCGTAGCGGACCGCGAGCGGCTCGATGATCACCTCTTTCGGCCCCTCCTCGACCCGGCCGGCATCCATCGCCGCGATCCCCAGCCGCTCCGAAGTCCCGATCACCGCAGCCACCGCCTCGGGAGGAACGAACAAAGCGAAGCCGGCGCCCATGTTGAGACTTCCGTAGGCTTCGGCCGCGTCCATCCGCGCCTCCGCCTGCATGAAGGCGAGCACCGGGGGGACCGGGGGGATCGCCGTCACCCGGTAGGTGAAGGGCGCCGGGTGCCGCATCAGCTTGCGCCACCCGTGCCCGGTGATGTTGGAGATATAGTGCACCGGCACGCCGCCGTCGAGCAGCTCCTGCACCAGGGCGGAATAGAGGATGGTCGGGTCGAGGAGCGCCTCGCCGTACAGCCGCCCGTCCGACAGCCGGGTTGCGTACCCTTCCGGCAGGGTTTCGGCCAGCCGCCGGGCGAGCGAGATGCCGTTGGCGTGGATGCCGCTGCTCGCGATGATGACGATCCGGTCCCCCGCCCGCAATTCCCTCCCGACGATGAGCCGTTCCTTCGGCCGGATGATGCCGACGCAGGAGGCGGCCAGGTCGATCGCCCCGGGGGCTACGACCCCTGCCAGGCCGGGAGTTTCCCCGCCCCCCCAGGAGGCGCCGACGGCGTCGCACGCGCGGGCCCACCCTTCGACCAGGTCGCGCATCCGCTCCTGGTCGGAAAACCAGTCGGAGCCCCCCGTGGCCCAGTAGGCGTGGATGTTGACCGGGCGCGCCCCGACGGTGACGATGTCGTTGACGGCCATGGCGATCGTGTCCTGCGCGATCCGGTCGTACCCGGTCTTGCCGGTCAGCGGCCGCACCGCGTCCGCCACCAGCGACTTCGTCCCCAAACACTCGAGGATCGACGCGACATAGAATTCGCCCATATCGACGACATAGGCCGACTCCCCCCGGCTCTCCGCCACCTCCGAAAACCCCGTCGCCGCGAGATTCCCCGCCGTCCCTGCCGCCGCCCGCTGCGCCATGATCTTGAGCGGATCGATCCGGTCGTAATCGACCCCCGAATCCTTGTACGTGATCTTCCTGTCTTCGCTCATCCCTCTCCTCCGAAGCCTCGATTATGGCTCCCAGGGAAGGGAAGTGCAAGCGCTGGCGGACTTTATCGCTTGCGGGGGACCGATCAAATAGCTTATAAAGGGGCGCATCAAACCGATAGGGTATTCGGAATGATGGGTTTAACCTCGTCACGGATCCCGCGCCAATACAAAAAGTGGAGGGGGTGACCCCAAATGTCACTCATTAAAAGCATTATGAGGCGAATGAAAGAATGAATAGATGCTAAAATCATACTTTTGGTGCTGACATTGCTGTAAGGTATTTAGAATCAATAGATCTCGCCGTAAGCCACTGGTTCAGGAGGATAATCGTCGGTGGGTCAACATGACAACCTGGAAGATGCCCGGTTACCTGTGCTGTTTTTTAAACTGAGGGCCGTAACCCTTGCGCTGGGTGAATGCGCGACACCCCCATGGTGGGGGACCGGTTTTTTGGACGACACCGGTCTGAGCTTCCTTCAGCGCCTCTATCCGAGAAGCTTCTTGAAAGCCGCCGTTGAGGCTGCTGGAAGAGCGGCATGCGCCGTTCATGACCGGGCCACCGGTATGGTGGGGGTATACCACCTTTTCAGACTGCCCGAACTCATCGAGAGTGAGATCCTTCGTTTAGAGCCGGACCAGGCTGATGAATTCCCAGCGGTGCTGAAAAACGCTTTGGGCCGACCGGACGAGTTGTTGAAGCTGCTGCAAAGCATGTGCGCCGGCGGTCGGGCGGTTGCTGCAACCGGGGCAAAAAGGATTGGGGAAGAGAACCGGTTATTAACCGTGCAGGGTTTGAGGGAAACCGCCGCCGTCTACCACGCGGCGTTCAAAAACCACAGCCAAGCCTTCCCATATTTCACCACGGATAGGTCTGGATAACTTAAATGATTCCAGGCAAAGAAGTTCCACGCAAATACTCGACGGCGGTAAGCAAGGGCGCCGGAATGGTGGACGAAACAAGGCGTCTGCTGAACAAATGGCGTCCGGAAGAGCCCTTGGATGATTTCACGCAAAGGGTGCAGACGGAGGGCCTGCTGGGCAACTCCACCGCCTACCGAACGCGTGATGTAGTGAGGAGAGTGTTCGCGCCGAGGTTTTTGAGACCCAATGACAAGCCGGCACGGATTCTGCAGAAGGTCCTTGCATCAGGGCTTCCGGGACGTGTTTTCACCGAACTCATTTTTCTGTTCACTGCGCGATGGGACCCCTTGATATACGACTTCACAATTCGTGAGTATTGGCCTTCGGCCAGAAGGGGGAGGACCGTTATGAATACGGATCCTATGATCGCCTTTTTGTCGGAAGCCCGGTGCGACGGCCGTTTGGACAATCAATGGTCCGACCAAGTTTCCGTGCGCATCGCCCGTTGCGTCCTCGGGCTCCTGCGCGATGTGGGGTTCCTTCGTGAAGCGGCCCGGGGCCGCAGGGAGATCGTCGATTACCGCATGTCTGATGAGGGGGCCGCGATCCTCGCCCGGGAGCTCATCGAAGAGGGCGTAACCGATTCTTCTCTATGCAACCACCCGGACTGGGGGCTGTTCGGCATGACGCCGTCCGAGGTGGTGGAGAGGCTGGACCAAATCGGTGAACATCGCGGGGTGGTGGTTCAGCGGGCAGGGTCGGTTGTGCATTTCACTTGGTCCGTCAAGTCTGTTGAGGAGCTGATCGATGTACTCGCTCGATAACGCATTCAACGAACTGCTCGATAAAATCCGAGACCCCGATGCGCTCAACCCGGCCAAGAGCGACCCGGTCTTCTATTTCGTCTATCCTCCGGAATGGATGCTCGGTCTTAAGAAGCGTCTGCCGCGATGGACATCCAAGATAAAGGAGACGGGCTTCGAAGTCCGCCGCGTTTCCCTTGCGGACATTCTTTGGGACACGGTCGACAAGTCCGGCAGATGGGATATTTGGCTTGAACTGGAGGCCGACGCCGAGGCGGATCAGATTAATGAAGCGGTCCGCGACGTCCTCCGCCAGGGGAACACTCTGGTGGACCGGGTGGCGGAAGTGATCGAGTCGACCCCCGAAGGCACCGTCGTGCTGCTCACCGAGGCCGAGCTGCTTCACCCCTATTTCCGTACACGGACCATCGAGAGCCGATTGCACGACAAGGTCAAGACGCCGACGGTGATTTTCTATCCCGGCAGGCGGTCAGGCCAGTACGGTCTCCATTTCCTCGATTTTTACCCGGTCGACGGCAACTACCGGTCGACGTTGCTTGGAGGTCTATGATGAGCGGAACGATTCGACAGGTATTTTCGCCCCGGCGGCCCATCGACCGGACCATTGAGAAAGTCATCGATTATTACGCCCAGGAGGAGGACCGCCTGGCGCGTGAGGTCGCCGAATACGAGGTTACGGACAATATCGAGTCCTGCTTCCGCAAGTTCCTCGACGTTTTCGGCGAAGGCGTCAGGGGCGGTCAGGTGACTGAGGTCGGCATCTGGGTGTCCGGCTTTTACGGCAGCGGCAAGAGCTCGTTCACCAAATACCTCGGCGCGTCCCTCGACCCGACGCGCACGGTTGAAGACAAACCCTTCCTCGATCTTCTTTGCGACCGTTTCCCCCGCAACGAGATTCCGGCCGCACTGCGCACCGTCTCCAAGAAACATCCCACAGCGGTGGTGCTGC
>JAAYAT010000013.1 GCA_012719225.1 Verrucomicrobiaceae bacterium
AGATTCCGACGCCCGGCAGAAGAGACCAGAGCGTTTGGGCGGCGCTTGCGACGAATCCACGAAGAGGCCCGGACAAAAAGGGACTGGCTCCGAGCCAAACACCTGAAAGAAGCGCAGAATTTGCGTCCTGGCGAAGTGCCTGTCCGCGTTTTTTAGGGCCTCCCCCACCAAATCGCCCGCAGCAAGGAGAAAGCTGCTCTGCGAGGATGCCCTCAACACCGCCAGGCGTTGGAAGTGCGAGCAATCTCTGCCCCTCTCTCGCGAACAGGACAAGGAGGCATCATGTCCACTCCAGTAGTACTGGGAGATCCGCTTTACACCCGAGATTCCAATGGGAGACTCACCTCGCAAACCCTTACCGTCTTTCCCTACTTCGACGTCATCGTCACGTACCCCATGCCACATGCCTTCCAGATCGAGGCGTGCATCGAGTGGCTCAACCGGCAGCGCGAATCGCAAGGGCGTCCGGCGCTGACTCCCGAGGAAGAGCAGGAGGTTCGCGAGGATGCCGTGGCCGGCGTCATCGAGCATGGCGCCATCCAACTCCGCCCGGATCCGCAGAACATGCCGTTGGCATTCCGGGCGGACAGGCTCCTGCAGAAACTCGTATCGAAACAGTGCATCAAGTTCCTCAACGTGCTCAACCCTCTCGTCCGCGATGCCCTCAAACGCCGCGGTGAGTGCTGGCGGATGGCCCGCCTTCCCACGTCGCGAGACGAGATGAAACAACGGATCCTCGCGGCGAAACGCGGAATTCGCGGCCGCGAAATCTATTACTACAATGCGACGACCGGTACCCGCTGGCTCACCTGCCACGAGTTTGCCCGCCTGGCGGAACTGGACGAAACCGAGCTTCGGCGCCACCTGGAGGAGATTCGCGAGTTTTCTCGCAAACTGAATCCCCAGCGCAATCCCGAAATCGCCTTCTACATGGCCGACGAGTCGTTTTCGGGGGCGGCGTTCGAACCGTGCGACTTCGCTTCGATGAGCCGTGCCGAGTTGCTCGCGGTGTACGAAGGGCTCTGCTCTCGTTTTCGAGACGCGGTCGCAGCGGAGTTCCAGGACGACGATCTGGAAAACGGCGAGTGGCGACACCGCATGTTCTCCGTCCTGGTGACGGAAAATGCCGAGGTGATCGAGGAAGAGGTCCTGTTGTCGCTCAGTGCCGAGTTCTATATGCAGATTCAGTGGCTTCCCGGAGGGCGGATGATCAACGGGGAGCTGGCGTTCGACGAGCTTTTCGAGGAGGATCAGCAGGACCCGTGCGCGGAAAACGCGCGCGAGTTTCTCTACAACCTCGTTCGCGAATACGAAGACCTGGACTACGTGAACATCGGCAAGGTGGTCAACTCCCTGTCGCGGCGGAGTTGGACCCGCGGGCGCCGGGAGGTCTACCTCGCGGTGATGAAGCGGCGCGGCCTGCCCAGAGAGACGGTGAGTATCATCCGCATTCAGAAATGGGGGGTGCGCGAGCATCTCGATGAAGGGCGCTTCGAGCCCGACGCCATGTCCAGGTCCGACGAGTACACCGAGTACGTGCTCGATCGGCGGTTCGCGTGCCGCTACCTGGGCATGAATATCCCGAAACGGGTCACGGCCAGGAAGATCTGCGAACGGTACTTCGGGCCCTGGACGGGACCGACGGGCTACATGATCTGGACTCCGTACTTCGAGAGGCTCTACATACCGGGGATCGCCTCGGACAAAATGCCTCGCCAGCGGCTTTGCGACCCGGAGTTCGCCCTCAAGTTCGCTTCGTTGCTCGGGCAGGCCGCCGCCCCGAACCTGATCGTCGGCAGGTGCGACTCGAACCACAACGTCCTGTTCGACGACGGCGACGAGATCATCGTCGAGAGAGAAAGACGCCCCGCGGAGATCG
>JAAYAT010000135.1 GCA_012719225.1 Verrucomicrobiaceae bacterium
AGACGAGGATATCGACGCGGTCGCAGCTTTGCAGCTCGCTCCGGATTTCTCGCTCCAGTGGAGGGTCGTCCGCCGCTCCGGTCAGCAGGCTGCTGATCGAGAGCGGTGTTTCGGGATGTGGCCAGGGATCGCTTCGATCGGGAGGGCGCACTTGGGTGAGCAGGGTTTTTGGCGCGGCGAGGAGACGGCGACACCGGGTGTAGTCGAGACCCTCTTCGGCGGCGAGGAGTTCGATGAGTCGGTTCACCAACTCAAGCCGATGCCGGTGGCCCGCTTGGGGGAGAACCTCGCGCATGAGGCGTCCCAGGAACTGGCTGAAGTAGGCGGTCTCGCCCTCGTCGTCGAGTTTCTCCAGCGTCGGGACGAGCTCGGGGCAGGCCTTCAAGAGCTCGGAGAGTTCCTCGTCGAGGAGTCGCTCGTAGAGCCCGGGTTTGAGGGAGGCGTTTTCCATCCTTTTCAGAGCACGCGCCCCAGTTCCTCCAGCACGGGCAAATCCGCTGGCGCCCAGGCGATCCTGTCGGCTTCCTCGACGGCGATCCAACGGTGGTCGGCGTGCTCAAGCAGAGTCAGGGAGGGGCGTTGGCGGCATGGCACGAGGAAGGGCACGAGCTGGATGGTGGCGAAGTCGTAGGCGTGCACAACCGGCGCGAGCGGAGAAAACTCGCCGAGATGCGTGGGATCGAGGTCGAGTTCCTCCTTCAGCTCGCGGCGCAGGGCCGCCTCGGGCGACTCGCCGGGTTCGATTTTGCCGCCGGGAAACTCCCAGAATCCCTCGAGCGAACGCCCTTCGGGCCGCTGCACCGCGAGGAAGCGGTCGGTCGGGTCGAGCAGCACGGCGCAGACGACGATTACGGGCATGGAGGTGGAGGGTGGCGACGGCATGGTTGGTAAAGGAATGCGCTGCTCACTCCGCGGGCGTCTTCAGGGAGAGAAGGCGGCGGCTTTCTTCCAGGAGCCACTCGGGATGCATGAAGGGCTCGTAGCCGATCTCCTGCCAGCGGATCCGTCCGTCGGGATCGATCAGGAAGGTGCCGTGGAGCGGTTGCTTTTCAAAATCGTCGTAGGCGCGGTAGTCTTTGAAGGTGGCGAGGGAGGTGTCGGAGAGCAGGGGGAAGGGAAAGGGCGAACCCTCCTCAGCGGCGGTGCTTCCGCCCTCGTCGCTCGCCTCCTTGGTGCCGTCGCCGCCGTCGGTGAGGGTTTCCCGGAGTTCGGGGACGGCGTTGGTGCTGATGGCGACGAGGTCGATCCCGGCGGCGTCGAATCGCGCGTGCAGAGGGGCGAAGGCGTTGAGCTGTTCCATGCAGTGCAGGCAGCCTTTCCCGAGAAAGAAAATCAGAACCACGGGACGGGTGCGCAGGTGGGAAAGGCTCGTCGGTTTTCCCGCGGCGTCGGGGAGGGTGAAGTCGGGCGCCGCCGGGGGACTCCAGCGGAAGGGACCGAGTGTGTCGAGATCGGGGCGGGGACCGAGATCGTCGGCCGGCGCGGCGGGCTGTCGCCAGTCCTCGGGGAATCCGAACTCCTTCGCGATGGCGGCGAGCGGAGCGAAGATCGCGAGATCGGGATCGGCGTGTCCGGCGACGGTGCGCAGGCGGGTGAAGGCCTCTTTCGCCTTTTCTTTCTCTCCGTTTTGGTGGAGGAGACGGACCTGGGTCGCGAGGGGGAGGACTTCGTTTTCCCCGGCTTTCACCGCGGCGGCGGCGAGCTTGAGGGCTTCGGCCCCGTCACCGGCGCGTTGCCAGAGTGAGGCGTGACGCCATTTCGCGAGGTTTTTCAATTCCGGGAGCAGGGCGATGGCGGCGGCGGGGTCGGGCGGGGTGGCGGTGAGGTGGCGATAGGCGGTGAGTTCCCGCAGCGGATGTTCCCAACCGGAGACGGCTTTTTCAAAATTCTTCGCGGCGGCGGCGGCGGCTTTCTCGATGTCTTTCGGGTTCTTTTTCGCGGCGACCGCCTTGGTTTTCGCTGCGGCGACGGCTTTGTCTTGTTCGGCT
>JAAYAT010000136.1 GCA_012719225.1 Verrucomicrobiaceae bacterium
AATCATAGACCCAGAGCGCTCCCTGGGGGAAGGTGAGCTTGTCGGCGAAGAGGGTCGACTTGTCGAAGACACCGTCTCCATCGGTGTCTTCGAGCATCCGGATGGAGCCGGGCCGTTCGCGCAGGAGTCCCTCCTTGTCGAGATTGACCCCGGCATTTTCCGAGACAAAAAGACGGCCGCGATCATCGAGGGCCGCCATCACCGGATGCTTCATCAGGCCCGGCGTCATCGCCGGAGTGACGGTGATGCCGGGATCGACCACGAAATCGTCGGCACGCAGCGGCGCGAAGGCAAGGGCGAGGAAAAAGAACGGGAAAAGGCGGGTCATGGCGCGCAAGATGCCAGAGGCGGGAGAACGCCGCAAGGGTGTTTTTACGTGAGTATGGGAGGGATGCCCGGGGCGGCGGAGGTCGCCTCCCCGGGATACCCGCCACCGCCGAGCTTTCGCCGCCGACGGGGTTTTCCTACAGGTCTCCGTCGGTGATGGCCCCCTGCGACGCCGAACTCACCAGCTTCGCGTATTTCGCGAGGACGCCCCGGGTGTAGCGCGGTTTGGGCTGTTTCCAGGCCTTCTTCCGCGTCGCGAGTTCCCGCGCGGAGACGTGCAGGGTCATCTCGCGCTTCTCGGCGTCGATGGAGATTTTGTCTCCGTTCTCGACGAGGGCGAGAGGTCCGCCGACGTAGGCTTCGGGAGTGATGTGACCGATGACGAATCCGTGGCTGCCGCCGGAAAAACGACCGTCGGTGATGAGGGCGACGTCCTTGCCGAGGCCGGCCCCCATGATCGCTCCGGTGGGCCCGAGCATCTCGCGCATTCCGGGACCGCCCTTGGGGCCTTCCATCCGGATGACGACCACGTCCCCTTTTTTGATTTTCCCTTTGAGGATGGCTCGCATCGCTTTTTCCTCGGAATCAAAGACTCTGGCAAGCCCCTCGAAGGCGAGGCCTTCCTTGCCCGAAATTTTCGCAACGGCGCCCTCGGGAGCGAGGTTGCCGTAGAGGATGACGAGGTGACCGTCTTTCTTGATGGCCTTGTCGAGGGGGCGGATCACGGTCTGGCCCTTGGGGTAGGCCTTCACTTTGGCGAGATTCCGGGCCATCGTCTCGCCGGTCACGGTGAGGCAGTCGCCGTGGAGGAGTCCGGCGTCGAGCAGCATCTTCATGAGCGGGAGGGTCCCGCCGATCTCGACGAGTTTCATCATCACATTGGCTCCGCTCGGCTTGAGGTCGGCGAGCACGGGGACCCGCTTGCCGATGCGGGTGAAGTCGTCGATGGTGATTTTGACCTTCGCGGCGCTGGCCATGGCGAGGAGATGCAGCACGGCGTTGGTCGATCCTCCGAGAGCGGTCACGACGGTGATGGCGTTCTCAAAGGCCTTTTTGGTCATGATGTCGCGGGGGCGGATGTTTTTGTTGATGAGATTCACGACGGCAGCGCCGGCGTCGAAGCAGTCCATCATTTTCTCATCGCTCACGGCGGCCTGGGCGGAGCTGTTGGGCAGGCTCATGCCGAGAGCCTCGATCGCGCTCGCCATGGTGTTGGCGGTGTACATGCCGCCGCACGAACCCGGCCCGGGAATCGCGGTTTCGGTCACGCCCTCGAGTTCGGCGTCGTCGATTTTTCCGGCGCTGTGCTGGCCGACCGCTTCAAAGACCGAAACGATATCGACGTCCTCGCCCTTGTGGCAACCGGGCTTGATGGTGCCTCCGTAGACAAAAATACCGGGGCGATTCATCCGGGCGATGGCCATGATGCAGGCGGGCATGTTCTTGTCACAACCGCCGATCGCGACGACGCCGTCCATGCCTTCGCAACCGACCACCGTCTCGATCGAATCGGCGATGACTTCGCGGCTCACCAAAGAATATTTCATCCCTTCGGTACCCATGGAGATCCCGTCCGAGATGGTGATGGTGTTGAACTCGACCCCCTTGCCACCGGCGGCGTCCACGCCCTTGACCGACTCTTTGGCGAGCTTGTCTATGTGCATGTTGCAGGGGGTGACCATGCTCCAGGTCGAGGCGATGCCGACGATGGATTTGGTGAAGTCCTCGTTCGAAAATCCGACGGGATGCAGCATCGCCCGGCTCGGGGCGCGGTCGGGACCGTCGAGCATGAGGGAGGAAAACTGCCGGTGCGCGGGGGTGGCGGATTTTTTCGGAGCCGGTTTGGAGGTTTTTTTCGCGGGAGCCATGAGAAGGGAGTCAGGGTACGAATGAATGGGGTGGGATGTTCTATCGTGCCAAAGATGGCGGAAAAAGCCAATTGATTGAAATACTATTTTTGCTCGCGTGTGATACCTTTTTGATATGAGCGAATTCACCCTGCGGGAGCTGGAATGTTTCATCACCGTGGCCGAGGAGCTGTCCTTCACGCGAGCAGCCGAGCGGCTCCGTCTGGCCCAGCCGCCGCTCTCGCGGCATATCAAGGCGCTCGAAGGCAAGCTCGAGGTGGCGCTCTTCGAGCGATCCCGACGCCACGTCGCCCTCACCGCGGCGGGACAGGCCTTTCTCACCGAGGCCCGCGACATCCTGCTGCGGCTGCGCCGCGCGGGGGAGCTGGCGAAGCGGGCTGCCCGGGGCGAGACCGACCGGATCAAGCTGGGTTTCGTCAGCGCGGTGCTCTCGCCCGAACTGGTCGAGGTCTTCACCCGCTTTGGAAAACGCCATCCGCACATTCGGATGCAGTTGTACGACCTGCTCCCCTCCGAGCAGATCGAGGCGCTGGCTCACGGAGAGATCGAACTGGGTTTTCTCGGAGTGGCTCCCGAAAGACTCCCGCCGGGACTGGAAATGACGCGCTGGCGAGAGGAGGAGTTGCTCGTCTTTCTCCCGCCCAATCACCCGCTCGCCGCGAGAGAGGAGGTGCAGCTCGCGGAACTGGCGGACGAACCCTTTGTGATGATCTCGGCCGAGGCCGCCCCGGCCTATCACACCCACCTGCAGCGGTGCTGTCTGGAGGCGGGATTTCGTCCGCGCATCGTCCAGGAGGCGGAGCGGGCCCAGGCGGTCGCCGCGCTGACGGTGGCGGGAGCGGGAATGGCGATCCTGCCGGTCTCGCTCCAACGCATCACCGGGAACGGGCGGACTCTGCGCCGGGCCGGACGGACCAAAATGACGATGACACACTCCGTGGCGCACCTTTCCCGGGCGGGCTCTCCGGTGGCCCGGTTGCTCGCGGCGCTGCGGCGCTGAGCGGTCGGATCCCGGCTCACAGGCTCACGCGGCGGAGGCGCGTCGTCGCAACATGCCGATGAGACCGCGGGCCTTGGTGCGGCCTTCTTTGGAAAGGGAGAGGGCCTTGGTCGATCCGGTGAGGTAGGAGCGACTGGTGAGCCCGGCGATCGCCGAGGTGATATGGGCGACGCGGGGACGTCCGCATTCCTCGATGATGTCGTTGAGGTCGCGACTGGAGAAGCTGTCCTGATGATGCCCCACAGCGAGGATGACGGCGGCGAGAAGCGCCTGATCGGCGAGAGTGAGGTCGTAGTCATCGACCGCCTCGAGAATGAAGGCGGCCTGGTCGTGAAGTCCGGGGCCTTCCTCGTCCCGGGAGAAGGGTGAGGAAGGGCTGTCGGTCGATAAATCCCCCTGCGAACGCATCTGGATCGCCACCCTCACGGTGACCTCAAGAGCCCGCAGTTCACTCAAGCCCATCTCAGGAATCAGGCTCGCAATGGTGTCGAGAGGCGTATCGAGAGAGGAATCATTCATTTTTTTCTCAACTAAATGACAAACAAGGAAGAAAACGCTTGCAAGATCTTCTTAAAAATGAGAATTGAATCTTAATCGAGACCAATAAGAGGGAACAAAGAGGGCGGCACGACAATTTATTAATATTCCCCGAAAAATTTTAAAACGCGAGCAAAATTTGAGAAATCGATATGAGGGAGATTGAAACAATTGAAATCGGCGGCATCGAGGACTTCCTCCAAGAGATGGTTCCCCAGTTGGGATTTCAGCGTATCCCGGTCTATCGGGGACAGGCTTCCGGACGATGGAAGCTCTTTCCGACGCTCTTCCGGGAAGCGGTCGCCCGGACGGAGTTTTCGAGTTGGTCCGAACTGGAGGCCGCTTTCCTCATCGGATTGAAACAACGCGGACGCGGCGCGCTCGGATACGAACCGGCGACCGAACTCGAATGGCTCGCGCAGGGTTCCCATCACGGACTCCCGACCCGCTTCTCCAACTGGTCCGAGAACGCTCTCGTCGCCCTCTTTTTTGCGACCGATCCTTCCCATCCCGAGGAAGACGGCGTCGTCTGGCGGCTCATGCCAGGCGACCGAGGCCTGATCATCTCGCAGGATTACGAACAGATCCCGGAGCAGGCGAGACTGTATCGCCCGCAGCAGCCGAACGCGGCGATGCTCCGGCAGAAGGCCTGTTTTCTCTCCCATCCCCTCCCCAAGGAAGACGCCGCCGCCGAGTCCTTCGAAGACATTTTCGAACTCGGGAGCGAACGCATCTCCCTCGCCCGGCTCGTCATTCCCGCCGCGGAAAAGGCCTTCCTGCGCCGCCGTCTCGCCACCATGGGAGTCGATCACCACAGCCTCTTCCCCGGCATGGGCGGTCTCTGCCGCGATATCCGCGAAGAACTTTACTCGCACACGGATTCCTACGAGTGGGTTTTCCCGGAGTGAGGCGGGCCGTATGGGACGTGGCAGGCGAGGAGATGAAAACTCTCCCGCAACGGCACGGAGACACAGCGGGAGGGAGGCCCAGACGGATTTTTTATTATGAGGTTTTGCAACAGGTCGTTACCGTACCTTCTGGGGTGTTTCTTCGCATTTCTCCTCACGCATTCTCCCGCTTCCGGCGAGACCGTGAAGGTTGCGCAATTTTTATTCTGTAAATTCGGCGATTAGGTTTGGGGAGGATCGGTGAGGTTCATGTTGAGGTAAACTTTTGATGTTGCCCATTCGTTTGAGATCTCGCAGAGCAGGGCAGTGACGAGG
>JAAYAT010000014.1 GCA_012719225.1 Verrucomicrobiaceae bacterium
AGAGCATCGCCAGCAGGGGCAGTTCCGTCGGCGATTCTTCGGCCAATCGACGCAGAGTGCGGAAAATGAAAAGAGAAGCATCCAGACCATAGAGTTCGGTGAGATGATAGAGGCTTTTGACCCGGCTGCTCTCTGTGGGTTTGCCGAGGATGTTCTCGCTCAGGATGGCTGCTCTGAAGTTCTCTTTTCTCGCGTCGAGGGGGAGCGCTCTCAGTAAAATTTGGAGCTCACTCAACATCATGGATCGAGCCATGTGCCCGCCCGTCTGCTTCGAGGAAAATCCAAGTGGGAGAAGGGAATCGGGGAATGGATTCTTGCCGGGTTGCATGGAGGCGGGGGACAGAAAAGCGGAAAGGAAGAAGTCAGCGATAGAATAGCAGGTTGCAGGATCGGCCCGTCAATACCGCATTCTGTCATTCGCCTCAAGCCTTCCCGGGGTTTTCCTCCGAAATTTCCAGATAATCCCGTGAGGTTAATCGCTCTCCCTCCCCTCCTCCTCCCGCAGAATCTCGTCCATGGGCTTCATGAGATCTTCGCTCGGCGCCCCGCAGTAATTCTCCGACAGCGACTCCCGCATCGCCTGAACCTTGCGGCTGAAGGTCTTGGCCGATCCCCGCACTCCCTTGGCGCTGTAGTCCGCCGTCGCGGCGTTGTGGGCGTGGATGCTCATCTGTGCGGCGGTGGCGATGGCATCCTGATTCGCCCCGAGGAAGAGGAACTCCCAGCCCTGCTTTTCCTGACGCCGCCGGATTTTGCCCGCGATGTCGTGCCAGGTGAAACGGCGCGAGGAATTTTCCTCTCCGTCGGTGAAGATCGCGAAGATGACCTGATCGGGCCGGTCCTTTTCCGGGAGTGCCTTGATGCGATGCTTGGAGGCATCAATGGTCTGTCCGATGGCGTCCAGAAGAGCGGTCGAGCCCCGGGGCGTGTAGGTTCGGGTGTCGAGATCGACGACCTCGCTCACGGGGAGGTTGCCGATGGGGATCTCGACACGGTCGTCAAACAGCACCAGTGTCAGCTTGGCCTGCCCCTCGACCTGCTGCTGGTCGCGTAGGAATGCATTGAATCCGGCGATGGCGGCCTCCGTGTGTGGCTGCATCGAACCCGAGCGGTCGAGGATGAAGGCGATCTCGGTGGTCTGTGGCTTTGTCTTTGCGGTCTTTTGTGTGCTCATGCCGACACTATCGCACAGGGGGTGGGACAACTCTGGGGGGACTGTTCTCTCTTTTTCTCCACCGATGAGCCACACTCCGAGGAATTCATCGAAGTGAATTTTCTAACGGAAAAGACGCAGGCAGCGCTTGCTATTCGCCGATTTTATTCATTTCAATGAATCTTTCGATGGGGGATTTGTTGATTCGGTCTTTTTCTCGGTTATATTTTCATTGTAATGAAACTTTTGATGCGCCCATGAGCCCGGAGAAACTTGGAACAATCCTGCGTCAGCGCCGCAAGTTGGCCGATATCACGCAGCGGGATCTTGCCGCGCTCAGCGAGCTGGGCGTGCACACCTTGAGCGATCTGGAAACAGGAAAAGGCAATCCAACCCTGGAGGTGCTTTCCCGGGTCTGTGGAGTATTGGGCTTGGAAATCCGGCTGACCCCGCGGCAGATCGCCGGATTCGCTCCCGCCGAAACAGATGACAAGGCCACGAACGAATGAGCAACCGTCGTCGAGGTTTGGTTAGTGTGGGGGGAATCGCGGCCGGTCTTCTCGAGGAATCGCCGTCGGGTTATCGCTTCACCTACGATCCCGCCTATCTCGCAAGTGAGGGTGCCCCGGCGGTCAGCCTCACCCTGCCCCTGCGGTCCGAGTCTTACGTCTCGTCACACCTCTTCCCCTTTTTTGAAGGCCTGCTCGCGGAGGGCAGTCTGCGGGAGCTCCAGAGCCGACTCCACAAGATCGACCTCGAGGACAGTTTCGGTCTTCTCCTAAAAACGACGGCGTCCGACGTGATCGGGTGCGTTACCGTCGAACCCGCTTCTGGCGAATGAGTGCGTCCCCACCCTACCCTCCCAACCGGTGCCTGAGCACGCTGCGAACGACGAAAGGGCAAGTATGGAGCCGGGGGGCGGTGCAGCACTTGTGGAACGGTCGCAAGGCTTCGCCCATCCTCACCTTCGACCTACCCGAATTCCATCGCTTCCGTCTGGAGCGTTCCGACCGCATCTCGCTCTCCGGGGTGCAGGACAAAATCTCGGTCAAACTCGAACGCGGTCATCTCGTGCCGACGGAAACGGATGGGGAGTATCTGCTCAAGCCGGTGCCGTCCACGCCCGGCCTGTCTTTCCAAAACGACATCCCCGCCAACGAGCACCTCACGATGCAGCTCGCCGGTCAGATCGGGAGAATCGCGACGCCGCCGAACGGACTCGTCTTCTTTCCGGACGGATCGCCCGCTTATGTGGTGAAACGCTTCGACCGGGATGCGGACACGGGACAAAAGCGGTCACAGGAAGACTTCTCCCAACTGTCGGGACGCTCTCGTGAAACCCACGGACGGAATTTCAAATACGAGGGCAGCTACGAGGAGCTCGGTCGGGTCTTGGAGCGTTACTGCCCGTCCTATGCGGTCGCAATCGAGAAGCTTTTCCTGCTGATCGTCTTCAACTATGCGGCTGGCAACGGCGACGCCCACTTCAAGAACTTCTCCCTCGTGCCGACACCGCTCGGGGACCATGTCCTCAGCCCAGCCTACGATCTCGTGAACACGCGGCTGCACCTACCGCAGGAAAGCACCCTGGCACTGGAGCTGTTCGCCGACGACTTCGAGACGGAGAGTTTCAAACAAAACAGTTTCCATCGTCGCGAGGATTTCCGGGAACTGGCGAGACGATTTCAAATGAAACCCGAACGGGCCGAACGCCTCCTCGACCGGGTGGCTGGACTCGATGCGAAGGCGGACAATCTTCTCGAAGCATCCCTGCTCTCGGCGGATGCACGCGAAGGGTATCGCCACATCCTCGCCGATCGGGCAAGGGCGTTGCAGGTCCTTGAATGAACAGAGCCCCTTTCTCCCCGGCGATCAGGTTAGAGGAATGGAGGCTGGGTCGGGCTTGGTAATAAGTGGTCGGGGTGACTGGATTGACTTCGCTCCGCTCCGTCTGTCTCCGTTCGCTCCGCTCCCTACGGCTCGAACCAGTTCTCATCCAGCCTTGTTCCTCCAGCACTTCCGCTGCGCGGAAGTGGTCGGGGTGACTGGATTGACTTCGCTCCGCTCCGTCTGTCTCCGTTCGCTCCGCTCTCTGCGGCTCGAACCAGTTCTCATCCAGCCTTGTTCCCTCCAGCACTTCCGCTGCGCGGAAGTGGTCGGGGTGACTGGATTCGAACCAGCGACCTCGTCGTCCCGAACGACGCGCGCTACCAAGCTGCGCTACACCCCGATGGTCTCCGTCCGGGAGGTTCCTTTTCGCCGGGCGGGAAGGAACCGGAACGGAGATGGCTCTGACTGCCTCTGGTGGCGCACCCGCAGGGATTCGAACCCCAAACCTCCTGATCCGTAGTCAGGTGCTCTATCCAGTTGAGCTACGGGTGCTTTGCCAAAGACGCCCCCGACCGGATCGGCGGGAAGCGGAGGGCAATGTGCGCGGAAAAGCCTCTTTGACAAGGGAAATTTACCGAACATCCGCCGATCTCTTCCCGCCACTTGAACGAGAAACCTTTCCGCTCTTCTGTATCGGTTCTTTTCGCCGCCTCGGATCCGATCTGCTCAAATGAGACTTTCCCCTCCCTTCGTCGCCCTCCATATCGCGCTTGCGATTTTGTTCTCGGTCTTTGCCTGGTTCCAACGCAACGACATCGATCCCGCGATCTACTACCATCCCTCGGTCATCGACGCGGCGGCCTGGCTCCTTTTTTATCTGTTCATCGCGGTGCTGCTGATCGTGACCCTCTTCCGCCCGCTGCCCCGCTGGCTCCTCATCGTGGCGGCGCTGGCCTGCCTCGTGGAAATGGGCCGGAGCGGGCCGGGCCTCTACGCCAATTTCTTCGGGGACGAAGCCTTTACCATGACGCAGGTCAGCATGTCGGCGGCCGACCCGCGGGTGGAGCTCTCCCGGGAATTTTTCGGCGCTCTCATCGCCCTCGCCGGGGTCGGGTGGCTCGCTTTGCAAAATCGGAAACGACCCGGACCACCCGTGAGTCCCTGAATCTCACGCGTCTTTCCCTACTCCTCCCCGGCTCCGTAATCCGCGCCGGAGAGGCTGTTCAGGACGGAATCCTGCCATTCGCGCAGACTGTTCTGGAGCACCTTCGCGGTTTCCCTTTTCTTCGCGAAGAGGTTGGTGGTTTCCCCCGGGTCTTCGAGCAGATCGAAGAGTTCCTTTTTTGTCCCGCCGTCTTTGGTGTCGTGCAGGATGAGCTTGTAACGCCGGTCCACCACCGCGCGGGCACCGGCATACCGGTCTTCGGCGAGCGAGGGATGGTGGAAGTTGGTGAAATTCCGGGTGGGGAGGCCACGGGAAAGTTTCACCAGCGGGGTGGTCCCTTTTTGCAAGCGGGGATCGATGTAGGGCTTGAGTTCCGCCGTCTTGATCTGTCTCACGGGATAGCTCCAGAAAAAGAGCGGTGCCGGTCTCTCCTCCATTCCCGCATCGACCAGGGAGAGGAAATCCAGGCCGTCGAGGGGACGGTCCGGCAGCGTCTCGCCGACGATCGCGCAGAGCGTCGGGAGGAGATCGCTGGTGGAGGCGCGCAGGCGGCTCGCGACGGGGCCGGAAAAACGGGCCGGCCACTCGATCAGACCGGGGACGAGGACACCACCCTCGTAGAGCGCGCTTTTCACACCGCGATGCGGAGATTTCAGCGATCCATCGACCGAGGTCCCGTTGTCGCCGCAGTAGAAAACGAGTGTATTTTCCCGCAGCTCGTTCCGGGCGAGGTAGGTCCGCAGTTTCCCGATGGCGCGATCCATCGCGGTGATCTCCGCATAGCGTTCGCGCAGGACTTCTCCCTGGGGCCGCTCCACCGGCAGACCGGTCTCGTTCGAGGTGAGCCGCACCTTTTTGTCCGGGTATTTCGCCGGGAGATCGTCGTAGAGGGCGAGATCCTCGGGCAAACCGCTGTAGGGTTCGTGCGGGGAACCGAACCAGACCACTCCAAAAAATGGCTTCCCCTCCTCCCGCGAGCGCTCGATGAACCGAACGGTCTCGTCGATGAGCACCTCGGAACTCTCGCCCGGGAAGACCTCGGGCGGACCGCCGTTCCGCGAAAAGGACGGATCCATCTCAAAAAAATTGTCGTGCGAGAGCCACTCGTGGAAGCCCATCGCTCCGGGATTCACCGGCGACTCCGCCTTGACCGTCCCGACATGCCATTTCCCGAAATGCCCGCAGTAGTATCCTGCCCGGGCCAGGATCGCCGCCGTGGTGATCTCCTCGGGACGGAACGACCAGCCCGGCGCGAAAGTGCCCATGCGGTTGGGATGACGTCCGGTCAGGAAACTCGCCCGCGTCGGCGAGCAACTCGGATGGGCCGCGTAAAATCGATCCAGCCGCAGGCCGGTCGCCGCCATCTCGTCCAGCGTCGGCGTCTTCACATGAGGATGGCCGTTGTAGCCGGTTTCCTCCCAGCCGTGGTCATCCCCCATCATGAGAATAATGTTCGGCAAAGGCTCCGCGGCAGCGAGAGACGCCGCCCCCAGCAACGCGACGACAGGGAGGAGGATTTTCATAAGCCACATCGAATCCGCTTTGCGGGCCGAGGTCAAGACTTTATCATGCAGATTGCCCGATGACTCCATCGTCCGTGAGGACTACTCCGCCGGATCGACATTGGGGGTTTTCCACTTCAGCTTCGCCACCCAGATGCGGTTGTCGGCACCCCGGGCCACCAACGGAGCGGGATCGGAGGGATCGGGAGGGAGCCCTTGCATCCATTCCGTCACCGTCACCCAGGTTTCCTCCGGACCGACCTCGGTGACCCCGAAGTTGCCCAGCCTAGCCCCGCGTTCGGGGACGAGAATCTGCTCGCTCGCACGGATCACCTGAAGTTTCTCCGTATCGACCCGGGCGATGAAAAGTGGAGCGCGATTGCGGGGAATGTGGTCGTTGTTGGCGCCCCGACGGGTGTAGACCAGAAAAAGCGCCTCGGGGTGGGCGACCCAGTGCTGCTGGGTGTTGTAGCTGCCGAGATCGCTGCCGTCGTCGAAACACCAGCGCACCGGCTCGGAAAACCGCTGCCCGTCCTCGCTCACCGCGACGTATCCGTGATCGTCGTTGCGCATGGTCAGGTAAAAGCGTCCGCCCTGACGAACCAGCGAGGGTTCGTAGAGCCCGCGCTTCACCGGGATCGTCATCTCGTCGCCGTGCCCGAGGTAGGTGAGTTCGCGCCCGTCGAAGGCACAACGCAGCACCGTCACCGAATGGGCCGGAGCGTCGGGCTCCTTGTAGTAGATCGGCAGGAGAATGGTGCCGTCGGCGAGATCGACCCGTTGCACGCAACCCGCCCCGGCGTTTTCAAATCTCGGTTCGTCGGGCATTTCCAGAATCTTCCAGGGCGACCACTTCGCCTCCGCCGCGTCGTAGACCGCGTAGGCCGTCCCCCGCGGTCGCACCTTTCGCACGGCGTTGTTTTGATAGACGACGGTGTGTCCGGTCCCGAGGAGTTTTCCCGAGGCCGCGTGCCAGGTCGGCCAAAAGTCGCACACCGTGATCTCCAGGTCATCGAAGCCACCCCAGGAAAAGGGTTTCCGGGCGAAGGAAGCGTGCTCCACCGGCGGACTCCAGGTTTTGCCGAGATCGGTGCTGCGCTGTTCGTTGAGGGCGTAAAAGACATCCGACCCGGTCAGTTGGAGCCGCTGCAGAGTCATCACCGCGAGAGGATTTTCCGCCGGATTCTCCTCCGTGCCCGCCGGAATCACTCCGGCGCGGGCGTGAACCCAGCAGCTTTTTCCGTCAAATCCCTGGCCCGCCACGGTCAGGTCGATCTCGTAGAGCGGGTCGGCCGCCTCCATCGGAGCGGCGCAAAGAAGCAGGGAAACGGTGGAAAAGAGGAGCCTTCGCATCGTCCGATGAGACCACGTCGTCCCCGTTTTTTCCATCCGAATCCCTCCGGGGATGCGCCAGTGGCGAACAAAATTTCCGACCGGTTTCCCGTCGTCGCGATGAAAATCGGTTTGTGATTTTGCCATCGGAGTCCTTATTGCGCCCATTCATGAGCGAACACATCAGACTCCACATTCCCGGACCGGTCGAGGTATCCCCCGCGACCTACGAGGCCATGGCCGCCCCCATGATAGGCCATCGCAGCAAAGACTTCGTCGCCCTCTACGACTCCATCCAGCCCCGTCTGCAGGAGTTGATGGGCACCAAGCAACCCGTTTTCCTCTCGACCTCCTCGGCCTGGGGAGTGATGGAGGGCACCATCCGCAACCTCGTCGTCAAAAAAGTGCTGTGCTGCTGCTCGGGCGCGTTTTCCGACAAATGGGTCGATGTCGCCCGCCGCTGCGGCAAGGAAGTCGACGCGCTCCGCTTCGATTGGGGAGTCCCGGTCGATCCCGCCGCGCTCGATGCCAAGCTCGCCACCGGTGAATTCGACGTCGTCACCTTCATCCACAACGAGACCTCCACCGGAGTGATGAATCCGCTCGCCGAAGTGGCTGCGGTGGTGAACAAATACGAGGACATCCTCCTCGTCACCGACACCGTCTCCAGCTTCACCGTCGTGCCCATCGAGGTGGACGAACTCGGCGTGGACGTGCTCCTCACCGGCAGCCAAAAAGCCCTCGCGCTCCCTCCCGGACTGGCCCTTTTCGCCGTCTCGGACCGCGCTTTCGCCCGCGCCGCGAAGATCAACGACCGCGGATACTATTTCGACTTCCTCGAATTCAAGGCCAACCACGAAAAATCGATGACCCCGAGCACCCCGTGTATCGCCACGATCCGCGGGCTCGATCACCAACTCGACGTCATCTTCGCCGAAGGCATCGAAAACCGCTTCGCCCGCCACGAGAGACTCAACGACACGGTCCACGACTGGGTCCGCAAAAACGGATTCGAATTTTTCGCCCCCGAAGGCTTCCGCTCCAAGTCCCTCACCTGTGTCAAAAACAACCGGGACATCGACGTGGCCAAACTCGGCCAGATCATGCGCAAGGATCACTCCCTCGCCATCGACGGCGGCTACGGCAAGATCAAGGGAACCACCTTCCGCCTCTCCAACATGGGCGACGAGACCGACGAGACGATCCAAAATCTCCTCGACGCCCTCGACGATTCCCTGACAAAGCTGTAA
>JAAYAT010000137.1 GCA_012719225.1 Verrucomicrobiaceae bacterium
AAAAGCCGATGATGACGATGCTGAAACAGGGTCGCGCCTTCGGCTTGGGAGTGCTCCTCGCGACACAGAACCCGGTCGATCTCGACTACAAGGCCCTCTCCAACATCGGCACCTGGTGGCTCGGACGCCTCCAGACCGAGCGCGACAAGGCGCGTGTCCTCGACGGTCTCGAAGGGGCCGCCGCGAGCAACCGCAGTGGGTTCAACCGGAAGAACATGGAGGAACTGCTCGCCGGTCTCGGATCGCGGGTCTTCCTGATGAACAATGTCAACGACGACGCGCCCACCGTTTTCCACGTGCGCTGGGTCATGAGCTACCTGACCGGTCCGCTCGCGCGGGGACAGCTCAAGCGACTCATGGACGAGAAGCGCGAGAAGATCGCCGCGATCAAAGCGGCGGCCCCCACTCCCGCCGCCGAAGCTCCCAAACCCGCCGCTCCCCGGCCGATGCGTCCTCGTCTCCCGCGCGGGGCCGACGATTTTTTCATTCCCGCCGGAGCCGGGGTGCCCGCCGACGAGATCAACTACGTGCCCGCCGTCATTCGCATCGGGGAGGTCCGTTATCTCGACGCGTCCAAGGGAATCAACGGGTCCGAGACCACCGCGATGATCAACAAAATCGAGTCCGAGAGCGGGAACATCGAATGGTCGCAGACCCTCGAACTGCCCGACGGACTCACCGTGAGCCAACTCGGCAAGGAACCGGTCGCCGGAGCGACTTTCTCCGAACTGCCCCAGCCCCTCCTCGATCAGAAACTGTGGTCCTCGCTCAACAAGGAACTCGTCGACTGGCTCTACGGCAACCACCACTGCACCGTTTTCAAAAGCCCGCTCACCGGTCTTTTCTCCCGGCTCGAGGAAAGCGAGGGGGACTTCCGCGCCCGCCTCGTCCACGCCGCCCACGAAGCTCGCGACCAGAAGGTGGAGGATCTCCGCAAGACCTACGAAAAGAAAATCAAGACCATCGAAGACCGCCTCGCCCGGGCGATGGACACCGTCGCCGACCAGAAGGCGCAGGCCAGCACCGCGAAGATCAACACCGCGATGCGCATCGGCAGCACCATCCTCGGGGCGATCCTCGGAAAACGCATCTCCAGCACCGCCGGACGCGGTGCCGTCTCCGGCGCTTCGCGCGCCTGGAAAGAAAGCCGCGACGTCGCCCGTGCCAAAGCCAAGGTCGAGGACTACGAGGAGGAACTCGAAGCCATCGAGGAAGATTGCGAAAGAGAGATCGAGGCGCTCAAGGCCGCGATGGACCCGATGTCCGAATCGCTCGAAACCATCCGCCTCACTCCGCTCAAGAAAAACTGCTCCTCCCGATCCGTCGGGATCGTCTGGATGCCCTACCGCGTCAACCCGGAACCACAACTCGGCGCGGCTTGGTGAAGGGTGGGAGCTTGTGACAAATCCTGACCGCACAACAAAAACGACCCGCGGCGTCACTCTCCGACGCGCTCCGATGTCTCTGATGAACCCCGACCGGGAGGCCCTCCGACGCCTCGACAAAGCGCACCTCTGGCATCCCTTCACCCAGATGCGGGACTGGTGTGCCTCGGAGGAGGACCCGCTCGTGATCGTCTCGGGCGAGGGGGCGATCCTGACCGACATCGAAGGCAACGAATACCTCGACGGGAACAGCTCGATCTGGACCAATGTCCACGGGCATAGGCATCCGGTGATCGACGCGGCGGTGCGGGAACAACTCGAGCGCATCGCCCATTGCTCGGCCCTGGGCTTTTCCAACGAACCGGCCATCCGGCTCGCCGAAAAGCTGGTCGGATTTTTCCCGGAGGACACCCTGACACGGGTCTTTTTCACCGACGACGGATCAACCGCGATCGAATGCGCCTGCCGCATGGCCCTGCAGTACCGCGAACTCCGGGGCCAGAACCGTCGTCGTCGTTTCCTCGCCTTCGACGGAGCCTACCACGGCGACACCATCGGGGCGGCTTCCCTCGGCGGGATCGCCACCTTTCACGGAAAAGTGGCGGCGATGGGCTACGACGTCTCCCGCCTCGCCACGGTGGAGGCACTGGAGTCACTCGACGATACGGAGGCGGAGGAGGTCAACGCGGTCGTCATCGAACCGCTCGTCCAGGGCGCGGCGGGGATGCGCTTGTGGCCGGCGGGGATGCTGCGGCGGATCCGCCAATGGTGTGATCGCCACGGCGCGTTTCTCATTCTCGACGAGGTGATGACCGGATTCGGCCGCACCGGACGCCTCTTCGCCTGCGAGCACGAGGAGGCGGTCCCCGACTTTCTCTGTCTCGCCAAGGGGCTCACCGGCGGCTACATGCCCCTCGCCGCGACGCTGACGACCGAGGAGGTCTACTCCGCTTTTCTCGGTCGCTACGAGGAAAGGAAAACGTTTTTCTACGGCCACAGCTACTGCGCCAATCCGCTCGGTTGTGCCGCCGCGCTCGGGAATCTGCGCGTCTTCGCGGAGGAAAACGTCATCGCCGGGCTGCCTCCCAAAATCGAGGCCCTCGCCACGGCGCTGAAGGAAGCGAAGGAGATCTCGCCGCACTTCGGCGAAATACGTCAGATCGGTCTCATCGCTGCGATCGATCTGCTCGATCAGGCAACGGGAGAACCTCTCGACTGGCGGGAGGAAACGGGGGCGAAGGTCTGTCGCCGCGCCCGCGCCTACGGCCTGCTGACGCGACCGATCCGCGACACGCTCGTGCTGATGCCGCCGCTCTGCGTGACGGAGAAGCAAATCCGCGAGGCGGTCGGGGCGCTCGTGCAGGCCAGCGCGGATGTGCTCGGTGCCTGAATCAGCGACCGGGCGGGAAGGTGGCGGGAAGCTACCCCTTGAACCGCTCCACCAGGAGCGAGGCGTTGTGCCCGCCGAAACCGAAGGAGTTGGAGAGGACGCGATCGACCTTGCTCTCGCGGGCGGTGTGCGGCACGTAGTCGAGATCGCATTCAGGATCGGCTTCGTCGAGATTGATCGTGGGAGGAATGACGCCCTCCAGGATCGCTTTGACGCAAGCCGCCAGTTCCACTCCGCCAGCCGCACCGAGGAGGTGTCCGGTCATGGATTTGGTGGAACTCACGAGGAGACCGTCTTTTGCATACTCGCCGAAAACCCGTTTGATCGCCTTGGTTTCGCAGACGTCGCCGAGTCCGGTGGAAGTGCCGTGGGCGTTGACGTAGTCGATCTGGTCGGGACGGAGCCGGGAATGTTTCAGCGCCATCTCCATGCAGCGGCGCGCCCCGTCGCCGTCGGGCAGGGGGGAGGTGAGATGGTAGGCGTCGGCGGAGACGCCGTAGCCGGTCAGTTCGGCGTAGATGCGGGCGCCGCGCGCCTTGGCGTGCTCCAGCTCCTCGATCACGACGACGCCGGCCCCTTCGCCCATGACAAATCCGTCGCGGTCCTTGTCGAAGGGACGCGAGGCGCGTTCGGGTTCGTCGTTGCGCATGCTGAGCGCCTTCATGTTGCCGAATCCAGCGAGTCCCATGGGACAGATCGTCGACTCGGAGCCACCGGCGACGAAGGCGTCGGCGTCCCCGAATTTGATCATCCGCCAGGCTTCCCCGATGTTGTGATTGGAGGTCGCGCAGGCGGTCACGATGCACATGTTGGGACCGCGCAGACCGAACTCCATCGAGACCATGCCACTGGCGATGTTGGCGATCATCATCGGGATGGTGAAAGGCGAGACGCGCGAGGGGGACTTGTGCAGCAGGTTGGCGTGCTGGCCCTCCAGGGTGACGAGGCCGCCGATACCGCTGCCTACCATACAGCCAAAGCGATCCAGATCGACGCTGGTGAGATCGATCCCGGAGTCGCGCATGGCCATGACCGAGGCGGCCATCCCGAGTTGGGCAAATGGATCGGCGCGGCGGGCGTCTTTGGGGCTGGTGAAATACGGGGCCGCATCGAAATCGCGGACCTGGCCGGCGATCTTGCATTCGTAATCGGCCAGTACCGGATCCGCGATGCGAGACACGCCGCTTTTCCCGGCGACAAGGCTGTCCCAGAAGCTCTCCAGATCGTTTCCAATCGGAGAAACCACTCCCATTCCGGTGATTACGACACGTCGTTCCATTGCTGATTCAAAGTTGGCGGCTAAGCTCAGCCTGCTTCAAAGTCAATGCAAGGCGATTCTCCCCTTTCCCGAGCCGGTCGGGCCGGGGGAAGCGAGGCTTGTCCAATGGGTCGCAATACCTTGATTTTGTGTTCGTTACGA
>JAAYAT010000138.1 GCA_012719225.1 Verrucomicrobiaceae bacterium
AGGAAGTGATACAGTTGCTCAAGGCGGACGGATGGGCGAAAGTGCGGCAGAAAGGCAGCCATCTTCAAATGAAACACCCGATCAAGCCGGGCAAGGTCACTGTCCCGGTCCATGCAAAGGATCTGCACCCTAAAACCCTCAACTCCATCTTCAAACAGGCGGGTTGGAAGTAGCCCGGACTTTTTTGGTTATGAAAACGTACATCCTCATCATCGAAGGCGATGCCGTTAGTGGCTACTCCGCCTACTTTCCCGACGTGCTTGGGTGCGTGACCGCGGGCGATAGTCTCGACGAAATTCGTCGTCTCGCGGCGGAGGCGCTCGCGCTTCATCTTGAGGGCGATACCGCACCGCCCGCCCGCAGTTTGGCTGAAATTCTGGCCGATCCCGAGGTGGCGTCGGATCTTGACGGTTCCGAACTCTACGTGCCCGTGGCCTACGATGCGGAGCAGTTTGCCGCGGCATGACAGACTGAAAACCAAAGCCGAAGGGGGGAATCGAACCCCCGACCCACGCATTACGAATGCGTTGCTCTACCCCTGAGCTACTTCGGCGTTGCTCCGCATCCTGTGAAAGGGCGGGCGGAAAAGTAGCCGAGACTGTTCCGGTGTCAACGGGTTCGATGGCGGGCCGGTCGTGGAGGAGGGGCGCCCTCCGGTCCCATCCGCTTGCCAAATCCCTTTCCATCGCGGAAATTTGCCTCTGAAAAGGGGTTTTCCGTTGTCACAGGGGCGGGATTCGCGGCAAAGTTCCTTGAAACCATCTCATGAAACCAGGCGACCGGGAGCTATTCATCGAACAGGTCCGCGAGCACCACGCCGGGCTGCGCGGCTTCGTGCGCTCCCTCGGCGTCGATCCGCTCTGGGTCGACGATGTCGCGCAGGAGGCCTTTATCGTCGCCTACAATCGCCTCGATGAATTCGATCACAGCCGCGACTTCGGCCCCTGGCTGCGTGGGATCGCCCGGAATCTGGTGATCAACGAGCGCCGCAAGGACGCCCGCCGCAAGCGCATCCTCTCGGACAATCTCACCGAGGTTCTCATCGCCTCGTCATCGGCGGGTGAGGAAGAGGAGGAAATGGGGGACTTCGCCCTGGTGCGGCTCAACGCATTGAAAGAATGTATCAAGGAACTCCCCGAAAAGAGTCTCCGCCTGCTCAAATCCCGTTACGAAGACGATCACTCGGCCCAGGATATCGCCGAGGAATTTTCCATGAATCCGCCGGCGGTGCGCAAGGCGCTGGAGCGGATGCGCGCCGCGTTGCGGGTATGCATGGAGGAAAAAATGGCGATAACGGCGGTCACCTGACGACATCCGCGGAGCGAATCACCCATGAAACACGAAGCCAGCGACTCGGAACTCCTGCAACGGCTCCTCCACGGGGAACCGGGGGTAGGGGATCTGTCCGCCCTCGCCGCGCGGGCGGAGGAGGATGCCGACCTCGCCCGGGTCATCGCCGACGAACTGGCTTTCTCGGGCTTTCTGAGGGAAGCGCTCCGGGGAGAGAGCGGCGACGAAGAACACACCTTCTCCGCGGATCTCCTCAGTGCCGGACGACCGCTCGAAGATCTGCTCGACCGGGTCCGCGAAGGGGTGGCGACGCCCTACGAATGTGATCAGGTCGTCAAGCACCTGTGGGAGACTCCCGGGGCCGGTCGCCGACTGCGCCGCGATCTCGCGATGGAGGAATTTTTCCACGAAGCGCTCGCCGACTCCAAGTCCGAGGTGGCCTTCATCCAGTCGCTGGAGACGCGGATGTGGGCCGAGACGCGCGACGATCATTTTGTGGACGACTTCGCCAAACGCCTCGAGCGCGAACTGACGCCGGTCTCCGCTGCGACGGACGAGGAAAAGGTCGTCGCTTTCCCCGGTGCCTGGAGGCGCACCTTCCTGCAAATGGGAGCGGTCGCGGCGGCCCTCGCCCTGGGTTCGTTCTTCGGGGTCAAAATGATGATGCATCATTTTTCGGTCGAGCCGGTCCTCGCTTTGATCGTGAAAACGTCTTCGGGGGTGATTTGGTCCGGGAATACTGCTCCCGGCGAGGACGGAACGATCAAATCCGGACTCTATCACCTCCGCAGTGGAGTGGTTTCCATGCGGATGTCTTCGGGCGGCGAGCTGACCGTGGAAGGACCCGCGATTTTTGAAGTCGGTGACGACGCCTCCACTTTCGTCCACGAAGGGATCGCTCTGGCGCGGGTTTCCTCGACCGATCTCGGGATCTCGCTGAAATCCAAGGGCCTCAACATTTCCGAGGCGGCCCGGCTCATCGGGATCGACGCCCGTTCCGAAGCGGCGACCGAGGCCATCGTTTTTGGCGGAGATGGCGGGGTTTGCCTGTCGGAGGGAGGAAAGTGCCGCGAACTGTCCGAATTCGAAGCGGTCAAGGTGGATCACCTGCGCGAGCGTCTCGTCGATGTGCCCTACAATCCGAGGGCTTTTTCCAAAGCCTGGGCCCTGCTTTCCGGCGTGGAGGACAATCTCGGGTCCGTTCGCATCGAGATGCCGGGCACGGAAATTTCTTCCCACCGGGGCGAGGAGGGCGAGG
This sequence comes from Verrucomicrobiaceae bacterium, assembly GCA_012719225.1. Lineage (GTDB taxonomy): Bacteria > Verrucomicrobiota > Verrucomicrobiia > Verrucomicrobiales > DEV007 > Arctic95D-9. Next base: position 2,549 of record JAAYAT010000138.1, read on the forward strand.
TCCAGGTCTATGTGGAGAACGCGTCGTTCCGGCCCGCGCATGATCTGGAGGTCGATCAAGTGGTCGTGGGCGAGTTCTCGGTGGCCGAGGCCAATCCCGGCCAGCACCTCCAGGCGAATGGCGAGCTGCGCAGCTATTTGCTCCAACTGTGGCCCGGCGGGGAGGACGAAGCCGGGGGGACGGAAACTTCCCTGACCTTCGATCATCCGGTCGTGGGGGTGATCTATTCGTCGGATCGTCTCATGAGTTCCGATTCCTCGGTCGGGTCCCCGATTTCCCAGGCGGGGGACGGGGGGAACGGCCATCGGGGGATGGACTCGGGCAACGACGAGATCTTGCTCAGCCAGGACCGGCACACCCTCAATCTGCGTTTCAAGGGCGGGGGCGCCCGGGCGGAACAGGTCCGCGTGTTGGTGGCCTTGAATTGACCCGCTTTTTCTCACGCGGGGACGCGTTCCTCTTCCGCCTCCTCGGCGGCTCCGAGGATCGCCTGAATCGCCTCGGCGGCGGCGGCGAATCCAAAGGTCCCCGTGACCGGCGTGGCCGACCCGAAACCAGTCTCGCAGTTGATCCGCCGGGTCGCACCCGGCTCGGGATCCGTGCGGACACTGCCGTCGGACCAGGGAAAACGGGCGTTCTCCTCGCTGTAGACAGCCCGCACCTGAAACGGTTCGTGGCTGGCCTCGGAAGGATACCCGTAGTGGCGGCGCAGTTCCTTGCGGACGAGGCGCAAGAGCCGGTCATGGCTCGCGCCGGAGAGATCGGCCACTCGCACCGCGGCGGGGTTGCTTTTTCCACCCGCGCCTCCGGCAACGATGAGGGGGAGGGAGCGATCCCGGCACGACGCGATGAGGAGGGCCTTGAGACGGGCGTCGTCGATCCCGTCCACGATGCAGTCGTATCCGCGCGAGAGGAGCCGGTCGAGGGTCGCTTCCGTGAAAAACCCGATCTCCTCGTGGACGACTAGTTCCGGGTTGATGAGGCGGAGACGCTCCGCCATCGCCGAGACCTTGGGACGGCCGATGTGGCCCACGAGGGCGGGGAGCTGGCGGTTGGTGTTGGTGACACAGATCTCGTCGAGATCGATCAGGGTGAGTTCCCCCACGCCGCTGCGGGCGAGCGCTTCGGCCGTCCACGATCCGACCCCGCCGATGCCGATCACCGCGACATGGGCGCGGAGCAGCTTCGGCAACGCCGCCGCGCCATAGAGCCTCGCGAGACCGGAAAAGCGGTCGAGGTAGTCGGTGGAGAGCGTCTCGTTCAAAGGCGAAAAAGGGGAGGGTGAAAAATCGAATGGGCGGGCGGAAAAAGGGAACCTTGCGTTGCGGAAACGCTCGTTGCAAGTTGGGGAAATGAGAAAATTCATCCCATGAAGTGGCAGATCCTCGCGATAGGCAAACCCTCGCTGGCCTATGCCAAAGCGGGAGTGGCGGAGTATCGAAAACGCCTCGGGCGCTACGTCGGCGTCGAACTGCGGACGGACTGGAAAGACACCGGTCCGGAAAAAAACAGCGAGGCCCTTTTCGCCGCGAGCGAGGGATCGGTGCGTCTCGTTCTCGACGAACGGGGCGAGTCATGGACCACCGCCGACCTGATCTCGCGCGTCGAGGGCTGGCAGATGGACGGAGTCAAACGGGTCGCCATCCTCATCGGCGGAGCCGACGGACACACCGAAGAATTGCGCCGTAGCGCCGACCACGTCATCGCCCTGAGCGGGTTCACCCTCCAGCACGAACTCGCCCTCGTCGTCCTGCTGGAGCAGATCTACCGCGTCCACACCGTCCTGCGCGGCGAACCCTATCACCGTTAACCGTTGGGTTTTTTAGCGGTATGGTGCTCGAAAGCGCAAACCGCACTCGCCAAATCCCGTTGCAAGGCGACGCCTCGCAGGTAGAATGCCCGCCGGTCTTGTGACCGCAGCCACCCTTCTCCATTTTCCCTTTCCATGAGCGACAACATCCAAAAAATCCTCGTAGCCTACTCCGGCGGCCTCGACACCTCCGTCCTTCTCACCTGGCTGAAAGACACCTATCAGGCCGAAGTGATCGCCTACTGCGCCGACGTCGGACAGCAGGAGGAACTCGACGGCCTGGAGGAAAAAGCGCTCCGCACCGGTGCCTCGAAGTGCATCATCGGCGATCTCAAGGACACCTTCGCGAAGGACTACATCTACCCCATGATCCAGGCCGGAGCGATCTACGAGGGCCAGTATCTTCTAGGCACCTCCATCGCCCGGCCCTGCATCTCCGAGGGAATGGTCCGCGCCGCGATCGAGCACGGGGCCGATGCCATCGCCCACGGGGCCACCGGCAAGGGCAACGATCAGGTCCGCTTCGAGCTCTCCGCCGCTTCTCTCGCTCCGGGCATCGAGATCATCGCACCGTGGCGTCAAAAGCGTTTCCGCGAGCAGTTCCCCGGCCGCGCCGAGATGATCGCCTACGCCGCCGAGCACAAGATCCCCGTGCAGGCCTCGATCAAGAAGTCCTACAGCATGGACCGCAATCTCCTGCACATCAGCTTCGAGAGCGGTGTCCTCGAGGATCCGTGGTATGATGCCTCCGGCGAGGCCGACCGCGACATGTACGTCCTCAGCGTCTCGCCCGAGGAGGCGCCCGACAAAGCCGAATACGTGCAGTTGCTTTTTGAAAAGGGAAATTGCATCGGGCTCCGCGTCGACGGGCTCGATGGCATTCTCAGCGAGCTCGGCGACGTGACCGAAGAGGGGCGCTCCGACGACTACACCCTCTTGAGTCCCTACGGGGTCATGCGCGTCCTCAACCACCTCGGCGGACGCAACGGGATCGGCCGCATCGACATGGTGGAGAACCGCTTCGTCGGGATGAAGAGCCGCGGGATCTACGAGACTCCCGGGGGCACCATCCTCCTCGCCGGACACCGCCAGATGGAGAGTCTCACGATGGACCGCGAGGTGATGCACCTGCGCGACTCGCTCATTCCGAAATACGCCCAGCTCGTCTACAACGGTTTCTGGTTCGCCCCCGAGCGCGAGGCGCTCCAGGCGCTGGTGACCGAGTCGCAGCAATATGTCTCCGGCGAGGTGCGCTTGAAACTCTACAAAGGCAACATCATCACCGCCGGACGCCGTTCGCCGCACAGTCTCTACAACGAGGATGTCGCGACGATGGAGGGCGGTGCCGAGCACGCCTACAATCAGGATGACGCCTCCGGTTTCATCCGCCTCAACGGTCTCCGTCTCAAAACCCAGGCCCGCCGCCGCGAGAAAAACTAACAAGCACTTCATTTTTGTTCTGTCATGGAATTCCCCTCTGTCACCGCGGTCGCCAAAGCGAATGTCTATTTCGACGGCAAGGTCGTCAGTCACGCCATCCTTTTCCCTGACGGGAGCAAAAAAACCCTCGGCCTGATCTACGCTGGCGAGTATCATTTCGGCACGGACGCGGCCGAGGAGATGGTCATCAGCGACGGTGCCTGCGAGGTGCGGCTCGACGGCGGTGAGGAATTTGTCGGGTATGGCACCGGTGACGTCTTCGCCGTGCCCGCCCGGTCCGGGTTCACCATCCGGGTGAGCGAGGGGATCTGTCAGTATGTCTGTTCCTTTCTCCCCTGAGAAAGTATCGGGGACGGTCCCGGGATTCTGGTGAATCGGTCGGTTGCGGCGGGTTTCGAGTTGTGGTTGGGTGGTGGAAATGCGGGCTGATCCCGTTTCCCCCCCTTCCCGATGATGAAACGACGAACTTTTCTCCGCCTCGGTGGTGCCTCGGGCGCGGCTCTGTTGGCGGGCCGCCCCGCCCTGTCCACCGCCGACGAAAGCGCTCTCCTCGGTGAAATCGAAAAGCAGGTTCTCTGGCGCAACCGGGATGGCGGCGCGGTGACCTGGTTTCATCCACGCGGTTGCATGATTCCCCGGACGGAGGGGAAGCCGCTCGCGTTGATGACTCTCCAGGAGATCGCGGGGTCGGATTATTTCGGTCCGGTGCATTGGACTCTCTCCGACGATCTCGGCAAGAGCTGGACGGACCCCGCTGCGATTCCGAGTCTGGGGCGTCGTCCCGTCGAGGGACACGAAGGTCTCGAGGAAGGGGCCTGCGACGTCGTCCCCGAATACCACGCCGCGACCGACACGGTCCTGGCGATGGGGCACAACGTCTACTATCGGGGTGCCAAATTCTCCGTGGCCGATCAGTTGGCCCGTTATCCGGTGTATTCCGTGAGGAAGGCGGACGGCACCTGGACGGAGCGCAAGGTCCTGGAATGGGACGATCCGAGAGGGGCGAAGAGCTACTCGAACGGCAGCGGCCAACGTGTCACCCTGCCCGATGGCGAGGTGATCCTGTCGCTCTGTTTCCACGCCGGGGAGGGCGATCGCAAGGTGGTGGGGGTGCGCTGCAGCTTTGACGGCAGCACTCTCGCGATCAAAGAAACGGGTCCGGCCCTGTCGCTGCCGATCAAGCGGGGCTTGCTGGAACCCTCGGTGACACGCCACGGGGAACGCATTTTTCTCACGATGCGGGCGGAGGACGAGCGGGGCTACGTCGCCGTCAGCGAGGACGGCTTGCACTACGGCGAGAAAAAGGCGTGGACGTGGGAGGACGGCGAGGCGCTCGCCCTGTCCACGACCCAGCAGCATTGGCTGACGCATTCCGACGGTCTCTATCTCGTCTACACCCGCGAGGACGCCACGAACAGCAAGGTGATCCGCTGGCGTTCTCCGCTCTGGGTTGCTCGCGTCGACACCGAAAAACTCTGCCTGATCCGCGAGACGGAGCGCGTCGTCCTGCCGCTCGTCGGCGACGGCGTCAACGAACCCGACGAAGTGGGCTTGATGGGCAATTTCCACGTCACCAACGCCACACCGGGCGAGAGTTGGGTGACGGTGGGGGAATGGAGACCGCGACGGGAGGCCACGGGCGACACGCTCCTGGCCCGCCTCCACTGGGAGCGGCCGAATCGCTTGGTCTCGAGCGACTAAGGGATCGCCCCCCGGTGGGCCTCGTCTCGGTGCTTTTCGTTCAGCGGGCGCCCTGTCGGTCGGCGAAATCCATGAAACGCTGCCAGTCGTAGGCGCTCAGGTCGTGCTTTCCTTTCCGCAAATGATAGCCGACGGAGGCACCCACGGGAGTGTCGGGGGCGGGCTGTTCGTCCACGCCGAGGCCTTTCTTTCCGTAGAGGGCGTAGACCGGTTCCGCCAGTTTGGCGGCGAGAAACTCCCCGAGGGGATCGGCCCAGAGATCTTCGGTGGCGCTGGCGATGTAGACGGGACGCGGAGTCATCAGGGCGACGAGGGCGTGCTGGTCCATCGGCAGGGCACCTTCGTTTTTGGAATACTTGTCGTAGTTGGGACAAAACCAGCGGGGCACGGTCTCGTTCAACCGTCCGACCGTCTCGCCGAAGTTCCGCTTGGCGAGGGAGGCGCCGCCCTCGCCCGAATTGTTGCTGATGACGAGGGCGAAACGCTCGTCCTGGGCTCCGGCCCAGAGGGCGGTTTTCCCGAGGCGGGAATGCCCCAGAACGGCGATGCGGTCGCTGTCGATTCCTGGCAATTCGGTGAGATAGTCGGCCATGCGGCTGAGGCCCCAGGCCCACGCGCCGATGTTGCCCCAGGCGTCTCCGGCGCGCTCCTCCGCGTCGTCTTCGTTGAAAAGGGCGTGGACGCCGTCGGCGAATCCATCGCGGCGATCCGGGGAAAAATCGCCGTAGTAGGTCGTGGCGAGGGCGTAGCCGCGGTCGAGGATGGCTTCGACGGTGTAGCGCGAGGCCGACACCCCGCGGGACGCTTCGGTGGCGCGGTTGTTCACGATGTGTTTGTCCTTGTTGGAGCGGAACCACCCGGGGTTCAGCACGATGTCAGGGTCGGCGCTGACGCTGTGGTTTCCCCAGAAATTGAGCAACACGAAGACCGGCGCGGGTTGGGTCTTCGCCGTGGCGGGCAGGTAGAGGAGAATCTGGGCGCTCCGCTGCCGCTCGCCCTCGCCCATGCGCATTTCGATCTGGCGCATGAGGCCTTTGCCTCCGAAAACCTCCTTGTCCTCGCCCATCGCCGAGTAGGTCACCGGCACGGTCCTCGACGGCGTTTGCCCATAGACCTCGCTGGAGAAAAGAGAGAGCAGCTCCGGGCGGCGTTTCCTTTCCCAGGTCTCCCGGTCGGTGACACGCGACCCGTCTTCGGCGACAAGGACATCCGGGATGGGCAGGGGATTGGCGAGGGATTCGTCGTAGTTGGGTTCGAAAGGCGGCACCGCATGAAGCGTCGTCGTTCCGAGAGCACAGAGAACCGGTAGAAGAAATCGCATGATCCGTCCATCGTCGGGCCTTTCCCCCTGACGTCAAGATACGCTTCCCGCTTGAGTCGGAGCGGAAAAGAGACGAAGGGTAAGACGCCATGAATCTGAATCTCCAAGACAAAGCGGTCCTCGTGCTCGCCTCCAGCGGAGGCATCGGGCGCGGTGTCGCGACCGAGTTCGCCCGCGAGGGTGCGCGGGTGATGCTCTTCGCCCGTTCGGAAGAAAAACTCGCCGAGGCGGCCGCGGCGATCGAAGCGGAAACGGGCAACCGTCCGCTCCACACCGTCGGCGACATCACTGATCCTGCCTCCATCGAGGCGGTGGTGGAGCGCACCGTGGCCGAGTTCGGCGGACTCTGGGCGCTCTTCAACAACACCGGCGGCCCGCCCGCCGGTGCCTTCGCCCAATTCGATGACAGCGCCTGGCAATCGGCTTTTGAACTGACCATGCTGGGCTACGTGCGCGCGATCCGCGCCGCCCTGCCGCATCTGAAGGCGGGAGGCGGAGGCCGCATCGTCAACAATACCTCGGTGTCCACGAAGCAGGCCATCGACGGGCTCTTGCTTTCCAATGTGTTCCGGTCGGGTCTGGTCGGTTTGGGGAAATCCCTCGCCCGCGAACTGGGACCCGACGGCATCCTCGTGAACACGGTCGGCCCCGGCCGCATCGACACCGCCCGTATCGAACAACTCGACGCGATCTGGGCGGACAAGGCGGGGATCTCCCCGGAGGAGCAGCGCTCCCGCTCGCAGGCGGGCATACCGCTCGGAAAATACGGGGAACCCGCCGACTTCGGTCGCATCGTCGCCTTTCTCTGCTCCGAAGCAAACGCCTACCTCAGCGGGCAGAACATCCTCATCGACGGGGCGATGGTCGAGGCCTACTGAGATCCGGTTCCGATTTCGGACCGGACATCAATACGCCCCTCCAGTGGGTTGCCGGATGGTGGGGTTGCGGCGTAATTACTTGGCCATGTCATTTTTTCGCAGCATCGCTCCGGCCTTTTCCCTCCTCGTCATCGGGAGCGGCGGCGTGCTCGCGGACGAGTCGGAGGATCTCCGCTTCGCCGACCTCGAGGCCCCGGAGCACGACTACTGGAACCGTCCGCTTCAGGACCCTTTCACCCTGCTCAAGGACGATCTCGAGCAAGGGCGGTTGGGTCTCGACACCTCCAGTGAAAAAGCCTATCTGGAGAGTCTCCTCAAGGCGCTTGAGATCCCCGCCTCCACCCAGATGCTGGTCTACTCCACGACGAGCCTCCAGCTCAGCCGCATCTCGCCCCGCACCCCGCGGGCGCTGTATTTCAAGGACGATCTCTACCTCGGCTACGTGCAGGGCGGTCGCATCGAGATCGTCTCGATCGATCCCGAGCTCGGCGGGATTTTTTATATCTTCGACATCCCGGTGCAAGGCAAGCGCCCCGTCGCGGAGCGGTCCGAGCGCTGCATGCGGTGCCACGCCGACGAAGACACCCACGAGGTTCCGGGGATCAACATCAAATCCGTCATCCCCGGTCCCACCGGCGGCAGTCTGGAGAGCTACCGGCGCGGACTCACCGGCCACGGCATCCCCCTCGCGGATCGTTTCGGCGGTTGGTATGTCACCGGGGCGGACGACATCAAGCCGCACTGGGGGAATCTGATCGGGCGTTTCACTCCCGAAGGCATCGTGACCACCCCGCTGCCGCCCGGGCGCGAGTTCGACTGGAACGCGTTTCCCGTGGCCACCAGTGACATGCTCGCGCACCTCCTCCACGAGCATCAGGGCGGGTTCGTGAACCGCTTCACCCAGGCCCACTACCGTCTCCGCACCGCGCTGGCGGACGGAAAAGGCCGCCTCCTGCCCGATGATAGGCGCAGGATCGAGACCCTGGTCGAGGAGTTGGTCCGCTATCTTCTTTTCGCCGACGAGGCGCCTCTCTCCGCTCCGCTCGCGGGCGACAGCCGGCTCAAGGAGGATTTCCGCGCGAACCGCCGGGTCGACGGCGCGGGGAATTCGCTGCGGGATTTCGATCTGGAAACCCACCTGCTCCGCAACCGCTGCAGCTACATGATCTACAGCCCGCTCTTCCAGCATCTCCCGGCGGGGTTCAAAAAACTGCTCTACACCCGTATTGGTCGGGCGCTGGCGCTCTCGCCCTCTGATCCCGATTTTTCCTACCTCCCGAATTCGGAAAAAGCGCGGATCCGATCCATCCTCCGGGAGACCCTGCCCGATCTGCCGCCGGGCTGGTGACGCCGGGGGGGATAAGCCAATCAGCTCATCCGCACCATGTCCTTGATGAGTTGGAAATAGAGATAAAACAGTCCGCGCCACGAGTAGCGGACCGTCTTTTCCGACTCGGCCGGTTCGATCAGGCCCACCTCGATATTGTGGCGGATCTGGCGTCCCGTCTCCGTTTCGATCAGGCCCGCGAGAGTCTCGGGATCCTCTTCGAGCATGTCCGATTCCTCGTAGCCGAAGGCACCGAGCCAGATGCGGTGTTCGAGGAGCAGATCGTAGAACGAGTCGGCGAATGGCGTCTGATGGAAGCGCACCCCGGGTGCCATTTTCATGGGACTGCTGAAGGGCACGTTGCTGGTCCGGAAGGTGCCGCCGCGCTCGTGACGCGAGGTCACGGAGAGGTAGACCCAGGCGATGCCCTCCTGTTCGGTCAGGCAGATCGCGGCGGACTCGCGCATCTCCGGATGATAAAAAAGGCGGTAGAACTGATGGGTTCCGTCCCACTCCCAGCCGGTGTCGGCGGCATAGTCGAATCCCTCGCCCTCGATTTCATCGGTCAGTTCGGTGAGGTCGGGAAAGCGGGACACGCCCGGCGGAGAGCGTCGTTCGAGGGCTTTTTCCAGCGGGAGACGGAGCCGCCGGATGCGGGTGAGCAATTCCACCCAGGGCAGGAGAAACCAGAGCAGCAACCCGCCCACTCCCGCGGCGATGCTGCCGGTGAGGAAATAAAAAAAGAGGAAGGTCGCTGCGAGGATGCCGAGCGCGCCGAGTTTCCGAACGAGTCGGTTCCGGAAGCTGCGAAGGGCGACGGAGAGAACCACCACGCCCAGAACGATGAAAATTTCCGTCATGCTGCTGTTCGCAAGCTAGCGCGAACTTCCCTCCGGAGAAAGCGAAAAAGGACCGGACCCGAGGCGTTCAGGCGTCCTTCCGCCGGAAAATGGCGACGTGGCGGTCGACGGATTTTCCCGGAGTGAGAAGGGCGCGGGTCTCGGGATTGCTCTCGGTGCGGAGCAGTTCCCCGCCGAGCCGCTGCAGCGCTTCCAAGGCGAGACGGTGCTCTTTGTCGAAATAACTGGTGATGATGAGGCGACCGTCCGAGCCGAGTCGTTCGAGGGCCTGGTCGAAGATTTTTTCCCAGGTGCTGTCGCCGTTCCAGTAGTTCTGGTGGCGCAGGAAGACGAGGTCGAAATCCTCGTCCGACCCGACGTGCTCTTTCAGCTTGGTGGCGTCGCCGCTGAGAAACTCGAACTCGCGTTTGCCGCGCTGGTTATCGGGTCCGCGGCGGCGGCCGAAGCGTTTCCGGGCGTTGGCGATCTCCCGCGCCCGCACGTCGAGGCCGGTCAGTTGCACGGCACCGTCGGGATCGCCGGTGAGCTCGGCGGCGAAATCGGTGAGCACCTCGGCCTCGTGGCATTCTCCGCAGGCGATGTCGAGGACGCGCGCTTCGTCGCGGGCGGCGAGGTGGCGGCGCAGGGTCCCGAGATCGTCTCCCGCGACCTGGCGCAACATGCGGTGGAGGCGTTCGAGATCGCGGGCGTTCGCTGTCTGAAGTGTTTCGGACATGGTGATTTTTGCTCCGTCACCTCCCACTCACTCGGCCTTGTGATGGGCTTGGTAGTGTTCGCGCAGGACATCGCGGCCGAAGTCCCCGTCGAAGTCGCGCCAGACCGCGTGGACGTGGTTGGCTTGGTTCTGGGTGTTGGCGTACTCGAGCAAAAAGGTGGGACCCTGGACGCGGTAGTAATGTCCCTCGCCTTTTTCGAGGCCGCCCATCCAGGTGAAAGTGATCTTGCCGAGACCGGCCTTTTCGATGGCGGCCAGTTCGTCCGCCGCGACATCGGGGCGGATGCGGTGGACATAGACGCCGATGAGTTCGTGGAGATTTTTTGCCTGGGCTTCGGTGAGGTCGGCGAAGGAGATTCCGCTTTTTTCAAAAGGGGCGATATCGTTCTTGTTGGAGGTGAGAATGTCGTTGGGGGATTTGGCGTCGAGCACGGCTTTTTTCCGTTGCTCGTCCGAGAGCGATTTCACGAGGGCGCGGGCGACATCCTCCTCGCCGGGGAGAACCCGCTGCCCGGCGCGGGGACCGGACAGCACTTCGCCGGGATTGGAGGCGAAAAAGTTCGGCGTGCCCGCGACCACCTTGCCGCCGGCGATCGTGAAATTCAGCGAGAGGTGATGACCTTCGAAACGCCAGCCCCAGTTTTCCGCTGCGGGATCGCCGAAGAGGGTGAGGTAGTACATCTGGGTGTCGCGGCGCGGGGAATTGTTTTCCAGCTCCCAGAGGATCTGTTCGAGGCTCATGATCTGGAGTGCGGTGATGTAGCCGCGATGGCTCAGCCCGGTGCTCAGGAGGGCGTAGGCGAGGTGGCGCTGATCGGGGCGCATCTCCTTGATGGTGAGGCCCCGGCGCATGCCTTCGCCCTCGAAGGGTTTGGGCACGAAAACCCAGTTCTCGCGTTCCGCGCCGGTGAGCGGGTAGACCGCCCGGGTCTTTTGCTCTGGGTCGAGACTGGCGAGAAACGCCCCGGCCGTCGCCGCCATTTCCTCCGCCGATTCGTGGGCGCGGAGCGAGGGGGAAAGCAGGCCGAGGCAGAACACCGGGAGGACGAGGAGGAACAAGCGCTTCATAAGAGTGTAGTTACGCCAAAAAAAGGCGAAAGAGCAATGGCGCGATCAGCGCGGCTTCCGGGAGTGAGGGCAGGCAAGGGAAGGCCCGACGCCTTCCCGTCGGCAAAATCATCGCTTTCTGCCAGAAACGAAGTAGATTTCCACCATGCCGACGGTCTTGCGCATCGGTTCTTTTCGATTTCATTTTTACTCTGATGAAGGTCATGAACCGCCTCATATCCACGTCCGGACACCGGATGGAGAGTGCAAGTTTTGGCTCGATCCGTCCATACTTCTGGGCGACAACAAAGGGGTTCGTCCACATGATCTGCGACGGATCGAATCGCTCGTTTTCGAGCACCGGGCACAATTGATGCAAGCGTATTATGACAGACACCATCGTTGACCGCACCACCTTCGCCGAACCCGCCGCGATTCGTGCGTGGGCGGACGGTCGAACCATTTATGTCGAGCTTCACGACGGCAGGATCGTAGGGTTCCCCGCGGATCGTTTCCGGCGGCTTGCCACGGCTTCCGAGGAAGAATTGAAAGATGTGATGGTGGAAGTGAATGGCTACGCGCTGCGGTGGGAGGCATTGGACGAGGACATCACCGTTCCGGGGATTGTCGCGGGGCATTTCGAACTGCCTCCGGGACCCGTCGACCGGGAGTGAGGGGCACGTGGGGCATAGGGCGACCCGCGCACGGCTCAGCGCAGTCCGGGCAGTTGGAGAAGATCGTGGGGCGTTTGCAGGATGGTCGCGGCACCCGCTTCGAGCAGTTCGGACACGGGGCGGAATCCCCAGCTCACGCCGACGGGGTGCATCCCGGCATGGCGCGCGGTGAGGATGTCGACATCGGAGTCGCCGATGAAATAGCAATCCGCCGGAGCGGTCCCGAGGATCTCCGCCGCTTCGAAGGCTCCGGCGGGGTCGGGCTTGCGCTCGATCCCGTCGCGGGCGCCGAGAACCACGTCCCACGACCAATCGGGGAGAAAGGTCTCGACGCATTTCAGGGTGAAGTCGTGGGCCTTGTTCGAGAGCACGCCGATGGGCACGTCGGCGGCGGTGAGCGCGTCGAGCAGCGCGGCGACGCCGGGAAAGGGCGCGGTGGTGTTCTGCCAGTGTCGGGTGTAGGCCTCGCGATATTCCAAGAGCATCTGCTCCGACTCCTCTCCCTCGGCGGGGCGGAACCCGGCCGGGAAAATGTCGCGGACGAGATTGAGCATGCCGTTCCCGATGAAGGTGCGGTAGTCGTCGGCCGTGTGCAGGGGAAATCCCCGCGCCTCGAGCAGGGCGTTTCCCGAGTCGGCGAGATCCTGCAGGGTGTCGAGGAGGGTCCCGTCGAGGTCGAAAAGGACGGCTTTGGTGGTTTTGATGGTTTTGGTAGCGGAGGGATTCATGGGGTCGGGTGTTGCAGGTTCCACGCCGAGACGAGGGCACGCAGCCCGGCCATTTCGATGGAGGGATCGACTCCGCACCCCCAGAGGAGGGCGCCGCTTTCGCTGTCCTGGATCTGCACGTAGGCGGCGGAATCGGCGTCCGATCCCCCGCGCAGCGCCTGGCTGCGGTAGTCCGTCACCTTGAAGGTTTTGTAGCCGAGTTCGGCGAGGAGATGGACGAAGGCGTTGATGGGTCCGTTGCCGCAGCCGGTTCCCCGGATCACTTCGTCGCCCATTTTCACGGTGGCGTGACAGGTCAGTTCGCCGTCTTTCTTCCCGGTGTGATCGAGTTCGAATTCGAGCAGGTGGAGGGGGGATTCCAGGTTGACGTATTTTTCAAAAAAGAGATCGCCGATCTCCTCGTTGCCCAGCTCGCGGCCCTCGGCGTCGGCGTGGCCGTAGATGTAGCTGCCCACCTGCGGGTGCATCGTCTTGGGCAGGTCGAAGCCGTGTTCGTGGTCGAGGATGTAGGCGATGCCGCCTTTGCCCGACTGGGAATTGATCCGGATGATGGCTTCGTAGGATCGGCCCACGTCCTGCGGATCTATCGTGAGATAGGGCACCGCCCACGGGATCGCGGGATCCTCGACCGTCTCGCGGTCGCGCCGGTCGAGACCTTTTTTGATGGCGTCCTGATGGGAGCCGGAAAAGGCGGTGAAGACCAGTTCACCGACGTAGGGATGCCGTTCGCCCACGGTCATGCGGGTGATGCGCTCGTAGACGTGGCGCAGGCTCGTGAGATCGGAGAAATCCAGGCCCGTCGCGATGCCGTGGCTGTTCATGTTCAGGGCGACGTTGACGATGTCGAGATTGCCGGTGCGCTCGCCGTTGCCGAAGAGGGTGCCTTCGACGCGGTCGGCGCCGGCCATGAGCCCCAGCTCGGTGGCGGCGGTTCCGGTGCCGCGGTCGTTGTGGGTGTGCAGGGAGACGTCGAGCGAGTCGCGTCGGTCGAGATGGCGGCACATCCATTCGATCATGTCGGCGTGAATGTTGGGGGTGGTCCACTGGACCGTGTCCGGGAGATTGATGATCATCTTTTTCTCCGGCGTCGGTTGCCAGATCCCGATGACGGCGTTGCAGCATTCCAGGGCGAAATCCAGCTCCGTGTCGGAGAAGGACTCGGGCGAGTATTGCAGCACCACCTCGGTGTGCGGGACCGTCGGGACCAGCTCCCGGACCAGCTTCGCCCCCTCGACCGCGATGTCGCGGATCTGTTCGCGGGTGGCGTCGCCAAAAGTGACGCGGCGCTGCAGCGGCGAGGTGGAGTTGTAAATGTGGACGATGGCCCGCCGCGCCCCGGCGATGGCCTCGAAAGTGCGTCGGATGAGGTGCTCCCGGGTCTGTACCAGCACCTGGATGGTGACATCGTCAGGGATGCGGTTCTCGTCGATGAGGCGGCGCAGGAAAAGGAATTCCGTGTCCGCGGCGGAGGGGAACCCGACCTCGATCTGTTTGAATCCGATCGCGCAGAGCACGTCGAAGAACTCGAGCTTTTCCTCCACGCTCATGGGGATGGGGAGGGCCTGATTCCCGTCGCGAAGATCCACACTGCACCAGATCGGGGCGTGGGTGATGGTCCGGCTCGGCCACTGGCGGTCCGGCAACTCGACCGCTGGAAAGGGCCGGTACTTTTGGATGGATTCAGGTTTCATGGGTGTTCTGGTTCGACTAAAGGGGAAAAAGGGAAAGGGCGCAATCCTCCCTTGCAAAAAGGGAAGCGGGCCGGGAGGAGAGACAAGACGGGCGGATCAGCCCGGAAGCACCCACCCGAGATCGGGTGCGAGAAGAAGTAGCCGGGTGCTGTTTGTCGTGGGATTCATCCGAAGGGGAGGCAATCGTCCGGGGACTAAGGTAGGGGGATTCGGCGGGCTGTCCAGCGCCATTATCGGTGCGCTTGGATCAGCACCTGAAACGCGTCGCCCACGTCACCGGCGGCCATGGGATCCGCGCCGCCGGGATTTCCCCCCTCGTCGCCATACCGGGAGAGGAAATCGCGCTGGGTGGCGAGAGACCGCGTCTCCCATCCGAGTTCCTCCCCCCAGCGCACCAGATCGGCGAAGTTCACGTCGGAGGTGAGATCCTGCTGTCCGATCCGGCCGTAGACCCCGCCGCCCTCGACGCGCTCGTGGCGGAAGTAGCCCCGCAGCGTTCCGCCGGGGCGCCGATGGTAGATCGTCGCCGCCTCGCGTTCCCCGTAGTCTATTGTCAGCATCGATCCCGCCCGCCACACCGGAGCCAGATCGCGGAGCCAGCGCCGGAACGACGGCAGCACCTCGATGCGCTGGCCGTCGGGAGGACGCCGCAGCGCCATCGCTTGAAAATGTTCCGCGGTGATGTCGGGCGGGCCTTCGCGAAAGACCTCCCGCAGTCCGGCCACGGGATCGTAGCGCACGAAAATCTCCTCCCAGGTTCCGCTCCCGTCGTTCCAGCGCAGCCACTTGGCGGGAAAGGCATCGACGAGTTCGTTGGAAAAAATCAGGGCCCGCCCTCCTGTCTCGCGCAGGGCCGAGGCGATGTCGCGATGCCAGGTCACTCCCCGACGTCGGAGGCGCTCCCGCTGCTTCTCCCGCAGTCGGGGCGAAATCTCGACGAGGTGGTAGCGGACCCGCCGCCGCCCCCGCCAGCCGAGCGATGTCAGGACGGCGGCGGCCAGCGCGCCGTTGCCTCCGCCCACTTCGATGAGGGGAACCGGCCCGCCCCAACCGAGTTCATCCCGCTGCGCCGCGACCCATCGTGCGATCGCTTTTCCCAGAGAGTCGGAGAGCGTCGCCGCGGTCGCGAAATCCCCGCCGCGCCCGCCGACCTCCCGGATCGAACGGGTGTAGTAGCCGATCCCGGGATCGTAGAGCGCCATCGCCATGAAATCTTCGAAAGACATTTCGCCACCGCTTCGGGCGAAGGTCTGATCGAGAAATGTGCGGAGATCGGGCATGGGACTCACGAGTAAACAGGGTTTGCCGGTGCGTTCAACCCTCCTTTCTTCATCCCCTTTCCACTGGCCCACCCGGTGGCATTGCCCTATCCTCCGCGTGAGCCCCCCAGCATGAAGCCCCGAATCCCGCCCCGCCGACGAGACCACGCCCCCGCCCCGCGACGGGCGGCGATCGCGGGGCCGCTCGTGCTGGGTCTTTTTTTTCTCGTTTCCTGCGGCGCGGACAAAAAGGAGGAGTCCGCCAGCGAGGCGGGTGCCTATTCTCCCTACCATCCCAATCCGCGGGCGACCTTCGCGGGGCTGGAGAGCTGCCGCTCCTGCCACGGCGAGCAATACGGCGAATGGCTCCAGAGCGATCACCACAAGGCGATGAATCCGGCGACGGAGGAATTTGTCCTCGGCGATTTCGACAACGCCGAGTTCGAGCATTTCGGTCAGGTTTTCCGATTCTTCCGCAAGGGGGCGGAATACTGGGTCAACGCTCCCGATGAAAACGGCGAACGAAAGGACATGCGGGTGGCCTACACCTTCGGTCACGATCCGCTGCAGCAATACCTCATTCCCTTTCCCGACGGACGCTACCAAGCGCTGCAAGTGTGCTGGGACACCCGCCCGGCGGAGGAGGGGGGGCAGCGCTGGTATCATCTCTACCCCGACGAACCCGTCCCGCCCGAGGACATCCTCCACTGGACGCGCCGGTATTTCAATTGGAACTACATGTGCGCCGACTGCCATTCGACCGATCTCGACAAGAGTTTCGATCCGGCGACGCTCAGCTATGCCACGACCTGGTCGGAGATGAATGTGAGCTGCGAGGCCTGTCACGGACCGGGTTCCGAACACGTCCGATGGGCCGAGGCGAAACGCAGGACCGAGGCCGATCCCGGCGACGACGCGGCGTCGGCCGACTTCGCTGCGCTGAAAGACTATGTGGTTTCGAAAGGACTTGTTGTGTTGTTAAAAGAACCCGGCGAATCCGACGCGGAATTCCCCTGGGGTATCGATCCCGCCACCGGCCAGCCGAAGCGCACCGCGCCGCTGCGGTCCGACGTGCAACTGGAGACCTGCGCTCCCTGCCATTCCCACCGCACTCTCCTCGACGACACCTGGGAGCACGGCAAACCCTTTCACGACACCCACGTGCCCTCCGTCCTGAGCGACCGGCTCTATCACCATGACGGACAGATCCGGGAAGAGGTCTACGTCTACGGCTCCTTCGTGCAAAGCAAAATGTATCACGCCGGGGTGCGCTGCACCGACTGTCACAACCCCCACTCGATGAAGCTCGTCGCCCCCGGCAACGCCCTCTGCGTGCGCTGTCACCAGGCCGATCCCTACGACACTCCGGCGCACCATTTTCATCCGGTCGGCAGCACCGGGGCGAGCTGTGTCGAGTGCCACATGCCGACCGAGACCTACATGGGAGTGGACCGGCGGCGCGATCACAGCCTCCGCGTGCCGCGCCCGGATCTGTCCCTCACACTCGGCAGTCCCAACGCCTGCACCCAATGCCACGACGACCGGACGCCCGAGTGGGCGGCGGATGCTTTCAAACAATGGTGGGGCGGGGGACCCCGCAACGCCCACTACGGAGAAATCCTCGCGGCGGCCCGTCGCGAGGAGAGCGGTTCCCTCGGGCCGCTCATCGCCCTCGCCAACGACCTCGAACGCCCCGCCATCGTGCGGGCGACGGCGGTGGCGGCGCTCGGGGAAAAAGCGACCTCCCCAGAGACCGAACGGGCCATCGCCGCGCGCCTCGGCGATCCCGATCCCGCCGTGCGGGTCGAGGCGCTCGCCGCGCTGGCCCCCTATCCGCCCGATCGCCGCGTCGCCCTCGCCGGAGCCTTGCTGGAGGATGACTCGCGAGCGGTGCGCGCGGAAGCCGCCCGGATTCTCGCGGCGGGGTATGCCCGGTTCGACGACGCACGGAAGACGGCCTTCGCCGCCGCCGCGGAGGACTTTGTGAACAAGCAGAACGCCATCGCCGACCGCGCCGCCGGGCACCTGCTGCTGGCGGTCTTTTTCACCGATCTCGGCGACCCCGCCAAGGCCGAAGCCGCCTACCGGCTCGCCCAAAAAGTCGAGCCCGAGTTCGTCCCGGCGCGGCTGAACTTCGCCGGGATGCTCGAAGAACAGAACCGGCCGGACGAGGCCGAAAAAGAATACCGCGCGGCGGTGGCGGCGGCGATGACGGACAACGACCGCGGTCTCGCGCACGATTCCCTCGCCCGTTTTCTCATCCGGCAAAAACGCTACGACGAGGGCATCGCCGAACTCGAAAGCGCGACCACACTGCTCCCCGACGATCCGCGGACGCAGTATTTCTACGGAGTGGCCCTGAACTCCCTGGGTCGTTTTCCCGAGGCCCTGCCCTACTTGGAAAAAGCCCATAGACTCGCCCCCCGCGAACTCGAATACCTCACCGGACTCGCCACCATCTGCCGCGATGCCGGAAAAACCGATCTCGCCCTGAAATACGCGCGGGAAGCGCTCCGGCTCGACCCGGGGAACCCGTCCTTGTTGTCCCTGGTGCGGAGTCTGGGCGGTTGAGGGTTCTCAGCCCGACTCCTCCTCCGAACGTCCCCGCTCGTATGCTTCGATGATGCGGCCGACGACGGGGTGACGCACCACGTCCGCCGTTTCGAAACGGGTGAAGGCGATGCCCTCGACCCCTTCGAGCAGGTTCATCGCCTCCAGCAAACCGCTGCGCTCTTTGGGTCTCAGATCGATCTGCGAGGGGTCGCCGGTGACGATGCATTTGGAGTGTTCGCCGAGGCGGGTCAGGAGCATGAACATCTGTTCGCGGCTCGCGTTTTGGGCTTCGTCGAGGATGACGCAGGCGCGATTGAGGGTGCGCCCGCGCATGTAGGCGAGCGGGGCGATCTCAATGAGATTTTTTTCGGCGAACTTGAGGGACTCGGCTCCGTCGAGCATGTCGCTCATCGCGTCGTAGAGCGGGCGCAGGTAGGGGAGGACCTTTTCTTCGAAGGCTCCGGGGAGGAATCCGAGCGCCTCACCGGCCTCGACCGCCGGACGGGTCAGCATGATGCGATCGACCCGACGGTTTTTCAAAAGATCGAGGGCGTAGGCCATCGCGAGGTAGGTCTTGCCGGTGCCCGCCGGACCGATCCCGAAGACGACGTCGTGATGGTCGAGGGCTTCGAGATAGTGGAACTGGTTCCGGGTCCGCGGGGTCACCGCGGGCTTGGAACCGCCGCCGAGCAGGCTGCGTTTGAAAAGGTCGGCGACTTTGAG
>JAAYAT010000139.1 GCA_012719225.1 Verrucomicrobiaceae bacterium
CTGCTGACCGGAGCGGCGGACGACCCGCCTCTGGAGCGGGAAATCCGGACCGAACTGCAAAGCTGCGACCGCGTCGATATCCTCGTTTCCTTCATCAAGTGGTCCGGGCTCTCCCTGCTGCTCCCGGCCTTCGAGGAGATCGAGGCGCGCGGAGTGCCGGTGCGCATCATCACCACCTCCTACATGGGGGCTTCGGATCCCGCCGCGATCGAATGGCTCGCCCAGCGTCGCAACGTCTCCCTCCGGATCTCCTACGACACCGAGCGCACCCGGCTCCACGCCAAGGCCTACCACTTCGTCCGCGAGAACGGCTACTCCACCGCCTACATCGGATCAGCCAACATGAGCCGCCCGGCGATGACGAGCGGCCTCGAGTGGACCGTGAAGGTCACCGGCCAGGACATGCCCCACGTCCTCGCGCGCTTCGCCGCCGAGTTCGAGACCTACTGGCGGCACGAGAGCTTCGCTCCCTACGATCCGGACGACGAAGCCCAAGTGGAACGGTTCCGCGAAGCGATCGACGGGGCGAGAAATCCGACCGCGAACCACGGCCCACGCTTCTTCGCCGACCTGAAGCCCCACCCTTTCCAAGAACGCGTCCTCGAGGCCCTCGAGGCCGCCCGCCTCGACGGATCCAGCCGCAACCTCGTCGTCGCCGCGACCGGCACGGGCAAAACCGTAATGGCGGCCTTCGACTACGCCCGCTTCCGCCGCCGTCATCCGGAGCGATCACGCTTGCTCTTCGTGGTGCACCGGCAAGAGATTCTCGTGCAGGCCCGGGACTGCTTCCGCGCTGTCCTGCGGGACTTCAATTTCGGCGAATTGCTCGTCGATGGACACCGCCCGACGGCCTGGAACGCGGTCTTCGCGTCGGTCCAGAGCCTCCGGCAGCAGCGCCCTTGGGAACGCCTCGGCCAGGACCACTTCCATTTTCTCATCGTCGACGAGGCGCATCACGGAGCCGCCCCCAGCTACCGCCCGTTCTTCGAGCATCTCGACCCCGAGGTGTTGCTCGGTCTCAGCGCCACGCCCGAGCGCATGGACGGCTCGTCCATCCTCCCGGACTTCGACAACCGATTCGCCGCCGAGATCCGGCTGCCCGAGGCCTTGGAGGAAAAGCTGCTTTCCCCCTTCCACTACTTCGGCGTCACCGATCCCGTCTCCACCGCCGACGAGCGCTTCTGGCGCAATGGACGCTACGACTCCAGCGAACTCGAAAACGTCTACACCGGCGACGACCTCAGCGCCCGGCTCCGCCTCGACGCCATCGAAGGCGCGATCCACCGCTACCACCCCGATCTCGCGAGCACCCGTGCCGTCGGCTTCTGCGCCGGGGTACGCCACGCCGACTACATGGCGAGGAATTTCCGCGAGAAGGGTTACACCGCGGAGACGATCCTCGGCGACACCCCGCGGGCCGAGCGCGACTCACGCCTCGAGGCCTTCCGCCAAGGCCACCTCCAGTTCCTCTTCGTCGTCGATGTCTTCAGCGAAGGGCTCGACGTGCCCGAGATCAACCTCGTCCTTTTCCTCCGGCCCACCGAGAGCCTCACCGTCTTCCTGCAGCAGCTCGGCCGGGGGCTGCGCCACTCGCCGGAAAAGGACTGCCTCACCGTGCTCGACTTCGTTGGCCAGGTCCACCGGCGCTACCGCATCGACCGCAAGCTCACGGCCCTGCTGCGCCGCACCCGCCGACGCATCGACCGCGAGATCGAACGCGATTTCCCCAATCTGCCGCCTGGCTGCAGCATCCAGTTCGAGCGGGTCGCGCGCGAGCATGTGCTGGAGAATATCCGCCATTCGCTCGGCAACCTGAACGCCTTCGTCCCCGAGACAATCCGGACCTTTGAGGCGGAAACCGGGCGTCCCCTGACCTTCCGGGATTTCATCGAGGAGACCGACCTCTCCCCCGTCGACCTCCTCAAGAACAAGACCTGGTCCGAGTGGAAAGACCTCGCCGCAGGAACGAGGACCACGACCGATCCTGACCTCCCCGACGCCAGAACAGCCCTCCGCCGCTTCGCCCTGCGGACCGACCGCGAGCTGCTCGAGAAGGCGCGACGCCTCACCTCCGCTCGTGTCGCCGAGGAGCCCGCCGCCTACGGCCTCTCCGTAGAGGAGTCCGCCATGCTCCACTACCTGCTCTGGAGCGGCAATGGCGAGCAACTCGGCGTCGGCAGCTACCGCGAATCCTTCCAGCGCTGGCTCAGGAATCCGACCGCCGCCGCCGATCTCGCCGAGATCATCGAGTGGCGCCGCGCTCGCTCGCCCTACCCCACGTTCCCTGTCGATTTGCCCTTTCCCTGCCCGCTGGTAGTCCACGCCGCCTACGGCCTCCGCGAGATCACCGCTGCATTTGGAAAGGCCAGCCTGGAAACGTCCGGTCCCGCTGGCACCGGCGTGATTCATCTGAAGAGCTCACGCGTTTACCTGCACCTCGTCACCTTCCGCAAGGAGGAGCGCGACTTCGCCCCGACGACCCGCTACCAGGACTACCCCGTCAGCCCGACCGTGCTTCACTGGGAGTCGCAGAGCAACACCTCCCGCGAGCACGCCACCGGGCAAAACTACCTTCATTTTCAAGAGCTCGGCTACACCATCCTCTTTTTCGCCCGTCTGGAAAAACGCATCGGCGGCGAAACGGCCCCTTACCTCTTCCTCGGGCCAGCGAAATCGCTGCTCTCCTGTGAGGGCGACCGCCCCATTCAAATGCTCTGGGAGCTCGAGCATCCCATGCCGGCCGAGCTATTCGAGGAGGCGCGGACAGCGTGAAGCGCCGGTCCCGCCATCGAACCCCGGCGACAGGGGCGAAGAGTTCCAATCCGGCAACATTCTCCGCCATTTCCGGATCGGCGAGAGCCCCCCGGGAAGACGCGGCGCGAACGAAAAAACGCGTACATCCTTGACCCGACGGGAGCAAAACTGGTTTGATAACGGTGTTTGCGGCTTCGGATACCACGCAATGATACCGGGAGCACAGAAGGATGACCACTACGATTCGCACAGAGAAGCTCCCGAAATAGACCCTCACACGAGTATGAAACCGAAAAAACGCCCCCTTCGAATGCCACGGATCGCGATCCTCCTCACGCTTCTCGCCCTCTCTCCCACACTCCGCGCGGACGATGCCGAATTGCCGCAGGAGATCCAGAAGCTCAACGAGAGCTATGCGCGGGAGATCGCGCGAGTTCTTCCTCCGATTCAGGAAAAGTACATCGAAGCGCTTGAGCGCATCCTTGAAAATTATACCAGAGCCGGATCATTCGAAAAAGCCCTGCAAACCAAGCAGCAAATCGAGAGCGCGATGCGATGGGAGAACCTTCCCCTGCCGCAATTCCAAGGTGAGAAGAAGGCGGATTGGGGGCGATCGGAGTTCAAGGACTGGCTCAAGACAAAGTCCTTTTCCTTCCGAGGGGTTTCGGCGGTCACGCTGGAATTTGAGGATAGAAAGGTCCGGTGGATCGCTGGGGGCGCGCCGCGGGAACACGACTTCAGGGTTTCTGGAAAGCGGGGTGTCATCGTCGAAGGCGGTCAAAACTTCCGGCTGGAGTTCGCTGACGATCTTTCCTCGGGCACTTTTGAATCGAATGTCGGCAAGTACCCTCTCACGATCGTCGATCGCGAATAGGGCGGTCGGAGGACCCCTCATTTCGGACATCGCTTTGTGTGGCGTCTTGTTCGTCGCGTATTTGACCGGTATATTCTCACCCGGATACCAACCGCTCCTGAGAACCAGATGACAAACCGATTTCCTGACAGCCCCCCGATGATCGTCGCGCTCGACAAGACCCGTCTGTTTGTCGCGGGACTGGCCGGGTTGATTCTCCTCAATCTCGGCAACGCGAGCGCCCACTACCTCCTCGCCAACCATCCTTCGGGATTTGCCAACGCGCTGGAGGCGCTCTTCGATTTCGATCGCGAAGGCAATCTCTCGACGCTCTACAACGGCCTGCTCCTCCTCGGTGCCGCGCTCCTCGCGGGAATGATCGCCCTGTGGCGGAGGGAAATGCGCGGCCCCGGGTGGCTGGCATGGACGGGAATCGCGTTGATTTTCGCCTTTCTGTTTGTCGACGAACTCTGCGGCTTGCACGACTCGCTGGATTTCGTGCTGCAGGAGCGCATGGTGACCTCCGGGGCGTTCGCCTGGCCCTGGGTGATCGCCTACGGGG
Organism: Verrucomicrobiaceae bacterium; assembly: GCA_012719225.1. Classification (GTDB taxonomy): domain Bacteria; phylum Verrucomicrobiota; class Verrucomicrobiia; order Verrucomicrobiales; family DEV007; genus Arctic95D-9. The sequence goes on from JAAYAT010000139.1 coordinate 4,170, forward strand.
CGCTCACCTTGGTGGTCGCGGTGGTCTACCTCCCGTTCTTCCTCCGGCTGCCACGCCGGTTCCAATTTCGTTTCGGCTTCGCCGCCCTTCTCTACGTCGGAGGTGCGATCGGGCTGGAGATGCTCGCGGCGGGTCATGCCTCGGAGCACGGCGACGAAGGGGGCCTCTACACCGTGTTCGTGGCGATCGAAGAAACCTTGGAGATGCTGGCATTCCTGCTCGTGGGGCATTCCCTGATCCACTATCTCGAACGCGAATGCCCCGGGTTCCAGCTTTCCCTCCACCCCGCTGTCGGCGGCGGGTCCGATGAGTCACCTGATTCTCACCCGAACACCGCGGCGGGCAGTGTCCGTTCGACCTCTTCGGCGCGGTAGCCGAATCCGCGGTCGGAGAGGGTGGAGCCGTCGAGGACACCCTGTTGTCTCCGGTAGAGGCCGGGGTGGATGAGTTGCTCGGGGGCGCTGGCTTCGGGGTAGAATTGCATGGCGTTGGATTCGACGCCCATGATGGTGCCGGCGTGGGCGGCGAGGAGGAAATGGGGGATCTGGGCGAGCATGGGGTTGGTGAGGTCTTGGACCATCAGGGTCATGCCGTGGGCTTTGGCCCAGCAGAGGCTGAGGAGGGCACCGGTCTGGGTTTTGCAGGTCTTGAGAGCGACTCCGGTCCAGCCGAGTTCTCGCCCGAGCCGGACGAATCGCCAGTCGTGGGCGCTCTCGTCCATGAAGAGCGGTTTGCGGGCGCTGCAACTGCGCACGTCGATGCGGTTCGCCTCGAGGTCGTAGGGGAAGGGTTGCTCGACGTAGAGGATTTTCTGGTAGGTGACGGGGTCTTCGAGGGTGAGCCGGTCGAGGATGTCGTCGACGTAGGCGGGATCGGTCACGGTGCAGTTGAAATCGGTGGTGAGCCAGGTGACTCCCATGTCCCGCGCGATGCGGCCGATCTTGGCGAGGCGGTCGTAGTCCCAGGCGGCGTCGTTGCCGCGCAGTTTCACTTTGAGACAATCGAGTCCGTCCCGGGTGATCCATTCGGTGAGGGTGGTGGGGTAGCCGTCCTGCGGTTCGCTGCCGGTGAGTTCGCTCTCGTCGAGGGGATCGAGGCCGCCGACGAGGTGCCAGACGGGGAGTCGGAGCCGCGGGCGGGCGAGGAGATAATCGGCGGGGTATTGGCCTTGGAAGGAGGGGAAGCCGTCGGCGGGGGTGAGGAAGTCGCCGAGGTCGCGGGAGAGGAAGTCGGCGTTGTAGGTGTCGTAGCTGCGGCATTCGTGGAGATGGCCGTAGGCGTCGTGGACGGCGATGTCGAACAGGGAGAAGCAGACGAGGGCGGCGAGGTGGGGCAGGGCCGATTCGGCGGGGCGGGCGGCGTTGAATTCGTCTTGAAGGGCGGGGAGCCGGTGTTCGATGAAGTCGAAGCCCAGTTCGAGGGGATGTCCCGATTCGGTCCCGTCCTGGAGGGTCCGGGCGATGAGGAAGGTGAAATCTTTCAAGGCGGTGTGTCGCTCTTCGTAGGTCAGGGCCGAGGGCCAGACCCAGGCGACGGCGAGGGGGGTTTCGCCCCAGCCGACCGCTGTTTTGCCGTTGTCCCCCTCGATGACGACGCGGGCGCGGGCGCAGGTGACGGAGTCGACGATTTGCTGGCCGAATTTGAGGGGGACCCGCATTTCGACGGGGAGAAAGTGGAGGGCGACTTCGCGGATGCGGGCGTTTTTGCTGGTGTGGGACATGGGGGGTGGGCGGGGGACAGGTTTCGAGGGAGCTTCGGGTATGGAGCGCGGGGGATCAAGGGGGGAAGCGATCGTGGGAAGCCACCGGCGCGCGAAGCGATTCAGACCCTTTTTTCAAAGATGTGCTTTTCGACTTCGTTCTGGCTCGTCGTCGGTGAGGAGCAGGCTCAAGTAGCGGTCGTGGATGAAGAGCTTTTCCCGCCCGGCCTTTTCTGCGCTGAGAAAGCCTGCTTCGACGAGTTGTTTCAAGTAAGTGGAAGCCGATTGTCGCTTTGCGATCCCGGCATCGACGAGATCGGCAATGCGGCAGTAGGGTTGACTGAAGAGCACGTCGAGCAGTTCCGCCGAGTAGAGCTTCGGGACGGTTTCCCGCATTTTTTCCTTGGTCGCGTTTCGCAACTTTCGGATCGCCTCGATTTTTCGGAAAGTCCATTGCGCGGACTCTTCCACCACTTCGAGCATGTAGAGGATCCACGTTTCCCATTTTTCTTCCGAGGTGACGCCGAGCAAGTTCTGATAGTATTCGTCTTTGCGTCGTATGATTCCCCGGCTGTGATAGAGGATCGGGCTATTCAGCAGACCGGAGTTGATCAGGTGCAGCAGGTTCAGGATACGGCCGGTCCTACCATTTCCGTCTGTGAATGGGTGGATCGCCTCAAATTGATAATGCGCTACCGCCATTGCTACGAGCGGGTCGAGATCACCCGGTTGGTGAAAAAAGCGTTCCCAGTTCGCCAGCTTTTCCCGCAGGAGCGATTCGCCGACGGGCGGAGTGTAGATCGTCCGCCGGGTGCGATCATTCTGGAGGGTCGTTCCCGGCACCTGCCGGACTCGTATTTCCTTTTGCTTGATGATCGAGCAGATCCGTTCGGCAGTGGCAGTGGAGACCGGGCGCTCTTCCATACTCCCGAA
>JAAYAT010000140.1 GCA_012719225.1 Verrucomicrobiaceae bacterium
AAACTCAAGCCCGACCCGCTTCCCACCGCCTTCATCACCACCGACGTCGGCACCGAACCGGCCAAGACCATCCTGAAACGCCGTCAGCAGGACGAAGTGATCGAGCCCGCCTTCCTCACCCTGCTCGGTCAGCCCGCCCCGAAAATCACCCCCACGGAGACCACCACCGGACGCCGCACCGCCCTCGCCAACTGGATCGCCAGCGAGGAGAACCCCTTCACCGCCCGCGTCATGGTCAACCGCGTCTGGCAGCGCCATTTCGCCGAGGGACTGGTGCCCACCCCGAATGACTTCGGAATGCTCGGCGAGAGCCCGAGCCACCCCGACCTGCTCGACTGGCTCACCAAACGCTTTCTCGAGGGCGATTGGAAATTGAAATCGCTCCACCGCACCATCATGAGCAGCGCGACCTACCGCCAGACCGCCCGGCGCGAGCCGACCACGGACGAAGATCTCGCCGACCCCTCCAACCGCCTCCTCTGGCGTTTCCCGCCGCAGCGTCTCGACGCCGAACAACTCCGCGACGCGACACTTGTCGTCTCGGGGGAACTGACCCAGCGCGAGGGCGGTCCCTCCGTCGACAACAGCGCGCCGAACCGCAGCGTCTACATGAAAAAGCGCCGCAACACCAACGCGCCGCTCATGGGGGAATTCGACTCGCCCTCGGGATTCGGTTCCACCCCCAACCGCGTCCCCACCACCACCCCGAACCAATCGCTCATGCTCGTGAACGGAGAATGGTCGATCTCGCGGGCCACTTCTTTCGCGCGACGGGTTCTCGCGGGGAAAAGCGACTTCGGTCCCGAGCAAGTTCGTCAAGCCTACCGCATCGCCTACGGACGCGAAGCCCGTCAGGAAGAGGTCGACGGAGCGCTCGCCTTCGTCGCCTCGCAGCAAAAACTGACCGGCGCTCCCGCCAGCGTCCCGGCGGATGACAAATACCCCGACGAAACCGGACTGCGTCCCGCCAGCGCCGTTTTCAAAGCGGTCAAGGGAATCGAACTCGGCGAGAACGCCCTCTGGCTGCAACCCGGGAGCCGCTTTGAAACCCTCGAGGCGAGCCGCCTGGAGATCCCCGACGAAGAATTCACCATCGAAGCCGTCGCCAACCTCGACCGGGTCTACCCCGACTCATCGGTCAACACCCTCGTGAGCCGTTGGAGCGGTGCCCCCGACGAGGTCGGCTGGTCCATCGGGGTCACCAGCGCCAAATCCCGCTACGAACCGAGAAACTTCATCGTCCAGCTCGTCGGCGACGACTTCCAGGACAACCGCGTCTACGAAGTGGTGTCCTCGGGGCTGCACATCCCGCTGAACAAACCCGTCTATCTCGGCGTCTCGATCTCGGCGAAACCCTCCCAAGAAGACCCCGCCAAGGGCTACGTGACCTTTTACATGAAAGATCTCTCCGATCCCGCCTCGCCGCTGCGGAGTGAAACGGTCTCGCACCCCATCGTCAAAGGACTCGCCTTCAAAGACGCCGCCCCTCCCCTCATCGGCGGTCGTCGGCAAAAAGGTCACCTCTGGGACGGCCAACTCGCCCGCCTCACCGTGAGCGAAGGCATCCTGGATCGCTTGCAATTGCTCCCCTATCCCCAGCGTTCCGACGCCGAATCGCTGCTGCCCGCACCGGCCCGACTCGCCGACTGGAACTTTGCCGGCAGCGACGGCGAGACCCCCGCCCCCGGCACCACCTGGAAACGCAACGCCCCCGCCGCCGCCCCCTCGGCGGCCCCCGCCCTCAACGGAGCCGTAACCGATTTCTGTCACGCCCTCCTCAACTCCAACGAATTCCTCTACCTTCACTGAGGGCCGCAAGCGTCCCAGCTATTTAGCTATTTATCTATTAGCTCTTTAGCCGTTTAGCCGTTTAGCCAATCAGCTCCCAACTCCTAGCTCCTAGCTCCTAGCTCCTAGCTCCTAGCTCCTAAATTCTCTACTCCTCTACTACTTTACTCCTCCACTACTCCTCCTCTCCATGTCCTTCTGCCACCGTATCGATCAACCCGCGAGCCGTCGCGAATTTCTCAGCCGTGCCGGAGCCGGATTCGGTGCCGTCGCCCTCTCCGCCCTCACCGGGGAGAAACTGCTCGGCGCCAGTTCCTTTCCCAATCCGGTCGGGGCGAAAATCCCGCACCGCCTCGGACAGGCCAAAAACGTGATCTGGCTCTTCATGGAGGGCGGTCCCAGCCACCTCGACCTTTTTGATCCCAAACCCCTCCTCAACAAGCTCGCCGGCCAAAGCCTGCCCGACAGTTTCGAGCGTCCCGTCACCGCGATGGGAGAGGCGAACTCGCCCCTGCTCGAATCCAAACGCAAATGGGCGCAACACGGCGAGAGCGGCCTCTGGATCTCCGACTGGCTGCCGCAGCATTCCAAAATCGCCGACGAACTCTGCGTGATCCGCTCCTGTGTCTCGGACGGGATCAACCACGCCGGCGGCGTCTGCCAGATGAACACCGGCTCGGTCTTCGGCGGTCGTCCCTCCCTCGGGTCGTGGGTCTCCTACGGCATCGGCACGGAGAACAACAGTCTGCCCGGTTTCGTGGTGATCAAGGACTCCAATTCCATGGTCGTGAACGGCACCCGCGCTTGGGGCTCGGGTTTCATTCCGGCGGTGCATCAGGGCGTGCTTTTCGAAAACGGCGTGGAGCCCATCAAAAACCTCAACAATCCCAAAGGAGTCAGCGACGAACGCCAGCGGGAGAAACTCGCTTTTCTCGAAGAGATCAATCGTCGTCACTACAGCTCCCGCTCGTCCAACACCGATCTCGAAGCCCGCATCCGCAGCTACGAACTTGCCTTCGCGATGCAGGCCGAGGCCCCCGAGGCGATCGATCTCGCGAGCGAACCCGAGCACATCAAGAATCTCTACGGCCTCGACAACAAAGAGACCGAAGTCTACGGACGCCAATGTCTCATGGCCCGTCGGCTCATCGAGCGCGGGGTCCGCTTCGTCCAGCTCTACCACGGTGCCGGGAGCAAGTGGGACAGCCACTCCAAGATGGAGGAAAACCACAGCCGCCTCTGCAACAACGTCGATGTCCCCATCGTCGGTCTCATCCTCGACCTCAAACAGCGCGGGCTCCTCGACGACACCCTCGTGATCTGGGGCGGTGAATTCGGCCGCACCCCCATGAGCGAAAAAGGCGACGGGCGCGACCACAACCCCACCGGTTTCACCATGTGGATGGCCGGCGGCGGAGTCAAAGGCGGCCAGACCATCGGCACCACCGACGAACTCGGTCTCTACGCGGTCGAAGACAAGATGCACGTCCACGACATCCACTCGACCACGATGGCCCTCCTCGGTCTCGACCACACCGAAGTCGTCTACATGCACAAGGGGCGTCCCGAGCGCGTCGACCTCAACGAAGGCCACGTCAACGAGAAATTGTTCGCCCGCCGCTGAGCCGCCGTGCGCGGGAGGACGCGAGTCCGCTCAATCCTGCGCCAGAGCGTCCCGCGCCCAATCGAGGGCCTTTTCGTAGCTGCAATTTTCCAGAAAATGGTTCAAGCGGGGCGGAATCCCGCCTCTCCGGTCCGCGTGAAAGGCCGTGATCGCCTCGGACGACTCCCGCAATTGTGCGAGGTGCCCGTCGGGATCGCGTTCCCGCAGATCCCCGTCCCCGATGACCCGCAGCCGCTCCTCGAGCAGCCCGACCAATTCCCTGAGTTCCGTCTTTTCCATCATCGCACCACCCAACAGGGTTCCTTCGTGGAGTCAACCCTCTCCGCTCACCCGGTCACTCCCATCCATAAAACATCACCGCCGGGATCTCCGCTTCGGCGAGGGTGCCGGGCGGCAACTCCACCCGCATCAGGACGAGGTAGAGTCCGGTCCGAAGGGTGTTTTCAAAATGCAGCGCCACCGCCGTGGCACCCGCCTCACCGGCCGCGCGAGCCACTTCCTCGTTCGCGGTGTTGAAGATGTGGATGTGGAGAGTGCCCTTTTTCGGCAGCGCGGACGGTGCCACCCCGAAGAAAAGCCGGTAGGTGTTGCCTTTGAAAAACTGCAACTTCATCGCGGTCCCCGAACTCGTCGTGAGACGACCTTTCCAATAGTCCTGCCGCAGCGAAAAGCTTTCCTCGCCGAGAAAAGGGCTGGCGGCGGTGAGCGCTTCGTGCTCGGGGGCATCGGGAGGATACGGCGACGCCTCCTGTGACTGCGCCCGCGCCGCGCCGACGCAGAGGAGGACCACGGCGAGGACGGAACCAAAAAACGCGGGAGGAGAAAACATCATGACGGTTCCCCAATGTCGGCCACTTCGGGAGATGGGCAACGGGGCGGATTCATGTCTTTTGGGACTCGCTCCAATGAATTCTGCAAGGGAGTTTGTGCAAAATGCAAACGCCCTGCCGGGTTTTTTCCGCTCCAAGTCCCGTCTTGCGGCGGGCGGGAGCGACGGAACGGATTTTGCGAAAAAAAGAAAGAAGATATGAGCCCCCTGCATCCCATCCGACCCGTCCCCGCCGATCCTCCCACGCGCTCCGGCCCAATCCCCGATGAAGAGGACAACGCATCCGAACTCGTCGAGATCGGTCGCCGCACCGCCGACACCGAAACGCGCGACGCGGTCACCGCGCGATATGTCGATGAGGCCAACGCCGCGGACGACACCGACGAGGCGCTCGCCGACATCGCCCGAATCGAAGCGGAAGAGGAGGAGGACCGGATCGAGGACATCGGACCGGAGACGGAGGCCCTTCATAGCGACGTCCCTCCGGAGGACTAACCCAAACTTATCCTCATCATGGAAGAAACACCGGCAGAAAGTGGGCGACAGCTCTCCGAAGCGATTTCCCCGCATCCGATTCAGTTGAGTCGACACGTCCGCCAACTGGCCCGCAGCCTCTGTGACAAAACCCGGACGACCCCCTACGCCGCCGACAGTCTCATCCTCGCGAACGAAGTCGACGGTCTCTGCGACTACGTGGAGCAATTGCACGGCGAAGTCAAAACGATCCTGACACAGATCGACGTGACCGCGACCTCCGCCACGATTTCCGGCGGGGACGGGCTCTCGTCCGAAGACAGAAAGGCCATGGAGATCCAGCGGGAAATCCACGAGCTGCACCCGACCGCACTGGACACGATCAAGGCGCTATTCATGTGGCGGGATTCGCCCGAGCAACGCCTCCGCGACGACAAGTGAGCGCAGCACGCCACGAGGCTTTCGCGTGAAAAACCCGGCGAGATCGATGATGTCATCGAGACCGGCGGCACGACACTGGTGAGAGGGTGTTTTCCGCTACGGCTCCCCTCCTCATCCGTCCTTTCCGGCCTCTCGTGTGGCTTGGTGCGGTAAAAGGGTGGAGAGGATCTCGAAAACACCGTAATATTTGCTCGCCTCCGATGCTTGTCCTCTGGTAGAACAAATCATCCCGGTTGCGCCGCGCATCGCGCTCTCTCACACGTAAAGAATGACCTCTCCCCCCATATCGCTTTCTGGCCCAGCGGTGCCCAACGGGCAGGTTCTTGGAATGGGTCGGGCGACGACCTTGCTCACCACCGTCCCGAGATCCTTTGTCATCGGCCTGATCGTTTTTTTGGTCCTCCTCGTCGGATGGATCGATTATGTCACCGGGTGGGAACTGAGCCTCGTCATTCTCTACGCGCCCCCCATCATTCTCTCGGTGTGGCGTTTTGGAATCATCGCCGGGATCCTCAGCGCCTCCCTCTCCAGCATCGTGTGGCTTTTCGCCAACGAAGCGGTCCATCCCTACGAAACCGACATAGGCTACCTCTGGGCGATGGTCAGCCGGTTCTTTTATTTCGGCGTGGTCGTCTTTGCGGTCATCGAGGTGCGCAAAAAACAAGAGGCCACCGCCGCCCACATCAAAATGCTGGAGGAACAACGCCAGCTCGAACTCGACATCGTGAGAGTCAGCGAGCACGAACAACAGCGCATCGGGCAGGATCTCCACGACGGGATTTGCCAGCAACTCGCCGCGATCGGCTGTGCCGCCCATGTTCTCGCGGAGGAGCTGGAAAGCCGAGGCAATCCCGAAGCCAGCGACGCCGCCATGATCGAGAAGTCGTTGCAACAGGCCGTCCTCGAGGCGCGCAACCTCGCCCGCGGCATCTTCCCCGTGCATGTGGACCGCAGCGGCCTCGGTGCCGCCCTCGTCGACCTCGCCCGGGTCATGACCCGACTCACCGGCATCGACGTGAGAGTGGAGGGCGACACCGAACTCTCGGTCGATTCGCCCGAAATCTCCATGCACCTCTACCGCATCGCCCAGGAGGCCGTCGCCAACGCTTTGAAACACAGCGAAGCCACCGCGATCTCGATTTCTCTGCGCCACATCGATGGTGACCTGGAACTGCGCATCGAGGACAACGGGACCGGGTTGCCGAAGCAACCATCCACCGGAAAAGGCATGGGCCTGCGCACGATGCGCTACCGGGCCCAGGCCATCGGCTCCACCCTCGAAACCGGCCCGCGCGATGGCGGGGGCACCTACATCCGCTGCCGACTCAACCCGCAACAGCCCAAATTATGAAGACCACCCAGGAACCCGCCACCACGAAAAAAACCCTGAAAGTACTTCTCGTCGAAGATCATCCCATGTTTCGCGAGCACCTCACCGAACTGATCAACCGCAACAACCTTGAGATGACGGTGTGCGGCGAGGCGGACAACGTCGAGGACGCCATGCGCCTCATCGAGGAAGTCCATCCCGACATCTCCATCGTAGACATCACCCTGCGGGGCTCCAGCGGACTGGAACTCATCAAGGAGATCAAGTCGCGGGGGCACCAGACGGAGGTCCTCGTCCTCTCCATGCACGACGAGGATCTCTACGCCGAGCGCGCCCTCAGAGCCGGAGCGCGGGGCTACATTACCAAAAACGAAGCCTCCTCCGAGGTGATCAAGGCGATCCGTGCCGTCGCCGCCGGCGAAGTCTACGCGAGCCGGCAAATGACCGCCAAACTCCTCGAACGCATGACCCGCGGTTCCCTGCCGCCCGAGTTGACCGGACTCGACAAGCTCGCGGATCGCGAACTCGAGGTTTTCCAACTCCTCGGTAGCGGCAAAGGCACCCGTGAGATCGCCGAATCGCTCGGTCTGAGCGATTCCACCGTGGACACCTATCGCTCCCGCATCAAGGACAAGCTCCAGTTGCGCAGCGCCGCCGAGGTCTACATCAAGGCCGGCCAATGGGTCCGCGAGCAGGCCGGGTAGAACTCCCAGCGTTTCACTACGGTCGCAAGCGCCGCCCTACTCCAGTTGCAGCTTTGCAAGGGAACCGTAGAGACCTCCCGGCCGCCCGATCAGCTCCTCGTGGGTGCCGCGTTCGATGACGGTTCCGACTGACATCACAATAATCTGATCGCAGCGACGCACTGTCCCGAGCCGGTGGGCGATGATGATGCTGGTGCGATTCTCCATCAGCTTGTCCAGCGCATCCTGGACGAGTCGCTCGCTCTCGGCGTCGAGACTGCTCGTCGCTTCATCAAGGACGAGGATCGCAGGGTCGGCGAGGATGGCGCGGGCGATGGCGATGCGTTGACGCTGCCCGCCCGAGAGCTGGGCACCGCGATCACCGACGAGAGTCTCGTAACCGGCGGTGAGGGCGACGACAAACTCGTGGGCGTTGGCTTTTTTTGCCGCTCTGAAGATCTCGGCGTCACTCGCGCCCGGTCTGCCGTAGGCGATGTTCTCCCGTATGCTGCCGCCGAAGAGCAAAACCTCCTGCGGGACGAGCGCGAGATTTCGACGCAGGGTGCCGAGGGACATTTCCCGAACGGGTTTGCCATCGATGAGAATCTCGCCGACGCTCGGTTCGTAAAAGCGGAAGAGCAGGGCGATGCTCGTCGATTTGCCCGAACCGCTCGGGCCGACCAGGGCGATGCGCTGGCCGGCCGCGACCGAAAGATCGAAGTCCCGCAGGACGGCGGCCTCGGGACGGGAGGGATAAGCAAAACCGACTCTGCGCATCTCGATCCCGCCCTGGCATCTCGCCACCGGCGCGGAGTCATCTTCCTCCGGTTCGGTCTCGTCCCGCAGGATCTCACGAACTCGTTCCGTCGCGCCGAGGGCCCGTTGCAATTGGGTGATCAGCTCGGGAAATTGCATGAACGACGAGGCCACCATCCCGGTGAGTCCGGCGAATTGGGTGAGCTCTTCTTTCCCGATCGAACCATCGTTGAGCATGCGCATCGCAAACCAGGTCACCAGAATGAGGGCAAGACTGAAGGCGAAGATGATAAACGCGATGAATGAGGCGCGCGGAACCGCCGCCTGGATCACCGTGCGCAGGTATTCGCTGAGATTTTTGCCGTAGCGGCTCAGTTCGTAGGCTTCGTTGCAGAAGGCTTTCACACTCACGATGCTCTGGAGACTCTCATCGACCACCACCTGCGAGGCGGCGAGATCATCCTGGGCCCGACGGGTCAGCTTGCGAATGCGGGAGCCGAAGATCGCGATCATCACGATGACGAGGGGAATCGTGCCTATCATGAAGAGCGAGAGTTTCACCGACATCTGCAGCAGCAGCGCGAGACTGAGGACGAGCATGACGGAGTGCCGGATGAGCAGCGGAATGGTCACGACGAGAGTTTCACGCATCGCCTCGACATCGTTTGCGAGGCGCGAGGCCAGCTCGCCGACACGGCGTTGATTCAGCGTCGCCATGGGCAGGCGGATGATGCGGGAAAAAGTATCGAGCCGCAGAGCTGCGAGAGCGCGCTCGGAGGCCTTGGCAAAAAGCAGGATGCGCCAGAAGGCGATGAAGGCCTGAGCCGCGACGATGACGACGAGGAAGCGGACCGTGTCATTGATTTCGGCCAACCATTCCGGCCCGCTCGCTCCTCCGATCCCTTTCCCGGCCAAGGCCGCCAGTTCTTTGATGAACCAGATCGTCAGACCTCCGGTGAGCGCGAGGGCGATGAGCGCGGGGATAAAAACGAGGGCATGGGGGCGAAGATAGGTCAGAAAAAATCCCGCCTCTTTCCATGCGGTGCGGTCCCACAGCTTTTTGCTCGCTCGTTCTTCTTCAGGCATGGTGATCAGCGGTGTCGGGGACAGGCAAAGAGGCACCGAAGGCGGACCATGATGGAATGAGCGCCTTCCCCGGAGCCGGAACCATGGAGTTTCTTCCCCGCCTTGTCAGCCCGTCATTTTAAATTTTCATCCGGGTGTCCGCGCGGGACCAAGCATTGCTGACCGCCACGACAATTAATAGTGATGGCCATGATCTCAGCACCCCGTCTCTCGTTCCAAAAACCACCCGTGAAAGTAGGTGACGTTTATCAGCGGGCATTCCTCCCATCGAAGCTCAACCACCAGTGACAGGGGGGTGTAAATCTTGTTCTGTAAAAGCGCTTTGTTCTTGCCACGCACTCCCCTCCGGGGGCGCGGAGTGAGGCGAGCG
>JAAYAT010000141.1 GCA_012719225.1 Verrucomicrobiaceae bacterium
CGCCACCAATAAATCACGCCAGTAGCTTCCGCACGACCTCTCCGTGGACGTCGGTCAGGCGGAAATCGCGCCCTTGGAAGCGGTAGGTGAGTTCCTTGTGATTCAATCCGAAGAGGTGCAAGATGGTGGCGTGGAGATCGTGGATGTGGACGGGATCCTCGACGACGCCCCAGCCGACTTCATCGGTTTGTCCTATGGTCTGGCCGCCCTTGATCCCGCCTCCGGCCATCCAGAGGCTGAAGGAATTCGGGTGATGATCGCGCCCCGTCACGGTTTTGAAGCCGCTGCGGTTTTCGCCGAGCGGGGTCCGCCCGAACTCGCCGCCCCACACCACCAGGGTCTCGTCGAGCAGTCCGCGTTCCTTGAGGTCTTTCAGCAGGGCTGCGACCGGTTGGTCGGAGATGAGGGTGTTCTTCGCGAGTTCGGAGTCGAGATTGCTGTGCTGGTCCCAGGTCGAGAGGAAAAGGGTCACGAAACGGGTTCCCCGCTCCACGAGACGGCGGGCGAGGAGACAGTTGCGGGCGAAAGAACTTTGGAATCCCGCTTTGTCCGACGGATCCCGCTCGCTGCGGTCGAGTCCGTAGGCCTCGCGGGTCGCCTGGCTTTCCCCGGAGAGATCGATCAGCTCGGGAGCGGCCGACTGCATCCGGTAGGCCAGTTCGTAGTTCTTGATCCGGGCGGCGATCTCGGGGTGCCCGCTCTTTTCCCAACGGCGCTGGTTGAGGGAGTTGATCGTTTCGACGCTGCGTCGCTGCATCGCCGGAGTGATGCCGTCGGGCGTCTCCAGATTCAGGACCGGACTGCCATGGCTGCGAAAGAGCGAGCCCGCGTAGTTGGTCGGGAGAAACCCGCTCGACCAGCTCGCCGCACCTCCCGGGAGGCCGCGCCCCAGAGTCGTGAGGACCACGTAGCCGGGGAGATCGCGCGAGGCGTTGCCGAGGCCGTAATTGAGCCACGAGCCGAGGGTGGGCCAGCCGCGCAGGGGCGAACCGCTCAGCATGAGAAGCTGTCCGGGGAGGTGATTGAACTGGTCGCAATACATCGAGCGGACCATGGCGATGTCGTCGACACAGGTCGAGAGATGCGGGAGCAGATCCGAGAGGACCATGCCGCATTCGCCGTATTTTTGGAACGTCCGCGGGCTGCCCATGAGCCGGGCCTGGTCCTTTTGGATGAAGGCGAACTGCGCCTTTTCCAAGACCGAGGGAGGGAGCGGCTGGCCGTCCAGTTCGTTGAGTTTCGGCTTCGGATCGAAGAGGTCCATCTGGCTGGGACCGCCCTCCATGAAGAAATAAATGCAGTTCTTCGCCTTCGGCGCAAAGTGCGGCGCCCGAAACGAGGCCTCACCAGCGAGGAGTCCGTCGTCCCGCAGCATCGAGGCGAGGGCGAGAGCTCCGAGACCACTCGCACCGGATGTGAAAAAGTCCCGTCGGCTCTGGATGGGGTTGGCAAGAGGGTGGGTCATGGAACGGAAGAGGGTTGTGTCACGCGCTCAGTCGCGGGTGATGAACTCGTCGAGATTCAGGACGACCCGCGCCGTCGCGGCGAGGGCTTGTTCGGGATCGGATTCGCTGGTGAAATCGGTCAGGGCGGAGAGCAGGGTATCGACCTCCGACGCTTCCGGAGCGCGGTTGAGACAGCGTTCGTAGAGGTCGACGAGGGCGGTCCGGCTGTCGTTTCCGTGTTTTTCCCACAGCGATTTCCCGAGCACCTCGGCACATTCGTGGAAGACGGGATCGTTGAGGAGGGTGAGCGCCTGCATCGGGCTGTTGGACCGGTCGCGCCGACTGCACGAGACATCGGTGGCGGGCGCGTCGAAGCTGGTCAGGGCGGGGTAGAGAATGGTCCGTTTCAGGAAAATGTAGAGTCCACGCCGGTAGCGGTCCTCGCCCTTGCTCTCGGGCCATTTGACGCTGCGTCCCACTTCGGTGACAAAACCGGGCAGGGGCGGATAGACCGATTCCCCGCCGATTTTGCGCGAGAGCAACCCGCTCGCGTCGAGGTGGATGTCGCGCACGATCTCGGCATCGACGCGGAAGCTGTTCTGCCGCCACAGCAGCGCGTTGTCGGGCGACTCGAGATCGGGACCTCCGGGGAGGGCGGAGGACTGTCGGTAGGTCTCCGAATCCACGATCAACTCGATCAGGGCCTTGCGGCTCCAGCCGAGACGGCGGTATTCGGTCGCCAGCCAATCGAGCAGCGCGGGGTGACTCGGGGGCGCACCCTCGGTGCCGAAGTCATCCGAAGTGGCGACCAGTCCCACCCCGAAGAGGTGCTGCCAGATCTGGTTCACCGCCACGCGGGCGGTGATGGGATTGGCTTCGTCAAACAACCAATGGGCGAGATCGAGGCGATCCGGGACCGCTCCCGGCACGCGCGTTTTCAGGTCGTGCAGCACCGCCGGAACCCCGGGCGTGACGGTCTCGCCGCGTCGGGTGTAGTCGCCCCGGATATGCACGAAACTCTCGCGTCGCTCCTCCTGGCGTTCGGTCAGGGTCTGCACCTGGCTCGACGGCGCGTCGGGTTTTTTGGCGAGATGGCGGTCGATCGCCAAACGCAAGTCGTCCCAGAGAGGATCGATGCCCCGGTGGAAAGAGGCGATGCTCTCGCGCTGCCGCTCGTCGCGCCGCCCCGGCTCCACTTCCAGCGCCTCCCGCACGTCCGCCGGGAGGATCGATGGCTCGCGCACGTCGGCGTCGGCGGTGGCGCTGAGGCGGAAGTGACGCAGCGAGAGGCCGCCGGGCTGTTTGTTCGCCAGGGTGAAAGTGAGGCGGCCACCGGGTGTGAGGGGCAGAGGTTCCTTGAGGCGGAAGACCGCGAAATGAGACCGGCGGGTGTGATGGGAAACGCTCCAACCGCCCGTGGCTTTGGCATCGAGAACCTCGTCGGGAGAGGTGCCGGGATCGGCGGCGCTCACCGCAATAGACTCCCAAGCGAGCGATCGCGCCGCGCCCTCGTCCGAACGAAAACGGGCCGACAAATGAGAGAGCGCAAAGGCACCCTCTTTTCCCCGTCCCGCCCCGAGACCGGGTTTCCGCCCGCTCCCGGGCGAACCGATCACTTCGAGCCGAATCGCGGAGATCACTTTGTTTTTGTCCGTGTCAGGTAATTCCGCCTCGACGGTGTAGGTGACCGTGTCGGGATTTCTCCCGCGGCGTCCCGTCACTGCGATGGAACCGTCCTCCAGAATTTTCATCGTATCGGACGCCCCCGATTTCGCCTCGGTCGGCCGCAGGACCGACCACTCCACCGCCGCAGGCAGCGGGGCGACGGACGATTCCCACGCGGCGCGACGGGCCGGGAGAGCCTCCTTTTCCTCCGTCGCGAGCTTCGCCTCCAGAGGGCGGAGACCCTTTTCCCAGTCGGCCAGCGCGGCTTCGTATTTCTCCGTCTCCCCCGGAAGCGGGATCACGGGGTCGCTGTCTTCGAGATTGTTGAAGAAGGCGTAGAATTGATAAAACTCATCGTGCTTGAGGGGATCGTGCTTGTGGTTGTGGCATTCCGCGCAGGCCAGAGTCAGGGCCAGCCAGGTGGTGGCGGTGGCGTTGACGCGGTCGATCACCTCCTTGGTGCGGTGCAGTTCCTTGTCGACCCCGGCCTCGGTGTTGCGCAGGGAGTTGCGGTGAAATCCGGCGGCGATGAGCTGCCCCGCCGTGGCCTCGGGGAGCAGGTCGCCCGCGAGCTGCTCGATGCTGAACTGGTCGTAGGGCTGGTCCCGGTTGACCGCCGCGACGACCCAGTCGCGGTAGCGCCAGGCCCAACGCCGTTCGGTGTCGCCGAGGTACCCGTCGCTTTCCCCGTAGCGGGCGAGGTCGAGCCAGTGCCGCCCCCAGCGTTCGCCGTAATGCGGAGAGGCGAGGAGTTTTTTCACCACTTCCCGACGGGCGGCTCCGGGATTTTTTTGCGTGGCCGCGACAAAAGCATCCGTCTCGGCGGGCGTCGGGAGCAAGCCGGTGAGATCGAGATAGAGACGGCGCAGGAGAGTGCGGGGATCGGCCTCGGGCGAGGCGGAGAGGTGTTGTTCCTCCAGACGCGCCCGGACGAAAGCGTCGATGGGATTCACCGGGGCCCCCTCCACTGAGGGAGGGTCCAGACGCACCGGTACCTGGAAGGCCCAGTGCCAATGGTCCGAAGCTCCCGCTCCCGTCGGGAGCAGGTAGAGCAGCGGGAGCAGGAGCAACCAGAGGTTTCGCAAAAGGTCTTTCGGGCGGCGCGGCATGAGGGCGTTTCAGAGAATCTTACCACGACCCGGAACTCCGCGGGCATCACGTATGCGCGGGGGGACGGGGGTGAGAGGAACCGCGCGGCGTTTCCTAATCACATAATCACATCAAACGATAGCGGCGGCTCATCGACATCACCAGGGAGAGACTCACGAAGGCGAAGACGACGAGCCAGAGGGCCGTGTGCGCCGCGCTCTCGTAGTGCATCGCCTGCACGTCGTCGTAGAGGGAGAGCGTCAAGAAACATCGGGGTTTCGTGTCCCGGGCCGAGATTTCCCCCGCATCCCACGATGCTTTGTGATAGGCTTCCCCGAAGCCATGGCTACTCCGGACACGACAGACTGCCTTCCCTTTCTCCGCGCCCTCTCGGATGAGAGCCGCTGGGAGATCGTCCGGCTCCTCATCGCCTCGACCGGCACCAAGCATCTCGGCGAGATCGCGGAGCGTCTCGGGATCTCCAACTACAACGCCTCCAAACACGTCCGCATTCTCAAGGAGGCCGGCATCCTGCAAGTGGAACGCAACGGTCGCTTCAAGGAGATCAGCATCGTGCCCGCCTTTCTGAAACGGATTCGTTTCCGAAGTACTTCCGGAATTCTCGACCTCGGATGCTGCCGCTTCGACTTCAAGTGATCCGGCGCCACCGCCCCGAATAGGCGGACGCGAATCAAAGCCCGAGCCGCTCCTCCAACCCGGCCCGCCATTTCTGGACGGCGGCATTTTCCGACGCGGCGTTGGCGCTGATGTGTTTCTCGTAAAAAGCGAGCAACTGCTCTCTCAGCGCGAAGCGCGTAGCCACCGGGAGCAGCTCGGGCTGGGCGAAGAGCGAGGGCTTGGGGCTGGCGTTCTGCGCGATGCAGCGATAGAGGAAAACGCGGTCGTAGGTGCTGCGCAGCGGGAGTTTGCCGAGTTCGCGAAATGTCTCGCGCAGGATCTCCTGGGTCGCCTCGAATTTGCTGAGAAGATGGGCCAACTCCACTCCGTAGACCCAGTCGGGGCTGCGGTAGCGGTGGGTGCGGTCGTAGATCCCGGCGGTCTCCCAGGCGACGATCCCGAGGGTCTGCCGCACGAGGCTGAGGAGATAGGCATCCATCGCTTTTTTCCCGAGATGCATGCCGCCTTTCCACATCAGCTCGGACCCCGCGATCCAACCGGCCGCGAGGAGCGGGTTGGAGGCGATGAGCATTTTGCTGCTGTGCCAGAGGTAACGCACGGGTTTGAGGTAGGGCTGTAGTTCCTCGTACTTGCGGTAGACCTTGCTCGCCTTGCGGATGTTCTCGGAGACCTTGCGCAGGTTCATCTCCTTGACCTCGAGGACGGGCAGCTCTTCGATGAGGAGAATGATCTGGAGCGAGGCGCGGTTGATCGCCTTGAAAAGACTCTCGAGATTCAGTTCGAGGAGCGGCAGATCGGATTCGGGCCGGTAGATCCGGGCGATCGCTTCGGTGAAAGAGGCGAGGTCTAGGAGCAGTTGCCTCGCCTCGAACTTTCCGCTGGTCCAGTAGACCCCGCTGGAAAAGCGCTGCAACATCAGGTCGGCCTCGTTGTCGAGGAGCGCGGCGACGCGGGCGTCCATCGCGACGTGGGCCTCGTCTTTCCAATCTATCGTCTGGAGCGTTTGGAAATCGGGAAATTCCATCCATTCGCCGTAGGCCATCAGCACCTTTTCAAGCCCGCGGCGTTTCGCGTCGAGCCGCGTCGCCTCGGTCTTGATGGCGCGGCGGGCGATCTCGACGATCTCCTCCTCGCTCACGGCCTCGTCCTTCGCGGGCGCTTTCCAGAGAGCGACCGTCACGAGACCGCTCACCGCCCCTGCGAGCACGACCCATTTCGCCCAGGCCGGTTCGATCCCGGCGAAGCAGGCGATCCCCCCGAGGGCGAGGAAAAGCAGGGCCGCGACTCCCCGCCCGCCGCGCGAGAGAGGAGAGCGTTCTTTCAGCGATGCGATACCCTTCATGGAAACTCTCGACTCCCCCCGACCGCGTCGTAGAGCCGCGCGAGTTCGAGGAGGAGGGACTCCAGTTTGCCGTAATAGTCGCTTTCGTCGAGGGAGGATTTCGACCGGCGCAGTTCCACGACACGGCGCTCCAGTTCGTCGCGTTGTTTCGTCTGCGCGGGCGTGAGGAGTCTCTCGAAGGCGTTTTTCACGAGCACTTTCCGCCCCGCGAGATCCCCGTCGGGTTTCGCCTCGTCCGAGGCGGTCTTCACCGGAGTGGTCCCTTCGAACCACTCCGCCCGCGATCCGAGACCGTCGCCGTTGTCATCGAGGAGGGCGTGCTCGGTGGCGAGGCGTCCGTCGTCCTGGTAAAACAGGGCGACCCGGTTCGAGGCGAAGAGAAAGGCTTCGAGCAGCGAGACCTGCTCGTCGTTGTCGAGATCGGCATCGCTGAGGCCCCCGATCGCCTCGGCGAAAAAGCGTCCGAAACGGGTGAAAAAAATCTCGCCCTCGTTCTTCGTCGCGGTGATGACGACCCGACCCGGTGCGGCCATTTCCCGGATGTAGGAGCCACTCGCGGACGCTGTGTTGATGAGGACGAGTTCGCCTTCGTAGCCGCCGAGCCAGCCGGCCAGTTCTTCGTCGGTGAAGTCGGGACCGCGCACGTTGAACTTGGCGACCCTGCCGTCGAAGGTCCCGTGACCGACCAGCACCACCCAGAGTTCGGCGGCTTTCTCCGCGGCGATTTTTTCACGGAGACGTTTCGCCTCATCGTTCGTTGTCTCCTTGGCATCGCCCTCTTCTCCGCCGATCACTTCGATGGTCGCCCCGCCCTTTTTCGCCGCCTCGATCCAGAGCGCCGCCGTTTCTTGAAAAATCGCGGCATACTCCGGAGTGCCGCCGGCCCCGACGACGAGGAGGATCTTCCGACCCGGTTCCGCAACGGCTTCGGCCCGCGCCGGGAGGACGGACAGCAGCATCGGAAGGAGAAAAACAAGAAAGCGTGTCATGGAAACAAAAATCAAATCACGCCGCCGCGACGACGCAAGGTCCATTCGCCGAGGAAGCAGAGCAGGGCGATGAGAAACAACCACGGGCCGTGCCAGAGCGGCGTCCGCTTGGTTTCGACGACCGGCAGATCCAATTCGCGGAGCAGGCCGGGGAGTCGTCCGAGTTCCTCGAGGGAGAGCAGCTTCCCGCCGCTGGCTTCGGCGAGTCGGGCGAGCGGGGTGGGGTCGGGTCCGAGTCGAGCGAACTCAGCGGCCTCGGGATTGAGCGCGCGGGCCACTTCCCCCTTGCTGATTTCGAGGCCCGCCCCGTCGAGGACGCGGGCCTCGATGCGGTAGCCGTCGCTCTCTTCGGAGAGGTATTCGGCGGTGAAAAGTCCCGGCTCATCGAGCGAAGCTTCGGCGGTGAGTTGGCGGCTCGAGCCGTCCACTTCCTTCACCGTGAGCAGCACCGTGGCGTCGTCCTGCGGCGCGAAGGCCTCGTCCCGCACCCGGACGGAAACCCGGGTCACCGGGATCGCCCCCTCGCTGCTTTCCTCTTTCTCCACCTCGACCCGCCCCGCCACATCGGTGACGGACCAACGCAGGAGCTGACGCCACATTTTACCGGCCTCGGCCTGCTGTTCGGCGTCCTTCATCGCCCAGCGCCACATATCCCCGACCGCGAGGGCGGCGGTCTTGCCCTCGCCGTAGCGCTGCGTCACCAGCGCGGGGTGGACGCGCTGCTCACTGTCTGTCACCGTCGCAAGGACACTCGCCCCGGGCTTGACCGCGGCGAGCTGGTTCACCGCGAAAAAGGGCGGCATGTAGGCGAGACGGATGTCCTCTTCCTCCTCCTCGGCCCGGAGTCGCATCCAGTCCTCCAGTCGGCCTTCTCGGGTGAGGTCGTAGGTCGCTTCGAGCGCCGCGTTTTCCCGGCTTTTTTGATCGAGATACACGGGGAGGAGCCGACCCACCGGCGTGTTCTCCCACTCGCCCTGCTGAAAGGACTCCTGTCCGCCTAACATCAGCACCGTGCCGCCGCGCATCGCGACGAAACGATCGATCAGGTTCTGCTGCTCCTGAGTGAAAAAACCGGCCTCAAGGTCGTCGATGATGATGGTGCGGTAGGCCGCGAAAAGTTCCTCCGCGGTTTTGGGGAACCCGCCCCGAAGTTCCTCCGGCGTCGCGGTGTTGAGCCGCACGAGGACGGGCTCGTCGTAGCGCTGCGCCTCTTCGGGGATCTCCTTGTTGAACCCGCGGAAGAGCGGGTTGCCGCTCTCGCCCGCCTGGCCCCGCCACTCGAATTTGGGTTCGCGCTTCGCGATGCGGATCAGCCCGACGAGATCCAGTTC
>JAAYAT010000142.1 GCA_012719225.1 Verrucomicrobiaceae bacterium
ACGCCCGCACCGGCTCCCGCCCCCGAAAGCGCTCCGGCTCCCGAAGCCGCGACACCAGCACCCGCCGCTCCGGCAGCGGATTCCGCGGGCGACGGCAAAGCAAAAGGGGAGTGAGCTGTCCGGGTTTTTTCCCAGGTCAATCCGGTTGCCTCCCGGCGTTCCGCCGGTGATCGTGCGATGATGGCTCCCGGACAATATCACGAACCGGCGGGCGGGGCCGCGGTCGCCTCCCGCCGATGGTTGGTGCGTTCCCCGAATCCTCTCGGGGATGCCTGCATGTCGCTCCCGGCGGTGCGCGCCCTGAAGAAAAGCCATCCGGCTCTCCATCTCACGGTGTGTTGCCGGGAAAATCTCGCGGCGATGTGGGAGGCCCAGGCCGAGGTCGACGAGGTGATTCCCTTCGCGAAAGGACTCGGCCCCGGCGCGGTCGGTCGGTTGATTCGGGCGCGCGGTCCCTTTGACGGGGGACTGCTCCTCCCGAATTCCCTCCGCTCGGCCCTGGAACTGCGGCTCGGCGGGGTGAGAAAGCTGACCGGCTATGCCCGCTACGGACGGGGCGTCCTGCTGAGCGGAGCGGTGAAGGAACCCGATCCCTCGCCGGAAAAGCAGCATCACGTCCACCGTTATCTCCATCTCGTCGAGGCCATGGGCATCCCGATGGGGCCTCTCGAGGATCTGCTCGCGATCCCGCCGCCGCCGACCCCGTTCGGCGATCCCGCGGCGGGAGGGGCTCGGAGAGAAATCCATCTCGGGATTTGTCCGGGGGCGGAATACGGCAATGCGAAGCGCTACCCGATCGAACGCTACGCCGCCGCGATCGGCGGCCTGCGCGCCCGTCGGCCGGATTTGACGATACGGGTCTCGATTTTCGGGAGTCCGGCGGAGAGGCAGATCGGAGAGGATCTCGCCGCCCTCGTCGCCGCGCCACGGAGCAACCGCGCCGGAGAAACGGACATCGCCGGCCTCGTCGAGGAGCTGCGGGGCTGCCATCTCGTCGCCACCAACGACACCGGGACGATGCATCTCGCGGCGGCTCTCGGAGTGCCAACGGTGGCTATTTTCGGCTCGACCGAGCCCGCCTTCACCGCGCCGATCGGGACGGTTCACCGGGTCATCCGGCACAAGGTCGATTGCAGCCCCTGTTTCCTGCGCGAGTGTCCCATCGACTATCGCTGCATGCTGCGCATCGAACCCGAGGAGGTGGTTCGCGAAATGGAAGTGCTCCTGACGGCGGCGGAAACAGACTGATGAAAGCGATTTTGACCCATCCCGGCAGTGCCCACAAAGACGATTTTCTCGCCTGTTGCCTTCTCGTGGCGCGTCATGGCGTGCCGATCTGGCGGCGCGAACCGACCGACGAAGACCTCGCCGATCCCCGGATCGCGGTGGTCGATGTGGGCGGGGAGCACGATCCGGCGAAGTCGAATTTCGATCACCACCAGTTCCCCCGCGACCACGCCCCGGTCTGCGCCCTCTCGTTGGTGCTGCAGGATTTCGGCCTCTACGAAGACGCCCGCCGCTTTTGCGAATGGCTCGAACCGGCCGAGTGGTTCGACACGCGCGGTCCCTTTGCGACGGCAGATTGGCTCGGGGTGGATCGCGCCATCGTGAACCGGCTCAATTCTCCCGTGGACATCACCTTGCTGCGCCGCTTCGCCCAGAAACGCGAGTGCGGTCCGGGCGACCCGGTCTGGGAGGTGATGCGCATGGTGGGCGAGGATCTCTTCATGTACCTGCGGACCCTGCGGGAGCGACTCGATTACGTCGCGGAACACGCCTCGTTCCTCGATGTCGGCGAGGGGGGAAAAGCGCTGCGGGTTCTCTTCCTGCCGCGGACCGATCCCATGCCGGACGATCCCTCTTCGGGCATGGGGCGCTTCATCGAAAGTCGCGGGGAAAATGTCGCGGGGCTGATCTATCCGGACCGGCGCGGCGAAGGCTACGGGCTGTCCCGTCACGAGGACAGCGCCCTGCTCGATTTCACCCGCCTCGCCGGGGAAGACGACGTGCATTTTGCCCACGCGCGGGGTTTCGTCGCCAAAACCAGCGCCACCGATCCCGAGAGGCTCGTCGCGTTGATCGCCAAGGCGATGGTCTGAGACGGGGAGGCGGGCGCTCCGTTCCGCCCCGCGATCGCGTTACGACTCTTTCGAAGAGGCGGACGCCACTCCTTCCCGTGCCCGCAAGCCCCTTGCAAAGCGGCTTCGGCCCGCTAGATTTACGGTCACTTGCGCCCGGCGCAGAGTGTCCCATGCCCTGTGCCCTCCCGGATGGACGAGCTTTACCTCATACTTGCCACTTTGGCATTTCTCGGCGGATTTGTTCTCGCCGTGGTCTCGCTGCGTTCCGAAAAGCCGCGCAAACGGGGGCTGAACATCTCCATCGCGGTGGTGGGCCTCGTTTTCCAAAGCCTTTTCCTCCACGTCCGCGGAGACATGCACGGGCGCTGCCCGATCACCAACGGGGCCGAGGTGCTCGTGTTCGTGAGTTGGAGCATCGTCATCCTGTATCTCGCGCTCGGAAAAGCGTTCCGGCTCTCGCTCCTCGGCGTGTTTTCCATGCCGATGGTCTTTCTCTTCCAGGTGGTGGCGATCCTCTATCTCCTCGTCGCCGATCCCGGGCCGCGTCCGGTGGCGGTGCTCGATCCCTGGCTCGAGCTGCACGCCGCGATGTCGCTGCTGGCCTACGGCGCCTTCGGGCTGGCCGGGGTCGCCGGGTGCATGTATTTCTTTCAGGACCGACAGCTCAAGAGCCATCGGCCCGGGCGTCTTTTCTACTCGATGCCGCCGATCCGCTATCTCGTCGACGCACTGGTGCGGCTCCTTTTCATCGGGGTCGTCCTCATGAGCGTGGGGATCGTCGCCGCTTTTCTCATGAAAACGGCTCCCGCTCGTGGTCACCTCCTCATCTCGGGAGCGGTCTGGATCGTATACCTCATTCTCTTGGTGACCCATTTGGTAAAAAGACTCCCGCCCAAACCTCTCTCGTTTTCGGCGGTCCTGGCGTTCGCTTTCGCCCTGCTGACTCTCTCGGCGCTCTAGTCGATCCGTTTTTCCTTCCAACCCCTCCCTCCCAGTGTCCATATTCTGTCTCGGCGTGAATCACAAGACCGCCCCGGTTGAGATCCGGGAGCGGCTTGCTTTTGCCGAAAAGGCGGTGCCGCAGCACCTCGTCGAGATCTGCGGGATAGAAGAGATCTCCGAGGCCGTGGTCCTCTCGACCTGCAACCGCGTCGAGATCTACGGAGGCTCGGAAAATCCCGCCGCCGCTCTCGACAAGTTGACCGAGTATCTCAGCGGGCATTTTGCGGTGGCTCCGGGCGAAGTCGAATTCTACCGGCACGAGGCGGTGGCGGCGGCGCATCACCTGTTTGAAGTGGCGAGCGGCCTCGATTCCATGGTCCTGGGCGAGACGGAGATCTTCGGCCAGGTAAAAAAAGCCTACGCGACCGCCCAAACCACCGGGATGACCGCGCGTCGGATGAACAAGCTCTTCCAACAGTCCTTCTCGGTCGGCAAACGCGTCCGCACGAGCACCCGGATCCAGCAGGGATCGACCTCGATCGGGTCGGCGGCGGTGGATTTGTCGGAGAAAATTTTCGGCCAACTGAACGGCTGCCGCGTCATGATCATCGGGGCCGGAGAGATGAGCCGGGTGACGGCGCAGAGCCTGCTCTCGCGAGGCGCTCGGAGCATCATCGTTTCGAACCGCAGCTTCGACAAAGCCGAGGAACTGGCCAGCGAACTCAAGGGCCGGGCGGTGCGCTTCGACGACTGGGAAAACTGCCTCGACGAGGTGGACATCATCATCTCCTCGACGGCGGCGCCCCATGCCGTGGTGCGCTACGAGATGATCCAGCGGGTCATGGCGGAGCGCCGCGGGCATTCCCTCTTTCTCATCGACATCGCGGTGCCCCGCGACATTGAAAACGAGGTCAACGAAATTGACAACGTCTACCTCTACAACATCGACCAACTCCAGCAGATCGCGACCGAAGGCATCGAAAGACGGGAGAAGCAGATCGTGGTCTGTCGGGCGGTCATCGAGGAATTTATTCGGGAAAAAGGGATTGAAGCGCTCGCCGGATGGCCCGATGGACGAGGCGGTGGCGTCCCCGACCGCATCCAGCCGGAGACGATGGCGCGCCCTCTTACCAATCCATGAGCCAACTTCTGATCCTGGGAACCCGCGGGAGCGAACTCGCCCTCGCGCAGGCCGACATGACCCGCACCGCCCTCGCCGCCGCCGGGGTGGACTGTCGCATCGAGGTCATCCGCACGATAGGGGACAAACGCCCCGACCTGAAGCTGAGCGAATTCAGCCAGGGAGCGCAGCCCGTCGTCGACAAGGGCATTTTCACGAAAGAACTGGAGGAGGCCTTGCTGCGCCGGGAGATCGACTTCGCGGTGCACAGCCTCAAGGATGTCCCGACCGAACTCGCGCCGGAGTTCGAAATTTGCGCGACCCTGCCCCGCGCCGACATCGCCGATGTTTTCCTCACGACCCAAGAGGGTTTGGGCGAGGACCTGACCCTCTTGGCAGGGAAAACCATCGCCACCAGCGCGGTGCGGAGGGCGCGGCAACTGCGCTGGCTCTGTCCCGGGGTCGAAGTGGTCGACATCCGTGGAAACGTCCCCACGCGGATTCGCAAGATGATCGCGAGCGAGGAGTGGGATGCGATCCTCCTCGCGCGGGCGGGGATCGAGCGGCTCGGGATCTACAGGCCGGGGGATTTGACCTTCGACTTTGAAGGAACCACCGTCCACGCCCGCGAACTCGACACCCGCGCCTTCCTCCCCGCCGCCGGTCAGGGCGCGGTCGGCATGGAGATTCTGAAAGAAAACGAGGCCGCCCGCGAGGCGCTCGCCAAAATCAACCACGCCCCGACCTTTTGCCGGATCACGGCGGAGCGCGCCTTTCTCGGCCACCTCAAGGCCGGTTGCCAGACTCCGGTGGGGGCCCACACCTGGTTTGAAGAGGACGGAACCATCCTCGCGATGGCGGTGCGGGTTTTCGACGAAAGCCGCCCCCACGAGGAGCCCTTCGTCGCCGAGGTGCGCGGACCGTCCATCCGTCCGGCGGCGCTGGCGGAGGAACTGATGCGTTTGAAATCGAAAACCATATCCTGACATGAGCAAGAAAAAGGGAATCTGCTACCTCGTCGGGGCGGGTCCGGGAGACCCGGGCCTGATGACCTTGCGCGGCAAGGAATGCATCGAGATCGCCGATGTGATCGTCTACGATTACCTTTCCAACGCGGAGTTCCTGCAGTGGGCGAAGCCGGGGGCGGAAAAAATCTACGCCGGGAAGAAATCCAAAAACCACGCCATCCCGCAGGGCGGCATCAACCAACTGCTCATCGAGAAGGCCCGGGAGGGAAAAATCGTGACGCGGCTGAAGGGCGGCGACCCGCTGATCTTCGGGCGCGGCGGCGAGGAGGCGGAGGAACTGCACGACGCGGGTATCCCCTTCGAATTCGTCCCGGGAATCAGCTCGTCCATCGCCGGTCCGGCCTACGCGGGCATCCCGGTGACCCATCGCGACCACTGTTCGCAGCTGACCATTTTCACCGGTCATGAGGATCCGACGAAGGCCGAGTCCTCGATGGACTACGCCCAGATCGCGAAAGCCCCCGGCACGAAAGTGATGCTGATGGGCGTGGAGCGTCTCCCCCACGTCACCGCCGCGATCCTGAAAGAAGGCGGGGACCCGAAACTGCCCGTCGCCCTGGTGCGCTGGGCGACGACGGGGCGGCACCGCACGATCACCGGCACGCTCGCGACCATTGCCAAGGTGGCGGAGAAGGCGGATTTCAAAGCCCCCGCCGTGGCCGTTTTCGGCACCGTCGTGAAATGCCGCAAAAAACTGAACTGGTTTGAAAAGCGCCCTCTCCGCGGCAAGCGCATCGTGGTGACCCGGACGCGAAAGCAGGCCAGCGGATTGAGCCGTTCCCTCCGCGCCCTCGGTGCCGATGTCCTTGAGATGCCGACGATACGGATCCAACCGTCCCAGGGCGAGGAGGCCAGGGAATTCGTCCGGCTCGTGCTCGATGCGCACACCTACGACTGGCTCCTTTTCACGAGCCCGAACGCGGTTGAGTCTTTTTTCACGGCCTTTTACACGGCCCGCTCGGACGCCCGCGAACTCGGCGGAGCGCGCATCGCGGCGGTGGGTCCGGGCACGGCGGCGAAGTTGAAGGAATATCACATTGGAACCGACCTGATGCCGAAGAAACACGTCGCCGAAGCCCTCGCCGAGGCGTTGGAGACGGAGATCGGTTCGATCGAGAATACGACGATGTTGTGGGTGCGTGCCAAGGGCGCGCGCGATGTCCTCGCGGCGCGGCTCAACGCGGCGGGTGTCATTCTCGACGAGGCGATCGCCTATGAGACGGTCACGGAGCGGGAGGATCCCACCGGAGCGGTGAAACGCTTCACCGAGGAAGGGGCCGACATCATCACTTTCACGAGCGCCTCGACGGTGGAGTGTTTCCTCGATCTCGGTCTCGACATTCCCGATGCGACGGCGATCGCGAGCATCGGTCCGGTGACCTCCGAAGCTCTCGTGGAGAACGGATACGACCCGGATCTCGAAGCGAAAAAGAGCGACATTCCCGGACTCGTCGCCGCTGTGATCAAGCTCGCCAAAGAGAAGCCCTTCGGGGAAGAGTGAGGGCTGGCTGGTTCCGGCGGAGCGGCTCGCGGCTCCGGATCACGCGTCGCTCTCGGGAGCGCTGCTTTGCGGTGTGGCTTGTCCGCCCGGAACGACCAAGCCGATCACGAGGAGCAGGGCGAAAAGTGACATGCCGGCGAAGGGCGGGGTCCACGTCAGGGTGGCGGAGAAAACGACCACCTGCACGGCGAAATAAAGGAGCAGGGCGACGAGGGCGAAAGGAAGGAATCGATTGCGCGGCAATCGGAAGAGCCAGGCGGCGATCCCGGCGATGACGAGAAGGGAGAGCCAGCGGACCCAGGTCGGCCACCATTCGATGTGGCGTCCGCTCTGGATCACCGCGATGGCGCGGGCGATGAGGCTGGTCTCGGAGAGGACTTCCCCTTTCGCGGTGGTGATGCGGCGGTCGGCGGTGCGGTCGAAACCGATCAGGACGAGATTTTCCTTCAGCGAATCGAATTTGGTCTGGTAGTTCGCGAGGATGCGCTTGGCCACTTCGTCGTCGGCCTCGCCGGTGTAGGCGAGTTCATCGACAGTGAGGGAGGTGAAATGATAGGTCTCCCGGATCGCGCCGTCCTCGGCGCGGGAGAGGCTTTTCATCGAGGCGGTGATGCCGCTGTGGGCGGGGACGGACATGGTCCCGTCGGAGGCGATGGGAATGCTGTGGGCCTCCCCGACCCGGATGACCGCCCGGGAACCGTCGAGCTGGACGACGATCTGATCGAGCGGAACACCGGCGTGGTCGGCGACGGCCGCGAGGATCAGGGAAGGGGCGATCTCGTCGCCGCGTCTCGCCACGAGAGGGACGCGGATGGAATCTTTCCCGATGAGATCGCGGGCGGACTCGATCTCCCGGAAGGCGGGGGTTCCGTTCTGGAGGATCTGCGGGTCGGGGTAGGCGACGGTGCGGGTGAAGGTGAGAATGTCGGCCGCGTCTCCTTCGACGGTGAGCGCGGGATAGCGGAGCGGCACGGCTTCCTTGGCCTGCTCGCCGTCGTTGGAGATGGTGCTCGCCACGGTGAGCTTGGGCAGTTGCATCGCGGCGTCTTTCAGCGGCACGATGTCGGTCTGGTTGAGGACGAGACTCTCGTCGAAGGTCGGGGTGGGGAGGAAGGCGACCGAGTGCGGATTCATCTTGCCGACAAAACCGAGGATGGTGGCGAAATCGAGCCGGGAGAGGCGACCGTCGCGGGCGACGTCTCCGTCGTCTCCGATGCGGAGCGGTTCGTAGCCGTCGTCGATGCGGATGAGGGAGACGGCGGGATTCCGGATCGCGTCGCCGGCGTTGCCGACACAGAACTCGAGCCAGAAATTATTCAGTTTCGTGAGCGGAGTGGTTTTGCGGGCGCGGAGATCCCATTCGCCGATGGCGACGAGAAGCAGACCGAAGATCGCAAAAGTAAGCAAGCGTGAACGCATAAAAAGGGGGAGGTTCCTGTGGTTCCTGAAACGCGGAGCAAACCGGCCATGGCAGCCGTGGTTTGCGGCGTTGTTTACGGTTTCCTCACTTTTAACAGGTGGACTGGCTTGGTGCGCGGGTCAAGAGACACGAAGTTGGTGGATTCACGCCATTGATAGACCTCCTCAAAGAGTACGTCCTCGACTTCGAAGTCTTCTCCGTGGGGCAGTCCGAGGTCGTCGAGGGGCAGGTGGATATTGGATTCGTGACGCTGGCGGGGATCGAGGTTCACGACCACGATGATGTGGTCCCGTCCGTCGTCGGACCATTTGTGGAAGGCGAGGATGTGCTCGTTGTCCGCCGGAATGAAGTCGATGTTGGCATAGGACTGGAGGGCGGGATGCTCGCGTCGCGCCCGGTTCAGCCGGGTCAGGAAGGGCTTGATGTTGCCCGGTTTGTTCCAATCCCGCTCCTTGAGTTGGTATTTCTCGCTGTCGAGATACTCCTCGCGGCCCGGCAGGGGAGTGCCT
>JAAYAT010000143.1 GCA_012719225.1 Verrucomicrobiaceae bacterium
CTTTGACATCCTCGGTCGAGGCGACCACCACGCAAGCACCCGCGAGCAGCGGGAGGAACATCTCCAGCAGGGAAATGTCAAAGGAAAGGGTCGTCACCGCAAGGAGCCGGTCCGCGGAGGTCAGGCCTGGTTCCGCCTGCATCGAGCGCAGGAAGTTGACGGCGGCACGATGCGGGATCTCGACCCCCTTGGGTTTCCCGGTCGATCCCGAGGTGTAAATGATATAGGCGAGGGAATCCGGGGTGAGACCTTTCACCTCGGGTGATTTGGAGGTCGGCTCGATCTCTTCGAGAACGAGGTTGGTCCAGCTTCCTTCGGGGAGCGAATCGGAGAGCCGTTCGGAAGAAAGAAGCGCCCGGGGAGCGGCGTCCTCCAGCATCATCTCGAGACGCTGCGCGGGGAACTCGGGATCGAGCGGGACGTAGGTCGCCCCGGCTTTGAGCGTCCCGAGGAGGGATGCGATCATCCCCGGCGAACGATCCACCAGCACGCCGACGTTGTCCCCGGGAACGACCCCGGCTTCGATCAGTTGGCGGGCGACGCCGTTGCTGTGGCGGTTCAGTTCGCCGTAGGTGACATGGGTTTCCCCGAAAATCACGGCGGTCTCTTCGTCGTTCTTCTTGACCACCGCGGCGACGAGGTCGTGGAGCAGGGCATCCCGCTCATAGTCGGTCGTCGTCTCGTTGAGATCGACGAGAACCTCGCGTTCCCCGCCTTCGCTGAGGAGATTGATCTCCGATATTTTCGCCGAGGGATTCTCGGAAATCTCACGGAGAACCTGTTCGTAGAGTCCGCTGAGAGCGGCGATGGTCGCCTCGTCGAAGAGATCGCGGTTGTATTGCCAGCAGCCGAAGAGCTGGCCGCCGGCTTCTTCGAGGGTCAGGGTGATCTCGAACTGGGCCTGGCGGGTCGTCAGGTCGATCGTCTCCATCGAGAGATCGCCGACGTGGAAAGTGTGGCCGCCCTGACTGATCAGGAACACAGCGATCCCCTCGTCGTCGATGCCGGGCACTTTTTCCATGGAGAAACTCACCTGGAAGAGAGGCGAGCGCCCCGCGTCGCGCACCACCTGGAGCCGGTCCACCATGCGGGCGAAAGGATACTGCTGGTTCTCCAGCGCGCCGCTGACCCGCTCGCTGTTCGCCGCGAGGTAGTCGACCACGGTCTCCTCCCCGTCGATGACGCTGCGGAGCGGCACGGGATTGATGTAGTAGCCGACATTGCCGCGGAGTTCGGGCTGGGTCCGGCCCGCCAGCGGCACGCCGATGACGATGTCCTCCTGCTGGCAGTAGCGGTGCATGAGGAGGTTGTAGGCCGAGAGCAAGGTCGTGAAAAGGGTCACGTTGTTTTTCTTGGAAAGCTCCCCGACGGCTTCGGTGAGGCTCTCGTCGAACTGGAAGCCGTAGGTCGCGCCGTTGAATGTCTGCACGGCGGGTCGGGGGCGGTCCGTCGGGAGATCGAGGGCGGAGGGCGCTCCGGCGAGATGGTCTTTCCAGAAATCGAACATGCGCTCGCCCGAATCGCTCTCGAGATGGGATTTCTCCCAGTTCACGAAGTCGGCGTAAGTCGCGGCGATGGGCTCGACCTGCGGCGTGCGTCCCATTTTCGTCGAGAAATAGTACTCGATGAGATCCTGGATCATGACCGCGATGGACCAGGCGTCGGAGACGATGTGGTGCATGCTGAGGAGCGCGACGTGGGCCTCGTCCGCCGTGCGGAAAAGTTCCAGCCGCACCACCGGACCGCGTTCGAGATGGAAGGGACGATCCGCGTGTTCGCTGATGAGCCGCTTGAGCTGCTCGTCGTCGAGAGCGGTGCAGTCGTGCTCGCGGAAGTCGATGGTGCGCCCTTTCTGGACCACTTGGACGGGCTCGCCGTCCCGGGTCGTGAAGGTGACGTCGATGAGCGGATGACGCTCGAAGAGCAGCGCGAAGGCCTTCTTCATCGCATCGATGTCGAGGAGCGGACGGAACTTGCCGGAGAACACCAGGTTGTAGGCCGAAGAATCCGGGGCGAGACGATTGAGGAACCAAAGCGCCTTCTGCCCTTCGCTGAGCGGGAACACTTCGGGCATGGTTCCGGTCGCTTCGAAGGGCACCAGCGACGCGGCGTCGACCGCGCCGTCGACACCGGCGCGATTGCCTCCGGTTTCGATGAGTTTTTCCAGAACCGGAATGGAGAGATCGCGGATGTTGGGACCGTTGAGGACCGATCCCATCGGCATGGACATGCCGAGTTTCTCCTCGATGCGGTTGACCAGTTCGATCGCCATGAGGGAGTCGAGCCCGAGGTTGGTCAGCGGGGTGTCCTTGTCGAGGCGCGCGGCATCGGTCCCAAGAACGGCTCCGACCTGCGCGGCGATGAGATCCTCGACGAGACCGAGACGTTTTTCGGGCGAGGTTTCGAGGATGCGGGCGGCCATGGAGTCCCCGCCTCCGGCGTTGGTCCGCGGCACCACGTCCACAAACATGTTCGAACCTGAAACCGAAGGACTGAAGCGCGCCAGAGCGGCCCAGTCGCACCGGGCGGTGCCGAGCTGCGTGGCGTCGGAGGGCGCCCCGAGACCGAAAAGGTAGAGCGTTTCCTCCATCGTCGTCGCCCCGAGACCGACCATTTCGAGGTACTGCTGGGTTTTCTCGTTCCGCGCGACGAAGCCGGCCCCTTCGAGAGCGCCCCAGTTGAAAGTCAGCGCGGGCAGGCCGAGCGAGCGCCGGTAATGGGCGAGTTGGTCGAGGAAGACGTTCCCCGCGTTGTAGTTCGACTGCTTCACCGCTCCGATTACGGCGGAGAAGGAGGAGAAGGAAATGAAGTGCTCCAGGGGAATGTCGAGGGTGGCCTCGTGGAGGTTCCACGCTCCCAGCATTTTCGGCAGGAGCACCCGGTCGAAGCGTTCCTCGTCGAGGACCGCGAGGAATTCGTCGTCGAGGACCATGGCCCCGTGGATCACGCCGATGAGCGGGGCGTCCCCTTTCTGGATCCCGGCGATGATGCCATCGAGATCCTTGCGAGAGGTGACGTCACCGCGGGCGTCGATCACCTCGACGCCGGAGGCGCGCAGCCGCTCGATCGTGGCGAGGGATTCCTCGTTCGGACCCGATCGACTCATCAGAGCGAAATGACGCGCCCCGTTTTTCGCCATCCAGACGGCCAATTCGAGGCCGAAGCCCCCTGCCCCGCCGGTGATGAGATAGGTGCCGTCACCGCGGAAACGGTGCCCTTCCTTGGTCGATTGTCCGACCGGAATTTCGGGCAGGTCGAAGTCGAGGACGTTCTTCCCGATGTGCTTGCCGGCGGCCATGTAACGGAAGGCCTCGACCACTTCGGTGACGGGGAAGACCGTGTTGGGGAGCGGCTCGTAACTGCCGTCGGAGAACATTTTCTCCAGCTCGGAGAACATCCGCGCGATGTAGGCGGGCTTGCTCTGGAGATGCTGGGCGAGGTCGATGACAAAGAAGCTGATGTTGTTGCGGAGCGGTTCGAGGCCGATTTTCGAATTCCCGTAGACATCGACTTTTCCGATCTCCATGTAGCGCCCGAAGGTCTTGAGGACGCTGAAGTTTTTCGGAATGAAATCTCCCGCGAGAGAGTTGAGGACGGCGTCGACTCCTTCGCCTCCGGTGATCTCCATGATCTCGTCGGCGAACTTCAGGGTGCGCGAGTCGAGAACATGATGCACCCCCATGTCCTGGAGGAGTTGGCGTTTTTCCGGACTGCCCGCCGTGGAGAAAATCGTGAGTCCGAGATGTTTGGCGATCTGGATCGCGGCCTGCCCCACCCCGCCGGTGCCGGCGTGAATGAGGATACTCTCCCCCTTCTCCATGCGGGCGAGTTCGTTGATCGCATAGTGCGATGTCAGGAAAACGGTCGGGAGCGTCGCCCCCTCGACAAAGCTCATCGAGTCCGGCATGCGGAACACCATGTGGCGGTGAACCGTGACGTAGCTGCGGAAGCAATACGGGGCCATGCCCACGACCTTGTCCCCCGGCTTGAGATCTTTCACGCCGGAGCCGACTTTTACGACCACGCCGCTGAAATCATCGCCGAACCACTTCAGGTCGACCGGCTGACCCGGATAAATCCCGAGGGCCTTCATGACATCGCGGAAATTGATCCCGCCCGCTTTGACGAGGATCTCGATCTCCTCCGATTCGGGTTCGCGACGAACCGTTTCGTTGAGGGAGAGGTTCGTGAGGATCCCCGGTTTGTCGATCTGGAGGCGATAGGGCTGCACCTCGCCATCGGCCCGCACCGCGTTGCGGGTGCGGAGCGGGAGATCGTCGGATTTCACGCGATGGATCCGGCGCACGTAGCGTCCGTTGCGGCGGAAAGCGATCTCGTGTTCGCGCTCCACCAAGAGGATTTCCGCGACGATGTCCTCGATTTCAAACGCACCGGTCCCGGCATCGTCACCGGCCCTGGGGTCGAGATCGATCTGGGTCCAGTGGTAATCGGGGTGCTCGTTGTTGGCCACCCGGAGGAGACCGGTGAGCGGGGCCGAGGCAAGTCCGGGAAGGGATTCGCCCGGTTCCACCGGCATCGTGCCTCGGGTCAGGAAAAAGACCCGGGGTTTCCTCGACCACTCGCGAGCGGTGAGGGATTTGACGAGGGCGTGGGCGAAACGAACCCCCGAGTCCTGCGCCGCATTGAGTGTTTCGAGATCGAGGGTCGCCGCGACGGGATGATCGAGCGAGAGGGTATGCACGACGGCACGGACGCAACGCCCCGCTTCCGCGAGCGCGTCGAGGGCCGTTTCGATCGCCGCGACATCGCCGTCCACCGGGAGGACTTCGACCTCTTTCCCGGCGAATCCTTCTGCCAGCTTCTCCGACATGCCCGAGGCGTCGGTGGTCACGAGGAGGACGTCGCGGTCGGATCCGTCGGTCTCCGGTTCGCTGGCGACGGGTTCTTCGTCCCCGGGATCGGTCTCCGCGTCGAGAGCGAGCGGAGCGCGGGCCACGAGACAGGCCTGCTGGTCCTCCTCGCTTTTCGGAGAGCTGATGAAACTGGTCACGTCGCGGAAATCGAGTTCCGTAAGGAGCGATTCCCACTGCGGGCGGCTCAGCAGGGCGCTGTGCTCGCGCAGGTCACTGTCGGCGAACCTCCACCATCCCGGGAGAAGTCCGAAGACGTTGTCGAGGGTGGCCCGACGCCAGGTCACCTCGAGGAACATGAGGATGCCGTCGGGAGCGAGCGATTCGCGCAGATTCCCCAGGGTGGCGCGGAGATCACTGGTCGCGTGAATGACGTTCGAGGCGATGATGATGTCGAAGTAGTGCGACTCGAAGCCCTGGGCCTCGGGAGATTTCTCACAGTCGAACATCTTGTATTCGACGAAGGGATAGTCTTTCTCGAAGCGGTCCTGCGCCGCCTGGAGGAAACTGGGGCCGTTGTCCGTGAAGTAGTATTCGGTGCGCTCGGGAGGAAATGCCGGAAGGATGTGTCCGGTGAGCGAACCCGTTCCCGCCCCCACTTCGAGCACGCGGAGGGCGCGGCGCTGGGGGAGATTTTTCACCGCCGCCGCGAGGGCGAGACGGATCTGTTCGTTGATCACCGGGAAATCCGCACCCTCCCGATAGAAGCGTTCCATGACGTGGGAGGAACCGTGTGGGAAGAGAACCTCGAGGGGGTCGAGTTCCCCGCAGAGGACACCGGCGAGATTCGGTCCGGCCAGCTTTTGCAGTTCCGCCTCGGAGGCGAACTCGGGCATCTGCTGGGCGAGCTTGTCGACCCACTTGAGTGCTTCCTCGCGCACCGGGATATCGATCACTTCCCAGGAATCTTCCCCGACGGGCTTGAGGAATCCGCCTTCGCTGAGCGCGGTGAGCTGTCCGTAGACGAGCTTCGCGTGCTGATCGGCGATCATGAGATCGCGCATCTGCCGCTCCACCGTGATGATGTCGCCGACCCGGGGCGTCCACCCCAGATCGAGATAGGCGTTCACGATGAACTGGCGCGACAGTTCCTCCATCGCGGGGAGGAATTGATCGTAGTGATTCGCGAGACCCCGCGCATCGTAGAGCGCCTGGAGTCCCTCGTTGGCCGCCGTCACGAGACAGTCCGGATCGGGCAGAGCGGCACCGCCGTCGATTCGCGTTCCCTTGAGCCGGAGCGGTTCCCAGGAGGCCGTGTAGAGACATTTTTCCAGATCATCTGTTTGGGCCTGCTCGACCCGGTCGGCACGGAAACCGTAGACTTCCGCGACGAGATTGCCCCCGTCGTCATAAATCTTGATGTCGGCGATGATATACTCGCGGTCGTTGTCCGAGTTCACCAGGGCATGGCCCCAGAGCCGCAGCGGGAGCTTCTCGACGTGGAGGCGAATGCTGCGAATCGCCGCCGGGAGGTAGAAATAATCCGTCGCCAGGGCCCCGTCGGGGATGACCTGGCCACCTTTGACGGTGTGGAAACAGGCATCGAGCACCGCCGGGTGGAAATGATGGTCGGGGATGCTGTCGCGGAGACCCTCCGGTGCGACCATTTCGGCGAGCGCCTCGCCGTCCCGCCGCCACACGTTCTCGAGATGTTGGAAGAGAGGGCGGAACTGGTAGCCGGCCTCCTCGTAGTCCTCGTAGTATTCCTCGTGCGAAAAATGCCGCGGCAGATTCGCCTTGATCGCCTCCAGATCGACGGAGTGATCGACCGGGAGCGGCTGCTTGCGGAGCACGCCCTGGCAATTGAGATCCCAGTCCTTTCTTTCTCCCACGGAACTGAATATCTGGAAGACGCGGGTGGTCGGATCGAAGATGACCTCCACGACGGGCACTTTTTCCTCGGAGACGAAGAGCGCCTTCTTCATCTCCAGATCCTCGACGGCATAGTTTTCGTCGGGGAAAAGCTTGCGCGCGATGGCCAGACCGATTTCGCCGTAGCCGGACGCCGGGAAAACGACGCTGTCCCAGAAACGGTGGTCGTCGAGCCAGGTGAAGTAGCGGGGGTCGAGTTCGAATCGCCAGGTCGGACACGGAGCGGTCTGCGCCAGACCGAGCAGAGGATGCTCGAAGGGAGCGCAGCGGAGGTATTGTCCCTCGGCGGACTCCAGCCAGTAGGTCTCCTTCTGCCAGGCGTAGGTGGGCAGGCGCACGTCCGCGCCATCCGACTGGTTGACGGCTTTCCAATCCACCTCGTAGCCGTGGACGTGGAGGCGGGCGAGATTCGTCAGCAGCTCGACCGACTCGTCCGTTTTCCGTTTCAGGCTGGAGAAATAGAACCCCTTGCGCCCCTGATCGGAGAGGCACTCCATGATGGGATTCTGCAGCGCCGGATGCGGCCCCACTTCGAGGAAGGAATCCTCGCCCGAGCGGATCAGGTTGGCGATGGCCGGAGCGAAAAGGACGGACTCACGGACGTTCTGCCACCAGTATTCCCCGTCGAGTTTCGTTCCCTCGCAGATCCCGCCGGTCACGGTTGAAATGTAGGGAATGGTGGTGGCACGGGGTTGGATCCCGGAGAGCGTTTCGAGGAGTTCGTCCTTGATCGGCTCCATCTGGTGGGTGTGGAAGGCGTAATCAATCCGCAGCCAGCGGACGAATTTTCCCTCCTCCTCCAGCGTGGCGACGAGCGCCTCGAGCGGCTCGGTGTCGCCTGCCAGGGTGACCATCCCGGGGCTGTTGATCACCGCGACCTGGACCTGGTCTTCCTTTCCGGCGATGACCTTGCGGGCTTCGGACTGGGAGAGACCGACCGCGACCATGCGGCCTTTCCCGCCGGTCATGTCCTGCAGGCGGGAGCGATGGTAAATGATCGTGACCGCGTCCTCCATCGTGTAGGCCCCGGCCACGTAGGCGGCGGCGACTTCCCCGACCGAGTGACCGACCACTTTCGAGGGGACGATCCCCCACGATTTCCAGAGCTCCGTCAGGGCGATCTGAAGTCCGAAGATGGCCGGTTGCGCGATGTTGGTGCGGTTGATTTGCGAATTCGCCTCGTCGCGGGTCATCTCCTCGATGAGAGACCAGCCCGCGAGGGGCTTGAGATGCGCGTCCATCTCTTCGAGAACACGGCGGAAAACGGGTTCGCGCTGAATGAGCTCCTGCCCCATCGCCCACCACTGGGCTCCCTGACCGGTGTAGACGAACACCAGCGGGTGCGCCTCGGGAGCAGGTCGTCCCGCGACCACGTTGGCTCCGTCCTTGGTCGCGAGCCACTCGGTCATGCCGTGGATGAGTTCCTCCGAATCCCGTGCGACAAAGGCGAGGCGGTTGTCGTGATGCTCGCGTTTTCTCCCCGCCGCGGCGGCGATCCCGGAAAGTTCGCTGTTCGTCGCCTTGAGAAAACGGCGCCATTTGATGACGGAGTCGCGCAGGGCGTCGTCCCCCCGGCCGGACAGCGGCACGAGGACGGGACGATCGGCCTTCTCCGCGGCGGGCGCGTCCACACCCTCCCCGTCGGCGGATTTCCCGTCGACGCTCGGAGGGAGTCCATCCTTAGTCGCGGCGACCGGAGCGGGCGCCGCCTCCAGCACGATGTGGGAGTTCGTCCCGCCGAAACCGAAGCTGTTCACCCCGACCACCGGGAGGAAATCCCCGAGATGCGGGAGCGGTTGCAGATCCGCCGCGACCTTCAGCTTGAACTCTTCGAAGGGGATGTTCGGATTGGGTCGCTTGAAATTGAGGCTCGCCGGGACGGTGTCGTGATAGAGAACCAAGGCCGCCTTAGCCAATCCCGCCACGCCCGAACCGGACTCAAGGTGCCCGATGTTGGTCTTGACGGACCCGATCAGACAGTAGTCGCCCTCGTCGCGTCCCTGCGAAAGGACCTGGCCGAGCGCCCGGGTTTCGATGGGATCCCCCACCGGCGTTCCGGTGCCGTGGGCCTCCATGTAGCGGACCTGCTTGGGCTCGATGCCCGCCTTGGCGTAGGCATCCTCCAGCATTCTCGCCTGGGTTTCCACGCCCGGCACCGTCATCGAGGAGGTGTTGCCGTCCTGATTGATCACCGCCGCGCGGATCGTGCAATAGACCCGGTCCCCGTCGCGACGGGCGTCGGCGAGGGTCTTGATCACGAACATCCCCGCGCCTTCCCCACGGACGTATCCGTTGGCGCGGTCGTCGAAGGCGAAACACTGGCCCGAGGGCGAGAGCATCGTCGCTTTGGAAAATCCGATCGAGGCATCGGGCGTGAGCAGTGCGTTGACCCCACCGGCCAGCGCCATCGTCGCCTCTCCCGACCAGACGCTCTCACAGGCGAGGTTGATCGCCACCAGCGCGGAGGAGCAAGCCGTATCGACCGAGACCGAGGGGCCTTTGAGGTCGAAAAGATAGGAGATGCGGTTCGACGCGATCGAGAGCGTACTCCCCGAGTTGGTGTGGACATCGACGTTGCGCGGATCGCTCTGGGCGACGTTGGCGTAGTCGTTCGACGCGATCCCGACGTAGACGGCGGTCTTGCTGCCGCGCAGACCCGCCGGAGACATGCCCGCGTCCTCGAGCGACTCCCAGGCCGCCTCCAGCATCCAGCGCTGCTGGGGATCCATGCGGAGCGCTTCCCGCGGTGAAATCCCGAAAAACTGGGCGTCGAACTTGTCGAAGTCGTGGATGAACCCGCCCCACTTGGTGATCATCTTGCCGGGAATTTCCACGTTTTCGTGGTACCAGCGCTCCCGGTTCCAGCGATCCGTCGGCACTGGGATGATCCCCGAACGACCTTCGACCATCATTTGCCAGAAAGATTCGGGGCCGTTGACACCCCCGGGGAGGCGGCAACCGATGCCTACGATAGCCAGAGGCTCGTGTGTCGCTGGTTTTTGCTCGGACATAGTAACAGGAAGGTCGGGAGAAAGATCAAAACGAGCAAGCCCGCAACCCGGGGCAAAACCGGGTTCACAGGCTTAACTTGGAATCACAAAGTATTAACTGGGAATAACTTACGGCAGCTTGCCAAAATAATTTCAGAAATCAAGAAAGTCTTCGAAAGAAAAGAGGGATGACTTAACCGTGATGAACGATTCCGTCAACAGGGTATCCTCAAGGATAGGCGGAGCTTCTTTGACTGGAGAGAAATCGAATTATCGGGCAATCAGGCGGAGGGAAGCAGGTCGGCCACGGCATCGCGTTCTTCCCGCAGTTCCGCTACGGTCGCCTCAATCTTGCCTTTGCTGAACTCGTCGATCGGGACATCCGTGACTCTTTCCCATTTTCCTCCGACGACCCGGATCGGGACCGAGGCGATGAGTCCCTCGTCGATGCCGTAGGAACCGTCCGAACAGACACAGACGCTGTTCCAGTCTCCTTCGGGAGTCGGGGTGGTCAGACTGCGCACGGTGTCGACGATGGCGTTGGCGGCCGAGGCGGCGGAGGACGATCCACGCGCCGCGATGATCGCCGCACCGCGTTTCTGCACCGTCTCGATGAACTCGCCCTGGAGCCAGGTCTGGTCCTGAATCACCTCCGCGGCGGGCTTGCCCCCGATGAGGGCGTTGGTAAAGTCGGGATACTGGGTCGCCGAATGGTTCCCCCAGATCGTGGTCCGGCTCACGTCACTGACATGGACCCCGGCCTTGGCGGCGAGCTGGGATTTGGCCCGGTTTTCATCGAGTCGGGTCATCGCGAACCAGCGGTCCTTCGGCACGTCGGCACCGCTGTGCATCGCGATGAGACAGTTCGTGTTGCAGGGGTTGCCCACGACGAGGGTGCGGACGTCGGAAGCGCCGTTGGCGGCGATAGCCTTGCCCTGACCGGTGAAAATCTTGCCGTTGATGCCGAGGAGATCCTTGCGCTCCATGCCTTGTTTGCGCGGCACGCTGCCGACGAGGAGAGCCCAGTTCGCGTCGGTGAAGCCCCGGTCGAGATCGGAAGTCGCTTGGATGTCGGTGAGGAGCGGGAAAGCGCAGTCATCGAGTTCCATCACGACGCCTTCGAGGGCTTTCATTCCGGGTTCGATCTCGATGAGATTCAAGGCCACCTTTTGGTCGGGGCCGAACATCGCGCCGCTGGCGATACGAAAGAGGAGGGAATAACCGATCTGACCGGCGGCACCGGTCACAGCGACACGTATGGGGTTGCTCATAGTAGGATGATATAGGATGTGTTTTGGAAAATACGATGGCCTGCGCCGGAGCGACGCACGTCAGGAAGAGCGGGGCCGCACCCTTCGCGAACGACCTGTTTCATTCAAGATATTTTTGAGATTCTCGCGGAGTTCTCCGAACTCTTTGCCCGCGGTCAGTTCTTTCGCCGTCATCTCGAGCCGGTAGCTCCAGTTGAGTCCGCCCATGACGCCGGGAATGTTGATGCGACGGGTCTCGTGGAGGAGGTCGTTGATGAGAAAGGCGACGCGGTCCGAGTGGGAGAGGCAGAGTCCGCGCATGAGCTGATCCCAGATCTCCGGCGAATACTCGGGGGTGATACCGTGGGGACGCTCGATCCCGGCGAAGCGACAAAGACTGTGGAGGAAATTCCTCGCCTCCCAGTGCTCGTGGCTCTCCTCCCCGTGTTCGCTCATCTGCTCGTGCTGCTGCTCCCACTGCGCCCGCATCGGCGCGTGATCGTGGGACGCGTAGGTGGCGAAGGAGAGCGCGGGATAGTGGAGACCCGAGGTGATGTGACCGTCGCTGAACTCCCACTGCGGCACCTTCATCCCCGCGATCCCGAGTGCGGCGAGGGAGGGACGCACGTAGTCGGGCACGGTCCCGAGATCTTCGGCGATGACCTCGGCGTCGCCCGCCGCTTCGAGGACCATGCGCAGGTATTTTTCCCCTTCGGCGCGGTTCGCCGCCTTGGATTCCTCGGTGTCGTCCCCTCTCGGGCGGAATCCGGGGAGATGCCCGCCGCAATGGCCCGCCGCCTCCTCCTGGCTGAGCGGGAGAAATTCCGCGTTCCGCACCGGATTCCACGGGAAGGAATAGATTCGATAAAACCCCAGCGCGTGATCCACCCGGAACATCTCGAAGAACCGGGTCGTTTGGGCGACGCGCTGTCGCCACCAGTCGAAATCCCGCGCCTCGAGCACATCCCAACGGTAGAGCGGGATGCCCCAGTTCTGCCCCCATTTCTGAACGAATTCGTCGTCTTTGAAAAGCTGCTCGGGCGGAGCGCCGCCATACCAGTCGAGGTCGAAAATCTCCGGATTCGCCCAGACATCGACGCTGTAGAGACTGATCCCGTAAGGAATGTCGCCCATCAGGGCCACCCCCTTCGACCTCGCGTGATCCGCGACCTCGTCCCATTGGGTGAAAGCGATCCACTGCACGTAGGCGTAGTAGCGCAGCTCGCGATCGATTTCGTCGGGATGAATTTTGGCCTCTTCCACGATGACATCGAGGGCGTGCTCACGGCTTTGGCAATGCGTCGGCCACAACTGCCACACCTGGCTGCCCCCCTCGCGGTCCATCAGGAATCGGAAAAGACAGTAGTCGTTCAGCCACACCGACTCATCTCGGCAAAAGGCCTCGAAGGACGCCGCCCGCGTATCGACCTTGTGGAGCACGGTCTCGCAAAACCGCTCGTAGGCGCGGCGGAGCAGATCGTGTTTGAGCCGCCGCACCTCGGCGTACTGGACCGCACCCTCCCGCAGGGACTCCAGATCGTGAACGGAGAGCACCTCCTCGAAGGTCTCTTGGCTGAGATCCTTGAGTCCGTCGGGCGAACAATCGAGAGTCATCGGCTCGATCGCCACCGAACTGATCGCATTGTAGGGACTGTTGTCCGGCCCTGTCTCGTTGACCGGGAGGAGCTGGACGAAGCCGAATCCGGTCTCCGCGGCGAAATTGACAAAATCGCGCAGCGAACGGACGTCGCCGATGCCGAGATCGTTCTCATGCCGGAGGGAAAACACCGGAACGAGTATCCCGGCGAGCCTGCAATCTATACTGTGTCGGTTTCCGGCCATGGGTCCTGGGCGTGTGTCGGGCTGAGTCGGTTGGGAAGAATCTGACGAAGCGGTAGGAACGGGAAGCGCACCCCGTTTTCCGTCGCCGCGACGAGACCACTTCGTCGGATTCCCCGGTCGCACGGTAATGACATTCGCGGGGAAAACCACTCAAAAGAGCGGATTTCTGAGCGCTCTTTCGAATCTACGCCGCATCGTTTTGGAAAACCGAATCGAGGATCTCCCGCGGCCCTCCCGCCCGGCGGGAGGAACAGTTTTCGGCGATCCGGTGGAGGAGGCGGCGCGGCACTTTTCCATAGGTCCGGGGGAGCGCCCAGTAGCGCGCCCGACCCGCCCGGAGAGCGGCCCCGGCCTCTTCGCAATGCCCTCCCAGCTCGGGCAGGGCGAGCGATTCCTCCCCGGTTTTTTCAAACACCCCGAACAGATTGCCCGGCAGCACCTCCAGACTCACTTTCCGCAGACCCGCCTTCGCCGCGACCGCCTCCAGAGTGAGGGCGTCGAAGCCGAAGAGATGCCCCGCGTGCCACTTGTGATCGAAGCGCATCCCCGCGAAGAGAATGTCGGGGACTTCGATGAGAAAGCGTCCGCCGGGCTTCAGGTAGGCGCTCATGCGACGCAGATCGGTCACCGGATCGGCGAGGTGTTCGAGCACCTGAAAGAGGGAAAGAACATCAAACGAAGCCGCCGGGAGGTCCGCATCCTGATACATCCCGAGAAAGACCTCCACCCCGTAGTGGTCCTTGGCGAAACTTCCGTAACCCTCGTTCGGCTCGATCCCGCGGGATTCGCAACCGAGGGTTTTCAGGTAGTAGACCCACTCTCCGCCGCCCGCCCCGATGTCGAGGCAGCGCATCCCCTTCTTCACGATCCCGCCCGAATGCCCCAACCGGTCCCGGCAGACCCGCGCCGCCCGGAGGATGTGCTCGGGCTTCGGCGTGAAGGTTTGTTTGTAGGAAACGCGGTATTCCTCGCGGTAGAATTTCGCCAAATCCTCCCGCGGGAGCGGATCCACGTAGATGAGGCCGCTCGCGAGCGAAATCACGTTCCGCAGTTCCCCGCCATCGCGCGAGCGGGTCGCCACCACCGCCGCCTCCCGCGTTCCCGTGAGCGGGCAGGGACGGTCCGCCATCACGGGTTCCAATGGGTGTTTCATAGCGTTCTCGTAAATGAGGGAACAGTGGAAAAAGTCAATCTAATGTGCTTTCAGACAAGACCCAATGCCCGCATGGGGTTATCGTGATAGACCTGCCGCACCTCCGCCTCGCTGAGACCGAGGTGCTCCCGTAGATTGGCCGCCACCTGGTGACCGCGGATTGTCGAGCCCGCGAGATTGGGCGAACCGGGGCGACGTGCCACCCCCGCTTCGTCGATTTCAACCGGTTCCCCCGAGAGTTCGTAGGTGCCCGGTCCGAGTCCCGCCGCCATGATCGCGTCGGTCGTAAAAATGGTCCGCTCCAGTCCGGCGATCTTGAGGTAATTTTTCAGCGCGAAAAACGGGACGTGGGCGCCGTCGGGGATGAAACAAAGCCAGAGCCGGTCCGAGAGCGAGAGGACCCGCTGGATGAAATTGTCGTGTCTCGGCAACACCACCGGACAGCCGTTCC
>JAAYAT010000144.1 GCA_012719225.1 Verrucomicrobiaceae bacterium
CCGGGCGGGGGAAGTGGGGGAACCGTTCTTCATGGGGGCCTCGCCGGACCTCCCTGTCGCCCGATATTTCGGTGTTCCGGCGGTTGGGCGGCTCGACAGTTCGTTTTGGAAATCGGAGCGCCGCCGCTCACTTGGAGCTCTGGACGAGGACGGGGGGCGTGATGAGAGTGGGTTCTTTCCGGAACGTGCGCTTGAATTTCTTGCCCCAAGCCCCGTTCTCGTAGACGGGACGGTAGGTGATCACGACCGCTTCGTAGGTCTCGTATTCGCCGCATTCGAGGCGTTCGGTCACGGTGATGTCCTCCCGGCACCACTCGATGTTGCCGAGGACCTCGGGTTGGGGGCTGCAGATGCCGTGGCGGAGGGAGAAATTGGGGAAAACTTTGCAGAAGCTGCGGTCCTTGCGGGCGAAGTGACAGCGCAGTCCCGGTTTGATGTTCTGGTACTGCTCCGCGAGGGAGGAAGTGCCGATGCAGACGATCAGAGCGGTGAGAAGGAGGGAGGAACGATTCATGGCGGGCAAAGGGTCTGTCCATAGTTGAGAGAAATGCCTTTCTTTTCAAGCGGAAAGTCATCGCGATTCGCGTCGGCGGTCACGTCGGTCGCGGGAATGGAGCGATCCCGGCGTGTCGAATAATGGGCACCGGACGGGGAAAAACAGGTTTCCCGATTGCGATTTCCCCGGCCCCATGCAAGGGGTGACAAATTTCAGCTTTCTGGAAAATGCCGCGAGACACTTCGATTCAAAAAATCCTCCTCATTGGTTCAGGCCCCATCGTCATCGGGCAGGGCTGTGAATTTGACTATTCGGGCGTTCAGGCCTGCAAGGCGTTGCGCGAGGAG
The DNA here is from genome assembly GCA_012719225.1 of Verrucomicrobiaceae bacterium. Classification (GTDB taxonomy): domain Bacteria; phylum Verrucomicrobiota; class Verrucomicrobiia; order Verrucomicrobiales; family DEV007; genus Arctic95D-9. The sequence continues at coordinate 844 of JAAYAT010000144.1, forward strand.
GGATACTCGGTCGTGCTGGTGAATTCGAACCCGGCCACGATCATGACCGATCCGGAATTCGCGGATCGCACCTACATCGAGCCGATCACCGCTGCCGCCGTCGAGAAAATCATCGAAAAGGAAAAACCCGACGCGCTCCTCCCGACCCTGGGAGGACAGACCGCCCTCAACACCGCGATGGAGCTGGTCCGTTCGGGTTTTCTGGAGAAGGCCGGAGTCCGTCTCATCGGGGCCAACGCCGAGGCCATCGAGAAAGGGGAGGACAGGCTCCTCTTCAAAGAGGCGATGATTCGCATCGGCCTCGACATGCCTCACTCGGGCGTGGCCCACAGCATGGAGGAAGCCCACGGCATCGCCAACGAGATCGGCTCCTTCCCCCTCATCATCCGCCCGGCCTACACCCTCGGCGGAACCGGCGGCGGGATCGCCTACAACCGCGAGGAGTTCGAAACCATCGTCGCCCGCGGGCTCGACCTTTCTCCGGTCAACGAAGTCCTCGTCGAGGAATCGCTCCTCGGGTGGAAGGAATACGAGATGGAGGTGATGCGCGACAAGGCCGACAACTGCGTCATCATTTGCTCGATCGAGAACTTCGATCCCATGGGCGTCCACACCGGGGACTCCATCACCGTGGCACCCGCGCAGACCCTGACCGATCGTGAATACCAGATCATGCGCGACGCCTCCTTCGCCGTGATCCGCGAGATCGGGGTGGAGACGGGAGGTTCCAACATCCAGTTTTCTGTCAATCCCGAGAACGGTCGCATGATCGTGATCGAAATGAACCCGCGGGTCTCGCGCAGTTCGGCCCTCGCCTCCAAGGCGACCGGATTTCCCATCGCCAAGATCGCGGCCAAGCTGGCGGTCGGCTACACCCTCGACGAGATCCGCAACGACATCACCCGCGAGACTCCGGCCAGCTTCGAACCGACCATAGACTACGTCGTGACGAAGGTGCCGCGCTTCACTTTCGAAAAATTCCCCGGTGCCGACGAGACCCTGACCACACAGATGAAATCCGTCGGCGAGGCCATGTCCATCGGGCGGACCTTCAAGGAGAGCCTGCAAAAGGCGCTGCGGAGCCTGGAGATCAAGCGCTTTGGATTGATCGGTGACGGAGCCGATGTCGAGGTGGATGACGAGACTCTCACCACCAAACTGAGCGTGCCGAACGCCGAACGCATTTTCTTCCTCGCGCAGGCCTTCGCCCGCGGGTGGGAGATCGAAAAAGTGTTCGCCCTGACCAAGATCGACCGCTGGTTCCTGCGGCAGATCGAGGAAATCGTGCAGGCACGGGAGGAGTTGCCCGCGTCGGACGAATCCGGCGGGACGTCGGATCCACCGGATTGGCGTCGAGCCAAGCGGCTCGGGTTTTCGGACCGGCAGATCGCGGTCGGGTCCGGCCTGCCCGAACCGGTGGTGCGGGAGCGACGGAAGGCCCTCGGCGTCCTTCCCACCTATCGCCTCGTCGACACCTGCGCTGCCGAGTTCGAAGCCTTCACGCCCTACTACTACTCGACCTACGGAATCGAGGACGAGGTCCGCGACAGCGACAAGAAGAAGGTCATCATCCTCGGCGGCGGCCCCAACCGCATCGGGCAGGGAATCGAATTCGACTACTGCTGCGTCCACGCCAGCTTCGCCCTGCGCGAGCTCGGCTACGAGACCATCATGGTCAACTCCAACCCCGAGACCGTCTCGACCGATTACGACACTTCGGACAAACTCTATTTCGAGCCCCTCACCCTCGAGGACGTGCTCAACATCTACGAGCGGGAAAACCGCGACGACCAGGTCCTCGGCGTCATCGTCCAGTTCGGCGGCCAGACCCCGCTGAACCTCGCCAAGGGACTTGAGGAAAACGGCGTCCGCATCATCGGGACCTCGCCCAAGAGCATCGAGCTGGCCGAGGACCGCAAGTACTTCGCCGCCCTCCTCGACGAGCTCGGCCTCGATCAGGCTCCCAGCGGCACCGCCACCTCGCTGGAGGAAGCGCTGGAGATCACGAAGCGGATCGGCTACCCCAGCCTCGTCCGCCCCAGTTTCGTTCTCGGCGGTCGCGCCATGCAGATCGTCTACAGCGACGAGGAGTTGACCCAGTACATGGAAACCGCGGTCGAGGCCACGCCCGACCGCCCCGTTCTCGTGGACCGCTTCCTCGAGGACGCCACCGAGGTCGATGTCGATTGCATCAGCGACGGCGAGACCACCGTGATCGGAGCGATCATGGAGCACATCGAAGAGGCCGGGATTCACTCGGGCGACAGCGCCTGTGTCATTCCTCCCTTTTCCCTCAGCGCCGCGATGCAGGACCGCATCCGCGACGCCGCCAAAAAACTCGCCGTTGCCCTGGAGGTGCGCGGGCTCATGAACATGCAGCTCGCGGTGAAGGGCGACGATCTCTACGTCATCGAGGTCAATCCCCGTGCCAGCCGCACCGCCCCCTTCGTCAGCAAGGCCATCGGCGTGCCCCTCCCGAAACTCGCCGCCAAGATCATGGCCGGAAAAACGCTCAAGGAGCTGGGCTTCACCGGGGAGGTGCATCCGAAACACTACAGCGTCAAAGAGGCCGTTTTTCCCTTCAGCAAATTCACCGGGGTGGACATCATCCTCGGCCCCGAGATGAAGAGCACCGGCGAGGTCATGGGGATGGATCCCGACCTCGGACTCGCCTTCGCCAAGAGCCAGATGGCGGCGGGAGGCAGCCTGCCGACGCGGGGCAATGTGTTTATCAGCGTCAAGGAGGCGGATCGTCCCAACGTCGTCCGACTCGCCCGGGGATACGCCGACCTGGGGTTCACGATCTACGCCACGAGCGGGACCGGCGGCGAGATCCGTGCGGCGGGCATCGCGGTGAACATTCTTCCCAAACTCGCCAGCGGTCAGCGTCCCAACGTGATCGACCTGATGAAAAACGAGGACATGGCGCTCGTCATCAACACCCCCAGCGGGAAAAATCCGAGGGCCGACGAGGTGAAGATCCGCACCGCCGCGATGCAGAACCGCATTCCCATCATGACCACCCTGCGCGGCGCCGACGCGGCCCTGCGGGCGATCCGGTCCCTGCAGGGCCGCGAAGTGGACGTGCGGGCGCTGCAGGACTATCACTCGGCGTAGACCGTCCGGTTCGTACCCCGGCGAAAGAAATTTTCGACGTCGGGAATTTTCCATTTTGCTTCCCGGGTTTTCGTTGTAGAATCCATCTGTTCAAAAGATTACTCATGTTCTACGACCACAGCAGATCGGAAGAGGGCGGACTGTCGGAACTGGCCGACATGGCAGAGATTTCGCCGGGCGCGTCGGGCCGACGGGGGATGGTTCCGTCCTCGGGAGGGCCGGTGTTTTCGGAAGAGCAGGTGACCTCGGACGAATTCTCCCTCTCCCGCCGCGGCTACGAGCGGGAGCTGATCCAGAGCGTCTGGGAATTCGCCGAAGCGGTGTCCGGGAACGATCCCGAGCTCTGGCGGAAGGACGAGTTCGGCGACTGGATCTACCGCTTTGACTACGGTCGGCGCTCCTCCGAGTTCGGTTGGGAAATTTTCGACCCCGGCGTCGGCCGTCACGCCCAGGGGGTCTACGCGATGCGCCCGATGCAGTGGCAGGGGTACATCCGGCAGTACGAGACCCTCACCTGACAGGGTACGGGGTGGGGGACACGTCGCCCTCACACCCCGCGCTTCGCTCCGAAGAGGCGCAGGTGGAGGCGGTCCGAATAGCGGAATCCGTGCTCCTGCGCGAGCGCCGCGACGCGGGACTGGTTGGCTTCGAGTTCGGCCACGGTGAGCGCCTGGGGCATCAGGAAAACGCGGGACGGAGGGACGGGAACCTCGTCGAGCAGGGCGAGCACTTCGGTGAGATCGGCTGCGTCGCCGATGACAAACTTGAAGTCCGCTTTTCCCGTTGCAGCGAGGGCGCGCAGAACCGCGGGCCGGTAGCGCAGCTTCCGCGCGACGCCGGAATTTTCCAGCTTGGGCGAGAGATTGATCTGGTCGATCCGCCGGAGAAATTCCGCGCCCGGCAGCAGGGTGCCATTGCTCTCGACCTCGAAGGTGGATTCCGGCGCGGCGGCGGAGAGGGCGGCCATGAGCGCGCACCAGTCCTTTTCCTGAAGGAGCGGTTCGCCTCCGGTGAAAACGTAGTGATGGCAGGGATACCCGGCCACGGCGGCGACGATCTCGTCGGGATCGAGACGGAGGATCTGGTCTTCGCGCCGGTATTTGCGGTAGGCGGGGTCGGCGTCTTTTTCGTGGGAAAAGGGGGTGCCCTCCCAGTTCCAGGTGTAGTCGGTGTCACACCAGTAGCAGTGGAGATTGCAGAGCGAGGCGCGGACGAAGACCGAGGGCCGCCCGGTGTTGCGGCCCTCGCCCTGGAGTGTGAAGAAAATCTCCGGACCGCCGTCCGGCATACGCGCCAGTTTCATCCGGACACGATAGTCCGCTCAGCGCTGTCCGACAATGAGACAGGTGTTTTCGGGACGGTAGAGATACCCGATGCCGAAGGTCATGGGCCGGACGGGATGCGCCCGCGTCGCGTAGGCCTCGATGAGGTCGGACTGGCGGTAGGAGGTGAAAGGATCCTGGGCACCCTGGTAGTTGCCGAAGAGCTTCAGGTTCCAGTCGGTGTTTTTCAGATAACGATAGGGCACGCCCGAGGGGCATTGCACGAGGCCGCGGGAGGAGTGGACGATGTAGTCGCGTATCGTCGAGAAATTGCCGTGGTGCATCAGGTAGCTGGCGCTCTTCACGAAGGTGACGGGATCGCCCTTGCTGCTGACGAATCGCAGGATGCGGCGATCCCCGAGGCCGCCGTTGGAGAGGTCCTCCTGGAAATAATAGATGTTTTTCCCACCCGCCCGGATGTGCCAGCCGGGGCAGGCGGCACCGGCGGCGCGGGAGGTGAGTCGGCCCCCCGCGTCGATGCCGACGGCGGCGACCGACTGGACGGTGCGTCCGTCGCGGGCGATCTGGGCGAGGAGGATGGGCAGGGTGCCGCGCAGCGGACTGCTCTGGAGATCGGCCCGCATCTCGGTGGTCACGAAATAGCTCGCCTCGGTCACGGTGCGGAGGGCATTGGCCGTGCCGGCGAGACCGCGGTTGAGATCCCCGGTCCCGAGGCTGGTCAACTCGGGCATGGGATCGACACCCTCGAGGCCGACGAGAATGTAGTTCGACGCCCCCGGAAAAAGCTCGGCGGCGTGGAGGTAATCGGGACCACCGAAGGGATAAAAAAGCAGCCCGGGGGATCCGAGCCGACCGAGTTCCCCGCGGAATTTCTTGATATGGGAGCGCCGCCCCGAATGGACGGTCCAGAGACGATCCATGCGACTCTGGTGGGTTTTCCACTCGGGGGAGTTGCGGCTGAGAGCGAGGTCGTTTCGCGCGCCCCCCGGCAGACCGGCGAGATAGCGGGCGGTGTCGTCGATCGAACCGGCCCCCGTAGCACCACCGCCGCCGGTGCTGGCGCAGGAACTCAGGGAGAGACAAAGTCCAACAAGGCCGAGAGCAAAGAAAACGCGCGGATTTTCCATGGGAACAATAGGAGTAGCGGTTGTTAAGTATCCTTAACTACAAGGAATTCTCAACTTTGCAAATAGAAATGGGGCGGCTCGCCCTCAGCAGGACGCCTTCACCTCCGGGCGAGGCTGGCCTCCATCCGGGGATAGTCGGTGTAGCCCTTTGGCCCGGGGGTGTAAAAGGTCGCGGGATCGGGCGGGTTGAGCGCGGCGGCGGCGGCGAAGCGCTCGGGTAGGTCGGGGTTGGCGAGGAAGGGGACGCCGAAGGCCACCGCGTCGAGTTTCCCGGCGGCGATGTCGGCGGCGGCTTCGGCGGCGGTGTAGCCCATGTTGCTGATGAGGATGCCCTCGTAGATCTCGCGCACAGGAGTGAGAACGTCTCCGCTCTGTTCGCGGCGTCCGTCGCCCCGGGTGACGTGGAGGTAGGCGAGCCGCCGCTGGTTGAGGACGGTGGCGAGGTGGCGCACCAGGGCGACGGGATCGCTGTCCCTCATGCTGTTGAAGCCGTTGAGCGGGGAGATCCGCAAGCCGACGCGGTCGCTCCCCCAGACGCCGGTGACGGCATCGACGACTTCGAGGAGAAAGCGGGCGCGATTTTCCAGCGATCCTCCGTAGGGACCGCTACGCTGGTTGGCGCTGTCGCGGAGAAATTCGTCGATGAGGTAGCCGTTGGCCCCGTGGATCTCCACGCCGTCGAATCCGGCCGCCTTGGCGTTCTCTGCGGCGAGGCGGAATCCTTCGACGATGCCGGGAATCTCGTCGTCGCGGAGGGCGCGGGGCACGACGTAGTCCTTTTTCCCTTCGGGAGTGTGGACGTGATCGCTGGTGATGGGAATGGCGCTGGGAGCGACGGGTTGGGCCCCGCCGTTTAGAATGGGATGACAGGCCCGACCGCCGTGCCAGAGTTGCAGGACGATGCGCCCTCCGGCGGCGTGGACGGCGTCGGTGGTTTTTTTCCATCCCTCGACCTGGGCGGCGGAGTAGATCCCCGGCTCGCGAATGAAGGCGGAGTGGCCCTCCATCACCATGGTGGCCTCGGCGATGATGAGTCCGGCTCCGGCGCGCTGCGCGTAGTACTCGGCGATGAGGTCGCCGGGGACGTGGCCGGGTTCGGCGCGGGTGCGCGTCAGCGGGGCCATGAGGATGCGGTTGGGGAGTTCGAGAGCTCCGGCGCGGAGCGGTTGGAAAAGGGCACTGTGGTGCATGGTGATGTTCGGGCGTCTTGGGTCTTGGGGGTGTTTCAGGCGAGATCGAAAAGGAGGGCTTCGACGGCCTCGTCACCGGCGGTGATCCGGTAGGAATGAGATTCTTCGGCGCTGGCACCGTCGCCGGGATGCAAGGCCGTGCCGTTGAGACGCACGTCACCGGCAATTGCTTGCAACCAAAGTCCTCGCGTTGCGGCGAGTTCGTGGCCGACTTCCTCGCCGGGGGCGAGACGGAGGCGGTAGACAAAGGCGTCCTGATGGATCCGGGCCGAATTTTCCCGTCCGTCGGGCGAGATCACGAGAACTTTCGCCCGGGCCTCGATCTCCGGCGTGGGATGCCACTCGGTGTAGGAAGGCGTCAGGCCGAGTTGGTTCGGCTCGATCCAGATCTGCAGGAGATGGAGGGGATCGTCCTGGGAGGGGTTGACCTCGCTGTGGGTCACGCCCGATCCGGCGCTCATCAGTTGGATCTCGCCGGGGCGCAGTTCGCGGGCGTTGCCCATGCTGTCCTGGTGGCCGATGGTTCCCTCGAGCACGTAGCTGAAGATCTCCATGTCGCGGTGGGGATGGGTGGGAAATCCGACCCCGGGGGCGATGCGGTCCTGGTTGATGACCCGGAGGCTGCGGAAACCCATGTGGGCCGGATCGTAGTAGCTGGAGAAACTGAAGCTGTGGTAGGTGTCGAGCCAACCGTGGTTGGCGTGGCCGCGGTCGGCGGAGGCGCGGACGGTGATGGCGGGGCTGGATGTCGTCGTTTTCATAGTGGATGGGGTGGGAAAGAGAGAATCTCTTCCGGTTGCGAAGACAGTGTGCCCCGGGACCGGTCGTCTCGCCAATGCCGCTTGCGTCACAAGTTCATGCACGTAGGGTATGAACTTCGGAGAGGGTTTGTCGATGGAGTTTCATCAATTGCGATATTTTGTGGTGACGGCGGAAGAGCGGAGCATCACGGCGGCGGCGAAGCGTCTCCATCTTTCCCAACCGGCCCTGAGCCGCCAGATCCGCGCACTGGAGGAGGAACTGGGCGTGGCTCTCTTCGACCGGATCAAACAGCGCATTTATCTCACCGAGGCGGGGGGCTTTTTCCTGGAACGGGCGCGCCGGATGCTCTGTGATGCCGAGACCAGCGTGCAGCGGCTGCGGGAGCGGTTTGGCGAGGCCAAGCGCACCATCCGGCTGGGGTTTCTCACGATTTTTCTCGACGACATCGTCGCTCCGGCGGTGCGGGCGATGCGAAAAGAGTCGCCCCGCATCGAGGTGGCGCTCTACGAACTCTCGCCGAAGGCCCAACTCGACCGGCTCCGCGATGGCGAGCTCGATCTCGCCCTGCTCGGGAATCTCGCGGAGGAGGACCGCTCCCGCTACACGGTGCGGTCGCTGATGCGGAATCCGATGGCCATCG
>JAAYAT010000145.1 GCA_012719225.1 Verrucomicrobiaceae bacterium
AGACTACATCAGCGTCGAAGGCGCCCGGGAACTCGTCGACGAGGGACTCGTCTCCTGGATCAAATACGCCATCGTCCGCGAAGACACCGCCCGCGATCCCTACCTCGCCCGGCTCGTCGAGGTCGTCGATCCCGCCCTCATCGTCAGCGGCATCGGCGAACAACCCGTCATCGAGCACCTCGTCCGCTTCGGGGTCAACGGCTTCACCGCCGGCTGCGTCTGCGTGCGCCCCGATCTCAGCGACCAACTCCTCCGAGCGGTCCAGGCCAATGACCTCGACCGCGCCCGCGACATCCAGGCCCTTTTCAAACCCCTCGAAGATTTGCGCAACGGCATCCACCCCGTCCGCGTCCTCCATGAAGCTGTGCGGCTCGCCGACATCGCCGATACCGGACCCGCCCTTCCGCTCCTCAGCGGCATCACGCCGGAGCAAGAGGAAACCGTCAAGGCGGCCGCCTTGACTTTGCTCCACGCCCAGGGATAAACCCGCGCCCCCACCTCCCACCCGTCCATGACCCTCACCGGCAAACACCTCATCGGAAACCGCGAGTCCTCTGAGTCGAGCGAGACCTTCTCCGCCGCCAACCCCGCACTCGGGACCACCCTCGAACCCCGTTACCACGAAGCGACCGAATCGGAAATCGACGCCGCCGTCTCCCTCGCGACGAGCGCCTTCGACCCCTTCCGCCGCCGCCTCGCCGAAGCCCGCGCCGACTTTCTCGACGCCATCGCCAACGAGGTTCTCGCCCTCGGCGACGAACTGCTCGACCGCGCCTCCGCCGAGACCGGTCATCCCCTCCCCCGCTGCGCCTCCGAACGCGACCGCGTCGTGCTTCACACCCGGCAATTCGCCGAACTCGTTCGCGAAGGTTCCTGGGTCGACGCCCGCATCGACCTGCCCGACCCCACACGTCGGCCGCTGCCCAAACCCGACGTCCGCTCCCTCATGCAGCCGGTCGGACCCATCGCCATCTTCGGAGCGAGCAATTTCCCCATCGCCATCTCGGTGCTCGGCGCCGACACCATGTCCGCCTTCGCCGCCGGCTGTCCCGTGGTCATCAAAGCCCATCCCGGACACCCCGGCACCTGCGAACTCGCCGCCCGCGCCGTCCTGCGCGCCGCCGCGGCCACCCGCATGCCCGAGGGCGTCTTCTCTCTCCTGCACGGAAAAAGCCACGCCGTCGGCACCGCCCTGGTGCGTCATCCCGGCCTCGCCGCCGCCGCCTTCACCGGCTCCCTCGCCGGAGGGCGCGCCCTTTTCCAGATCGCGAACGCCCGCCCGATTCCGATCCCCCTCTACGCCGAAATGGGCAGCGTCAATCCCGTCTTTATGCTGCCCGGCGCTCTCAAGGCCCGCAGCGCTTCCATCGCGGATAGTTTTGTCACCGCCCTCACCACCGGCGTCGGACAATTCTGCACCAATCCCGGCCTCGTCCTCGGCCTCGAATCGGAGGAGTGGTCCGACTTTTCCGAAAAGGCCCGGAAAAACGTCGCCTCGTGGTCTCCCGCCACCATGCTCCACGCCGGCATCCACGGCGCTTACGAAAGCGGCATCGCCGCCCTCCTCCAACGCGAGTCCGTCGAACTCCTCGGACGTTCCGCCCGCGAAGCCGACCCCGCGAAATGCGAAGCCGCCGCCTATCTCTTCCGCACCACCCAACAGGGTCTACTCGGAGATCCAACCCTCTTCGAAGAACTCTTCGGCCCCGTCTCCACCCTCGTCGGTTGCGGATCGCCCGAGGACATGATCGCCATCGCGGAAACACTCGACGGCTCCCTCAGCGCCACGATCCACGGGGCCGAAACCGATCTCGCCGACTACGCCGGGCTGGTCGAGGTGCTCCAGCGCAAGGCCGGACGCCTCATTTTCAACGGCTACCCGGTCGGCATCGAAGTGTGCCACAGCATGCACCACGGCGGCCCCTATCCGGCCACGACCCACAGCCATTTCACCAGCATCGGCACCCGCGCGATCCGCCGCTTCATCCGTCCGGTCTGCTATCAGGACTGGCCCGACGCCATGCTCCCGATCGAATTGCAGAACGCCAATCCTCGGGGCGTCTGGCGCATGCTCAACGGACAAAAAACACGGGACGGCGTGGTCGGGTGAGGGAATCCCCGGCACTCGCGTCCACCGCGATCACGTGACCTTTCCGCGGCGGCGAAACCGGTCCCGTCGTTGACGCGGCGGTGTTATCCGTGGCACCTTGTCCCCATGAAGGGCCTCCTCGCGCTCCGCGATCACACCCGCCGCCACTTCTTCGAACGCTGCGGCATCGGACTGGGTTCCATCGCCCTCGGGGAAATGCTGGCCCGCGAAGGCCGCGCCGCCCTGCCCTCGGGCGACCCGACGGACCCGCGCCGCCCGCACCATCGGGCGAAGGCCAAAAACGTCATTTTCCTTTTCATGGCCGGAGGACCGAGCCAACTCGAAATGTTCGAGGACAAGCCGCGTCTCCGCGAATTCCACGGCCAACTCCCCCCGGAATCCCTCGTCGCCGGCAAGCGTTTCGCCTTTCTCCCAGACGACGCCAAACTCCTCGGCGGCCAGCGCGCCTTCGGCACCTACGGCGAGACCCGTATGGAGCTGAGCGACCTGCTCCCGCATCACCGCAAGATCGTCGACGAAGTCACCTGGCTGCGCGGCATGAAGACCGATGTCTTCAACCACGGTCCCGCCAAGCTCTTCATGAACTCGGGTTTTCAGGTGCCGGGACGCCCCAGCATGGGATCGTGGCTCACCTACGGGATCGGCAGCGAATCGCGCGATCTTCCCGGCTTTGTCGTGCTCCAGTCGGGTCCGCGCGGTCCCCGAGGGGGCAACGCGCTGTGGTCGGCGGGGTTTCTGCCCTCCAGCTACCAGGGGGTGCCTCTCCGCGGTAGCGGCGATCCCATCCTCAACCTCGCCAATCCCCCGGGGATCTCGAAACAGCGTCAGGGCGATTTTTTCGACCTCGTCGGCACCCTCAACCGCGAACGCCTCGACCGGACCGGCGATCCCGAGATCGCGACACGCCTCTCCGCCTACGAGATGGCCTACCGCATGCAGAGCAGCGCTCCGGAACTGATGGATCTGTCGGGCGAAAGCCAGTCCACCCTCGATCTCTACGGGGCCACCCCCGGCGGAAACAGCTACGCCAACAACTGTCTCCTCGCCCGTCGCCTCGTCGAACGCGGGGTCCGTTTCGTCCAGCTCTACCACACCAACTGGGACCACCACGGCGGCCCCACCGAAAACCTCGACAAGCATCTGCCCGAGATCTGCAGCGAGATCGACCAGGCCTCCGCCGCCCTCGTCCTCGATCTCAAACAGCGCGGTCTGCTGGAGGACACCATCGTCGTCTGGGGCGGTGAGTTCGGGCGCACCCCCATGGGCGAGGTCCGCGCCGGAGGTGCCGGCGGACGCGACCACCACATCGACGCCTTCACCATGTGGGTCGCCGGGGGCGGGTTCAAGGCCGGACACATCCACGGTGCCAGCGACGACTTCGGCTACGAGGTCACCGAGGGTGCCGTCCACGTCCACGATCTCCACGCCACCCTTTTGCATCAACTGGGCCTCGACCACGAAAAACTCACCTACCGCTTCCAGGGCCGCGATTTCCGTCTGACGGATGTCCACGGCCAGGTCGTGCGGGAGGTTTTGGTATAATTCCGCGCCGCCTCAGACGGAGGGTATGAAAGTCGCCCCGGTTCCCTCGTTCTCGAATCGAATTCCAGCCTTCGCCAGATCGGCTGACAACGGCTCCATCTGCGAGAATCTCGATCCCGCCTTGAAGGATGTCATCAACAAGCTTGCGTAGCAAAAGGATTAACCACTCGGAGCCGATCGTCGAACACCTGCCCAGCCTGCATGTCTTCCGAATACAGCACCTCGCAGCCTGCTTCCAACGCGCTTGCCACGATCTGCGCGTCGAAGTGAGAAAGCGAATAACGTTGCGCCAGTTGCAATGCTGAGAGAATGGTTTGTGGGGCGATCAATACCACATCCAGCCGCCGGATCATATCCGCTACGACCTCGTCTGCCTGTTGCGGTGTAAAACCGAGTTTGCGCCGCATCACGTTGGCGATTTCGCCGAGCACTTGGGTGGAAATGACCGCTTCGCTTTCGAGCAAAGCCACGGCCACCGCCTTTTTTGCCGCGTCGCAGCCCAGCGCGTAAATCAGGACATTGCTGTCCAAAAACGCTACGGACGGAGCCTCAGCGGGCATTGGCTTCATTTCTGTTGAAACGATGGCCGGAAAGATCGGCCTGGAAGCGGGCGTAGAACGTGGCGGCATCTTTCTGCCCTTCCTCCTGCGGCTGCGCATCGCCGTAGCGAACCACCAAAAAATCAGCAAAATCCAGCACCTCGGTCACGGCATGTTGGGGCAACAACGCAATTTTTTCGCAGATGCGCACGGTGAGATTCATACGCAGAAAATTACTCCACAATCGAGTCAAAGGCAAGATGCGCTTTGGGACGGGGCCGCGATTTCCGTCTGACGGATGTCCACGGAAAGGTCGTGCGGGAGGTTCTGGTATAATCCCCCGCCGCCATCGCGCCACCCGCGGCCTTTGACAACACCCACTGTAATCCGGCATGTAGGGGGCGTCATGTCTCATCGCACACTCGCTTCCCTCCTCTGCCTCGTTTTCACCGCCGCTCTCCACGCGCAGGACAGCGCTCCGTTGCCCCCCGCGATGGAACGCCACGCCGCCGACTTCCCCGATCTCCAGGCCGCGCTGAACGCCCTCCCCGCCTCCGGAGGCATCCTCCACCTGCCGCCGGGCACCTACGAAATCCACGAACCGCTCGTGCTTTCCACCCCCGAAACGCGGATCCAAGGGAGCGGGGCCTCCACCCATATCATCAATCGCAACGAGGAGGGCAAACCGGCCCTCATCCTGAAGTCGGAAGAAATCGAAACCAATCCCAAAGCCAAACTCTGGCGGGTCCAGCTCGACAATTTCCGAATTTCGGGCAATGAAAAAAGCGGTGACGGCATCCACGCCGTGGGCATCAACGAGATCTTTCTTCACGGACTTTCCGTCGATCATCACGGCGGGCACGGCATCTACATGCTGGATTGCACCGAGGATCCCCGCATCGCCGACTCCATCCTGACTTACAATAAAAAAGCCGGGATCTACATCGACGGCGCCCACGACATCGTGGTCAACGCCAATCACTTCGAGGAAAACCAGGACGCCCTCGTCTGTGTCGACGCCTACAACCTCTGCATGAACGGCAACAACATCGACGATCACCTCGGCCACGGGATCGTCATCGAAAACACCTACGGTTCCGTCGTCTCGGGCAACATGATCGAGGAATGCAACGGCACCGGCATCATCCTCGACCGCGATTGCTACGGGATCACCCTCTCGGCCAATGTGATCGCCCACGACATGGGCGGCGGCATCGACCTGCGCGACGCCCACGGCATCACCGTATCGGCCAACACCTTCACCCTGGTGCATCACTTCGGAGTGCGCGTGTCGGAACAGAGCGGGCGCATCACCGTATCGGCGAACAATTTCAGCAACAGCCACATCGGCGAAGGCAAGGAAAAGCGTCTCCTCGAACACGAGAATCCGGTCCAGCTCGACATCGGCCACGGCGTCGTCCTCGAAAAGACCAACAGTGTCATCATTTCGGGCAACCAGTTCTCTGGCCTCGACGGTCCGGCCGTGCGCGCCACCGGGGCCTGCGAAAAAATTCTCATCAACAGCAACGTCCTCACCGACCTGAACCGCCGCACCCCCGATTCGCAAGAACCCTTCGCCCTCTCCCCCGAAACCAAGGCAACGATTTCTGGGAATCTTACGGATGTGGGAGAGTAAAAAAGTCAAAAGTCAAAAGTCAAAAG
>JAAYAT010000146.1 GCA_012719225.1 Verrucomicrobiaceae bacterium
CTCGACGTCAAAGCCAAGGTCGGCATCGAACTGACCACCAGCTACGCCATGTTCCCCGGATCCAGCGTGAGCGGCTTGTACTTCTTCAACGAACCGGCGCGATACTTCGGCGTCGGGAAGATCGGACGGGATCAGTTGGAGGCTTACGCTTCCAGAAAGAACATGAGCCTTGAACTCGCCGAGAAATGGCTTGCGCCGAACTTGGAGGATTGATCGCCGTGATCGCACTCACCTATCCTTATGAGGCTAAAAGCAAAACGGCTATCCGCTAAAAAGCTGAGCGAAGCGCCGGGGCGGGATCAGTTGGAGGCGTATGCGGCGAGGAAGGGCATGAGCATGGAAATGGCCGAGAAATGGCTTGCGCCCAATCTTGAGGAGTGAGCCACAAGGCAACGACGGCAGCATTCGGCGACGTAACACAGGCTTCCAGCCTGTGCTGTCGAGCAGGCATCCTGCCTGCGACGAAATCAATTTGGAGCTCGCATTGGTAAGAAATTCCCTTGTGATCATGCATTAAAACTGTTCACATAAACAGTTTTAATGCCCTTCATCTACCACCCCCGCCGTCCCCGCGCCTCGCCCCTCTGGCAGGTCGTCCACCACGCTTGGCCCGATTTCGTCGCGGGCTACGAGCAGCGCCACCGCGCCATCCACGGTCCGCTCCGCCACGACGCCGTCGCCGTCGTCCGCCAGTTCCACCGCTGCGGCGATCTCGCCGCCGGGTTCACCCGTCTCCAATGCCCCGACTGCGGCCACGAGCGCCTCCTCGCCTTCACCTGCAAGACGCGGCATTTCTGCCCGAGCTGCCACCAGCGCAAAGTCCGCCAGACCGGCGACTGGATCGCCCGCGTCCTCTGCTACGACGTGCCGCATCGCCAGTTCGTCTTCACCATGCCCAAACCCGTCCGTGGCATTTTCCGCAAACGACGCAAGCTCCTCGACCACCTCTTCCACGCCGCCACCGAGAGCCTACGCGACTGGATGCGCGAGCGCCTCGGCCTGCCCGACGGGCAGCTCGCCGCCGTCGCCGCCGTGCAGACCTTCGGGGACTACCTCAACTTCCACCCCCATCTCCACGTCCTCGCCGCCTCCGGGTTGGTGGACCGCGAAGGGCGCTTCCACATCCTCCCCGTCGAGTCTTTGGAACCTCTGACTGAACTCTTCCGCCACCGCTTCCTCGCCCTGTTGCGCGAAGAAAAGCTCATCAGCGAAAAGAAGCTCCGCCAGCTCCTCGCCTGGACCCATAGCGGCTTCAGCCTCGACGCCGGGGAGAAGCCAGTCGCGACGCATGATCTCAAGGGGCGGAAACGATTGGCCGAATACCTTCTACGCGCCCCCTTCTCCCTCGAAAAAATCACCTGGAACGAATCGACCGGCAAGGTCATCTACCGCTCGAAGCGGAGCTGGCGCACCAAACGTAACTTCCAGATCTTCGAGGCCGTCGAGTTTCTCGCCGCGACCGTGGAGCACATCCCCCCGAAAGGGCAGCAATGCCAAGCCGCGCAAGCGGCATACAAATCGGCGGAGCGAAACTGCATGGACGGAGTCGGAGACGAAGTCAAACCGTGAGATACTACGGGCTCTATTCGAACAAAAGCCGGGGAATGGCGGCGAAGGACGGGAGGCGGCGACCGGAGATGGCGAATGCGAAAAGGCCGGAGAGTGCGGCGACCACTCCACCGGGAACGCTCTTCATTCTGCCTGCGCCTGAGCCAAGGAGCGGGCGCGCTTTGCGTCCCTTGTGGCGCGATCTCATCATGCGCGTCTGGGGCGAGGATCCGCACAAGTGCCCCTGTTGCCCCGGGACGATGCACGTCGTCGGCACGATGATCCGGCGGAGTGAAGTTGAGTTTTTCTTGAGGCTTCACGGCCTCTGGGAGGGAGTGATTGCGTTGCCACCTCCGCCGGATCCGCCCTTCGACATCGACACGATGGAGCCGATTGAAGCGCCGCCTCACGCCATCTGTCACGACAACTTTGAGGAGTTTGGACCGGATCGGTGGACGGAGACCGACCCAACCTGGTCCGCACCGGAACTCGACCTCGGGGATGGACGCCGCCTCGTCTTGGACGCCCCCGATCCGTTCCCGGAGGAGGAGTGGACGGTCTCCGGAGTGAACTGAGCGCTCCTGGCTCGCCACAACTCTGTTACCCGCTTGGTTTCGAAGCCGGAACCAAGCGGGAGCGGCCACCCGTGCCCAGAGAGCAAGATTTTCGGGTGTTTTTCCCGCGGGTCTGCGAAATCCGCCAGAAAATTGTTGACTTGCGGACCTGATTCGGGCGATTCTTGCCCTCGATGGCACCAAACGCCCCCTACCTCCCCCCGAACCCCCTCCGACCCCCGGGCCTTCGGCGGGAAGGGAACCGAAGGGATAAAAAGCGATTTCCTAGCAGTCAGTCAGTAAGGGCACCCTCGTGAGCA
>JAAYAT010000147.1 GCA_012719225.1 Verrucomicrobiaceae bacterium
AGGGCCGTCCGGAAGGGCCGCGACGTGCTTGGCTCTGTGCTTCGAGCGCTCCGAAAGAAGAGAACCAATCCCTAACGGAACTCGAAATCAGCGCCAAGCCAATTGCATAACGCAACGGACCGATCCACGGAACCGGGCAAATTGCACGAACAGAGCGAACGGGATTCCCCCGTGACGGATCAAACGAAAACGCGGGAATCACGGCTTGCTCCGCTTCCCGGTGATGACGCGGTAGAGGATCAGCAGGAGGATCGCCCCGAGGACGGAAGCGATGAAACCGACCGGGTCCGTTTCGTCATACCAGTTCAGGGCCTGACCGATGAATTTCGCGATAAAAGCTCCCGCAATACCGATGATGGTGGTGATGATGCAACCGCCGGGGTCTTTTCCCGGCATGAGGAGCTTGGCAACAGCTCCGACGACGAGACCAATGAGGAGAGTGTAGAGAATTTCCATGAGCGCTTGGAAGGATCATGACAAAAATATCTCGCGCTGCCAAGCAAATGAGTAAAAAAAGAGAAAGGAGCGAGCATGAGACCCGCCTCAATGCTCCACATTGCTGAGGACTTCCGCGATGGTGGTCTCTCCCGCAGCGACCTTGCTCCAGCCATAGTCCCGGAGCGTGCGCATCCCGTTGGCGAGGGCCTGTTTTTTGAGTTCGGCGTAGGAGGCCTGGTTGGTGATGAGTTCGGACATGGCGGGATCGATCAGACAGATTTCCAAGATGGACATCCGTCCGCGATAGCCGGTGTTGCGGCAGGCGCGGCAACCGACCGCCTCGCACACGCCGGAGCGCCACTCGGAGGGGAAACGAATTTCGGAAAGGTAAGCGTCTTCGAGTTGTGCTGGTTTTTTACACTGTTCGCACAATCGCCGCACCAGCCGTTGGGCGAGGAATCCGCGCACCGAGGAAGCGATCAGGAACGGCTCCACTCCCATGTCGAGGAGACGGGTGATCCCCGAAACGGCGTCATTGGTGTGCAGGGTGCTGAAAACAAGGTGCCCGGTGAGCGCGCCGCGGATGGCGATCTCCGTCGTCTCGAGGTCGCGCATTTCCCCGACCATGATGATGTTCGGGTCGCCCCGCAGGATGCTGCGCAGCCCGCTCGCGAAGGTCAGGCCGATCTCGGGTTTGATGGCGATCTGGATGACCCCGTCGAGACGATTCTCGACCGGATCCTCGACCGTAACGATGCGCGTTTCCTTGGTGTTGAGACGCTTCAGAAAGGTGTAAAGCGTCGTCGATTTTCCCGAACCGGTTGGCCCGGTCACGAGGATGATACCGTTGGGCTGGCGCAGGAGTCCCTCGATGACCCGCACCGTGTCCTCATCGAGTCCCAGCATGGACATGTCGAAATTCTGTCGCGTGAGCAAGCGCAGGCTGACGCTCTCCCCGTTGACCGAGGGAATCGTCGCGACCCGCACATCGACGGGCGCCCCGTCCAGTTCGAGATTGATGCGGCCGTCCTGCGGCAGTCGGCGCTCGGCGATATCGAGCTGGGCCATGATCTTGAGCCGGGAAATCAGCGAGGCCTGGAGCGCCCGGATGTCGGGCGGAACCGCGACCTCCTGCAAGGTGCCGTCGATGCGGTAGCGGATCCGGAGACTCTTTTCGAGTGGTTCGATGTGAATGTCCGTCGCCCTTTCCCGCAGCGCTTCGCGGAAAATCTGGTTCACGAAATTCATCACCGAAGCCTCTTCCTCCTCCTCGTCGAGTTGAGTGACCTCCTGTTCGAAATCGTCGCCTCCCGTCGGATCGCGGCCTTCCAGCAGCTCGTCGAACTGCTCCGCCCCGACGCCGTAGCCCTGACGCAGGCCTTCGAGGATGCGGTAGCGGGTGCTCACGACCCACGTGACCGGCTTGGTCATTTCCCTCCCCACCGCCTGCGCCGCCTCGAGATCGAAGGGATCGTAGGTCATCAGGGTGATGCTCTCCTCGGCTATCGCGGCGGGAAGGAGCCGGTGGCGCAGGGCCAGCTTCGCGGGAAAACGGCGGTGCAGGGCGCTGCTGAGATCGAGTTCCGACTCCGCGACAAACTCCAGCCCGGCCTCGTCGGCGAGCTGGCGGGCGAACGATTCCTCGTCCACCAGATTGGCGTCGTAGAGAGCGTCGATCAGCGGTGCGCGACGCGACGCCGCCTCGGCCAGGACAGCTTCGCAACGCATCGCATCGGCGCATCCACTGCTGAGGGAGACGCGGGTGAGAAGGGGGATGAGGGACATGGGGGGAAGTTAGGAGTTAGGAGTCAGAAGTCAGAAGCTAGAAGCTAGAAGCTAGAAGCTAGGAGTTGGGAGTTGGGGGCTAGTGGACGGAGTGAAACGAAGAGAATGACAGAGAGATGGCGGACAAGTCAACCCCGCGGGGAACGAGAGGTTCCCGGCTTTCCGCGGGTTGGCGCTTTGATTTCGATCTTTTGCGGGGATTTGCGGGGAGCCGCTCCGCGGGTGTATGGAGCCTCGCGCGAAGACGGCCTCTACTTGAAATTTCTTGACTTCCCCGTCCCCACCCGACGACCCTGAGGCCCGGACGCCCGCAAAAGCGACCGCTGAAAACCTTTGACCGCCCCTCTCCGCACCCTCCTCCGCCCCCGCAAATAAACACCCCTTCCATGACGTTTTCCATTCGCCTCCTCGCCGCGAGCCTCTGCCTGATCAGCTCACTCGTTTTCGCCCAAGAACGACAGCTCCGGGTCGGCGCCGCCACCAGCAATATCACCCCGCCGCTCGGTCTCCCCGTCGTCGGAGGCTTCGCCCCCTACCCCTCCGAGACGGTCCACGACGACCTGCTCGCCCGCTGCATCGTGCTCGACGACGGCAAAACGCAGGTGGCCCTCGTCGTCGCTGACATCATCGGCATCCCCCACGAACTCGCCGAAGCGGTCCGCGCCCGCGTCGAGGAAACCACCGGGATTCCCCGGGGCAATGTCCTCGTCGCCGCCACCCACACCCATTCCTCCTCCCGCGGCACCGGAGAGTATGTCCCCTTTCTGGAATGGCGCATCGCCGACGCGGTCCAGATCGCCCGGAGCCGGCTCAGACCGGCGGAAGTGGCCTTCGGATCGGTGGAGGTTCCCGACCACGTCTTCAACCGGCGCTGGATCATGAAGGACGGCACCGCCCCGCCCAGTCCCTTCGGCACCGTCGACAAGGTGAAAATGAATCCTCCCCGGGGCAGCGAGAACCTCGTCGAACCGGCCGGACCGATCGATCCCACCGTCTCCTTCGTCGCCTTTCGCGAACCCGACGGCCGCCTCATTTCCCTGCTCGCCGCCTATTCCCTGCACTACGTCGGAGGCGTCACCCGGGCGGAACTGTCCGCCGACTACTTCGGCGTTTTCAGCAGGACGCTGGAAGACCTCCAGCCCGATCCCCCCACCCCGGCGGACGCCCCCTTCGTCGCGATGATGGCCAACGGCACCAGCGGCGACATCAACAACAACGACTACGGCGCATCCGGCCCCCGCGAACGCCACGGCGCCTATGAGAAAATGGGCAAGGTCGGACGCGACATCGCCACGCGAGTCCACGAGGCCATGAAACAGTTGGAGTGGAAAGGAGACGCCGACCTCGAGGCGCGCCATCTCGACCTCGAAGTGCCCACCCGCCGCATCGACGACGAACTCGTCGCCTGGGCCGAAACGACCCTCGCGGAACCCGAAAAAGATTCCGCCAAAACGAGCCTGCCCCGGGTCTTCGCCCAACGCGTCCTCACCTACGCCGAGGCACCCGAGACCACCCTCGCCCCGCTGCACCACCTCCGCATCGGCGATATCGGCATCGGAACTTTTCCCGGAGAGACCTTCGCCGAGACGGGCCTCGCCTTTAAAGAAAAAAGCCCGATCCCACACGCTTTCATGATTTCCTTCGTCAACGCCTCCCTCGGCTACCTCCCGCCGGAGCGTCATTTCGCACTGGGTGGCTACGAGACCTGGCCCACCATCTGCCGCGTCGCCCCCGGCTCGATCGAGACCATGCTGGACACCGTCCTTTCCCTGACACAACCCTCTTCAAAGTAATAATCCCCCGCCCCGCCCTTGCCATGACACTCCTTTCCCGTCTCCTCCCGCTCACCACCGCCTGCCTCTGTCTCTGCCTCCTCGCCGTCCCCGGACTCGCCCGGAGCGAGGTAAAACTTGAGGCCGGGGCCGCCGTCAGCAACATCACCCCGCCCCTCGGGACCATGATCGTCGGCAACCTCAACCGACCACCCGCGGAGCACGTCCACGACGAACTGCACGCCCGCTGTCTCGTGGTCCGCTCGGGCGACACCACCCTCGCCTTCGTCGTCTGCGACGTGCTCGGACTGAGCACCTCGGTGAGCGAGGAGGCGCGCGCCCAGATCGAATCCGCCACCGGCATTCCGAAGGCGAACGTCCTCATCTCCGCCACCCACACCCACTCCGCCGGCACGGCCGTGGGAACGCGTCGCAACGTCTACGACGCCCCCCTCGACGACTACCAGGTATTCCTGGCACGGCGCATCGCCGACGGCGTCCGACGCGCCCACAACCTGCTCCGTCCCGCCGAAGTCGCCTTCGGCACGGTGGACATCCCCGAGCACGTCCACAACCGCCGCTGGGTCATGAAGGACGGCACCGCCCGGGCCAATCCCTTCGGCAAGATCGAAAAGGTGAAAATGAATCCGCCCCGCGCCAGTGAGAACCTCGTCGAACCCGCCGGTCCCATCGACCCCACCCTCTCCTTCGTCGCCTTCCGCGAACCCGAAGGCCGCCTCATCTCCCTGCTCGCCGCCTACTCCCTGCACTACGTCGGAGGCGTCCGCGGACCGGTCATCTCCGCCGACTACTTCGCCGTCTTCAGCGAACACCTCAAATCCCTCGTCGCCGGACCACCCACCCCGGCGGAGGCCCCCTTCGTCGCGATGATGGCCAACGGCACCAGCGGCGACATCAACAACATCAACTTCCGCGAAAAATCGAAAAAACGCGCCCCCTACGAGCAGATGACCTACGTCGGCAAGGATGTCGCCGAGAAGGTCCACGGCGCTCTCGACGGGCTCGAATGGAAAAAAGAGGCCACCCTCGACGCCCGCTACCTCGACCTCCCGATCCAGCGGCGCGACTACCCCGCCGACCTGCAGGCCTGGGCCAAGAAGACCCTCGCCACCGAACCGCCCGCCGGTCGGATCAGCTCCCCCCACAACTTCGCCGCCCGCGTCGTCGCCCTGGCCAAATTGGACAAGGACGTGACCCTGCCCTTGCAACACCTCCGCATCGGCGACATCGGCATCGGGACCTTTCCCATCGAGGTCTTCGCCGAGACCGGGCTGGAGTTCAAAGAGAAAAGCCCCGTGAAACACGCCTTCATGATCTCCCTGGCCCACGGCTACAACGGCTACCTTCCCACCCCCCGCCACATGGCCCTGGGCGGCTACGAAACCTGGCCGGGCGCGAACCACTTCGAACCCCAGGCCAGCGTCAAGATGATGGAAGCCCTGCTGAAGATGGCGGGGGAATCTCTTGGGGAGTGAGTTGGGGGCGGCGGATTGCCAACACGAACACGAACACGAACACAAACTCGCACTCGCACTCGCACTCGCACTCGGATCCAATGCCAAAATCCAACTGAATCTCTCGGTCCACACCCATGCCTGATTCCCCACGTGTCGGCTGCTTGAAACTTGAAGTCACAATTTGTGACTTCAAGGTAACTATTCAACCGTAGTCACCCTCGTGCAAGGCTCGCACCGAGAGTCTCGGGCGATCCGAGCAGTTCGTCGAGGGTCTTGAGGAGGTCGCGTCCCTGCTTGGTCGCCGACGAGAGTACAGCTCGAAGATCGCAGAACGCCTCGGCGTGTTTCTCACTTCGAAACGTTCCGCTGATCTTCTCGCGCACTTTCATCATGCGCAGATCCCGTTCGGCCTGGTTGTTGTCGAAGGGCACGCCAGGGTATTCGAAGAAGCCCATGATCTCCTCGTAGCGCTCCTCCAAGCGGAT
>JAAYAT010000148.1 GCA_012719225.1 Verrucomicrobiaceae bacterium
GCCGCCGCTGCCGTCGGCGTTGCGGGCGGCGAGAGTGCCGGTATTGACAATGCGACCGTTCGAACCGGCGCTGAGAGTGAGTTTGCCGCCGCTGAAATTGTAGCCGCTGGCGCGGACCACCCCATCATTCTTGATCGCGAGGGCATAGACGTTGCCGTGCGCAGCGAGTTGGGCCGCCGCCGCGTTGACTGTGCCTGAGTTGTCGATCCCGACCTCTCCCCCCGGACCGCCGGAACGCACCGAGATATTCGCACCTCCCACGTGATCGACCACCATGTCGCCGCCGGCCCCGAAGGCGACGACCCCGCGCGGGGCGTTCACTTCACCGGCGTTCTGGAGGAAGTTGCCCATGAGGACGACATCGCCGCTCTCACTGGTGATGGTGCCGTAGTTCCTCACCCCGGCTCCGGTGTTGCCGCGGAAGCGGTTCGATCCGCCGTCGAGGAAATCCTTGTTGTTGATGTCGAGAGTAGAGAGGGTCATCATGCCCGCGACGTCGATGGTGCCTCCGGCACCCACGACGATCCCGTTGGGGTTGATCACCAGAACGCTCCCGTTGTCCGCCTTGAGCTGCCCGTAGATTGCGGTGGGATTGCCGGAGACGACCCGGTTGAGGGTGGCCGCGTTCGCCCCTTGATGGATCTGGGTGATTTCGCCTTTCTGGATGGAAAAGGACTGCCAGTTGATGATGGCCTTTTGCGAAAGGTTGTTGATGTTGAGGTGGGCGGACCCCAGACCTTGGAAATTCACATTCCCCGCCACAACCTGATGGCCGCTGGGGTTGGACATCAGCGGCAGCGGCAGGAAGATCATCCCAGGCGTCAGCAAAGCGAGGATCAGCACTTGGAGCCGAAGATTCCGGCGGAGGGTGGGCGCGATGTTTTTCATAGAAAATAAGAGGGAGAAGGGAAAGGAAAGTGCTGGACCGCTCTCTCCGCAGGACATCCCATGGAGCGTAACTCTAATGGAATGACAGCATTGCTAGCGCTTGTAAATCCAAATTTCACGATACCAGAGATCAAATTTCAACTATTGTTGTCATCGGCATTTCTTGCGTGACACCGCTTCAGAACAAATTCGCCTCCCTTTTTTCTCGTAGCGGGGAGAATCGCGTTCACTCGTGATTACCTTTATGGGAATTCGCTTTTTTTGGATCTACAAAATCAATTTATCTCCATTTTGAAGTAGCGTTTTTTTGATTATGATCGCAAAGCCCTTGTAACGGAAGGCAAAACTCGCCGGATTCTCCGATACCGGATCGGTCACGGAAGATTCGCCCACCCGAACCACCCCCGCTTTTCTACTCGGAAACCACGGGCCGCGGCGAAGCGTTGCCGGAGTAGACGCTGCTGATCCCCCCGCATTGGGGTTCCCAGCGGACTCCCTCGAATCCATTGGCGCGGATCAGTTCAAGCATCTTGGGGCCGGAGGGGAACCGCTCGATGGAATCGCCCAGATAGGCGTAGGCGTCTGCGTTGCCAGTGAGGGCACCGGCGAGGACGGGGAGGACTTTATGGAGGTAGAAACGATAGGGTGCCCGCAGAAAAGGATGCTCCGGCAGGGAAAAATCGAGGACCACGAGACGTCCGTGCGGTTTGAGCACGCGCGAGAATTCCCGCAGGGCGGCGGCCCAGTCGGCCATGTTGCGCAGACCGTAGCCTATCGTGAGCGCGTCGAAACTGTTGTCGGCGAAAGGCAGGGCGAGACCGTCGCAGACGAGCAGTTCGGAGAGCCCCCGCTTTCTCGCCTCCGCCAGCATGGGGGCGCAGAAGTCCGCTCCGATCACGGTGGCACCGGGATTGGCGGCCGAGACGGTGGCGGCGAGATCCCCGCTCCCGGTGGCGACATCGAGGACGAGGGAGGCGTCGACTTCCCGCACCAGCGCGGCGACGCGACGACGCCAGAGGATGTCGATCCCGAGGCTGAGAACGTGGTTGGTCAGCACATAGCGGCTCGCGATGGCGGAAAAAGCCCGGTGAACGTAGGCGGGGTTCTGATCCTGTGTTTGCTCTGGCATCCGAAACGCCGCTGGGGACTCTCTGACGCCCTCTCCGTGCGCCGCTGCGGCACCGGGGCGGATAATGCTCACGAGAGGACTCGAACCTCCACGGGTCTCCCCACTAGAACCTGAATCTAGCGCGTCTACCAATTCCGCCACGTGAGCAGTGAAAAGCGAGCCGTAAGAAACACAGGAACAGCCCGAAAACAACCGCTTTTATTCGCCGCGAAACAAATCCGTCCACCAAAAGCGAACCACCGCCCCGGACCCATTCTTTCGTAGAGTGGGCCTCTCCCGGTCCGTTCCCTTTTTTCGAACCACCGCCCGAACGGGCCGGGAGACCCGTTCTACATTTTCCCGGAGAACCAAAACCCTGTTCGATTTTTCAAACCGAACCGCTACCTTCCCCTTCCACTTTTCCCCTTCCACTTTTCCCCTTCCCACTTTTTACTTTTCACTTTCTCCCCGTGACCTTACCCGAAATCCATTTCTGGCGCGATCCTTCCTTTCGCTCCGCCGCCCGGCAGATGGCGCTGGACGAGGCTCTCTTCCATTGGTCCGCAAGGACCGGCCTCGCCGCGGCCCGCTTTTATCACTGGGAGACGCCGGTGCTGACGCTGGGGTATTTTCACCGGGCGGAGCCGGGCGATCCCCCTCTCCCCGAGGGCACGGTGCGGCGCTACACCGGCGGCGGTCTCGTCGAACACGGAACCGATCTCACTTTTGTCCTGACCCTGCCCGCCGGAGGCGAGGCCGCCCGCGCCACGGGGATGGAACGCTACCGCTGGATCCACCAAGCTCTCGCCGACGCGCTCGGGGACGGCGGATTCCCGGTCGCGCTGGAGCCGACCCGGCGCTCTTTCGAGCAGGGTCCCTGCTTCAGTCATCCGGTGGCCTGGGATCTGCGCGACCCCGGGACCGGGAAAAAAATCGGCGGGGGCGCCCAGCGACGTTCCCGCGGGGCGGTCATCCACCAGGGCAGCGTGCGATTGCCGGAACCCCTTCGCGATCCCCGGGCGGGATGGATTTCGGATTTTTTGCGTCGCCTCGGAGAGACCGCCGTGGCCCTCGACGAGTCCATCTGCGCGGCCCTTTCCCACGACGCGGCCGCACGAGAGCGGGACCGCTACGGGAGCGCCGACTGGAACCAGAGGACCGGACCCTCGTGGAACTCTTCGGGAAAAAGAGTGTGACAACTTCAAAATTATGGTAATACAACCCTTCGGTGAATTTCAGCCCCCTTTGAAGTAAAACCCTTTGAAGTAAAAGGAACTTAGCAAGGGGCACCGCAATCCGGACAACGATGCAGAGTTGGTATAGCTTTGAACTGGACGGGGAAGTCTGTCGGGTGGAGAAAGAAGACACACACGGCAGCCTTGCCGCGTATCTCGCGCAGCTCGACCCCTGCTTTTCCCATTTCGCCGACGACCGCGCGGGATGTTGTCCGCAGCTCGTGGTGATGGGAACGCTGGAGGGCGACCGTCATCGTTTCCGGGTGATCGACGCGGGCGGGACGATGCTCGCAATGCTGGCGGGACGCCAAGTCTGGACGCCCGAGGGCATCCGCAACGCCGAACCGGAACACCCTGTCAACCTGGCCTTTTTGGATCGTCACTTCGAATGCGGCGAGGCCCGCGTCGATGCTCTCATCGCACTCACTTTTGAAGGCTATTATCGCCCCGACCTGCGCCGCCAGGGACAGATCAACGACCAGTTCGATGCCATCGAAAGCCGCACTGTCAATGTCCCCGCGGTGCGTGAAACCGCAGCGCAGGTTTTCGCCTCCACCGAGCAGCTCCGCCACGAAGCCGCGCTGCGCGCCGAACGCTCCGGTCAGGAGAGCACGGTGTGGACGGGGAAAAAAGACATCTTCGGCGACCGCTTCACCAAGCAATTGTTCCGTCTCGCCGAGCGCAAAACCCTTCACTACGTCGACGGGAGCAAGCGCCGCTTCTTCCAGCCCGACAACCTCATCGAGCTGCTCCGCCTCAAGCGGGAATACCCCGATTCGCTCTTTGTCGCCGGCGGCACCTCCCTCTCCCGTCAGGTGGGAGCGGTCGAATATCCCAACCTCATCTCGCTGGAGGGAGTGAAAGAACTTTCCTCCATCCTCACCTCGGAGGAGAGCTGGGAAATCGGAGCGGCCGTCTCGCTCACCCAAGTCGGCGAGCATATCGGACGCGAATGCCAGCCTTTCAACAAAGCCCTGCGCCGCTTCGCCTCCCGTCCCGTCCGCAACCGCGCCACCCTCGGCGGCTACCTCGCCACCGCGTGGAGTTCGGGGCAGCTCGCCCCGCTTCTCATGGCCCTGAACGCACGCGTCATCCTCCTCTCGCCCGACGGCGAACGCGACGCCCCCCTCTCGCAGTTTTATACGGCTAGCGGACGCACCATTCTGCAAGCCAACGAAGTCATCCGCAGCATCCTCATCCCCCGCTCGAACGTCTCCCTCCTCTCCGCCCGCGGCGTCACCTCGCGCCTCTGCGACGTCTACACCGTCGGACCGCGGCGCACCCTCTGCGAACCCTACGCCACCGGGGCCTTCGCGATCGAATTGCGCGACCGCCAGATCGCCAAGGCGTGGCTCGCCTACTCGGGAATCGGCGAAAAGCCCGAGCGCGCCCGCGAGGCCGAGGAATTTCTCGCCGGCAAGGCGTGGGAGGAAAAAACCCTCATCGAGTGTCTCGGCATCCTCCATCGCTCCGTCGAGGTCGCCGAGCGCGATGCCCCGCGATCCGAACCCGCATACCGCAAACAACTCGTGGGAACCCTCTTCCAAAAATTCTTTTACCAGCATCCGCGACCCGACAGCGTCCGTCCCGAATCCCTGACAGCGACCGGCGAATTCGCCCGGCTCGACGAACCTTTCTTTGATGTGATCCCTTCCTGATCCGCCCGATCCATCCGATGAGCGATACCGAAGACAACATCACCCCCTTCCGGCTCCCCGCCGATCCCCAAAAGCCGGCCAAAGAGACCTTCGGCGAGAGGCTGAGGCGGCGGCGCGACCAGCTCGGCTCCGGCGGTGAGGAAAGAACCCTCTCCTCGTGGCAGTCGCGCTCCCGCGTCTTCACCGCCCTAGTCGTCGAGAGCCCCCACGCGGCGGCGGCCATCGTGCGGATGGACAGCACCGAAGCGCGTGCCGCCGAAGGCATCGAAGCGGTCCTCTTCGCCCGCGACATCCCGCCTTTCCGCAATGCCCTCGGACGGGAATTTTCCGGGGAACCACTCCTCGCCGAAGAGGAGGTCCACTACCGCGGCCAACCCGTCGCCCTCATCATCGGTCGCGATGAAAAATGCTGCCGCGCCGCCGCGCGTCTTCTCGAAATCGATTATCATCCCACTCCCGGCATCCTGACACTCGATCACGCCCTCGCCATGACGGCCTTTCACGAGGCCCCGCGGGTCTGCGAAAGGGGGGAAATCCCCCGGCAACCCCGCAGCGGTCAGGAAGAGCGGAGCGGTACTTTTTTCCTGCCCTCGCAACAAGCCCACCTGATCGGCCAGACCGTGGTCAAAGTCACCCCCGTCAACGGGGGCCGCGGATTCTCCGTGGAGGCTCGCACCCTCTCGCCCACCCTCGTGCGCACCGCCGTGGCCAGGACCGCCGACATCCCCGAATCCGATGTCCAGATCGAGACCGTCGATCTCGCCGGAGTCACCGACGCCCTCGAACTGGAACCCGCGCGTCTCGCCATGCTCGGGACGCGGGCGGCGATGACCTGTGGGGCCGCCGTCGTCGTGAAAGTGGACGGCCCCGACTCTCCGCTGATCCGCGGAGAACGCCATCCGATCCAGGTCGACTACCGAGTCATCCACGACAAACGCGGCAAAATCGATGCCCTCGACCTCGCCCTCTACGTCGACGGGGGCTACTTCGCGACCGATTCGGCGACAGTGATGGACCGGGCCACTCTCCACGCCGACTCGGTCTACGGCATTCCCAACCTCCGGATCACTTCGCGGCTCTGCCGCACCAACCGACTCACCTCCTCCAGCCTTCCCGCCGAGGGCTCCGCCCAGGGTGCCTGGGCGATCGAGGAGATCGTGCGTCGCGTCGCCGCCGCGCTGCGCCTGAGCACCCGCAAGGTGCGCGAAAGCAACTTCTACGAAGAGGGTCACGAGCTCAAGACAACCCCCTACGGTCAGAGCATACACGCCACCGACATCCAACGGGTCTGGCATCAGGTGCTGCATCGGGGCGACTTCGACAACCGGGTTGCCGCGATCCAAAAATGGAACCAGCGCAATCCTTGTTACAAGCGCGGCATCGCCATCGTCCCGGTGAAGTTCGGTCTCGGTGACCCGCGCCCCGAACGCGATGCCGCCGCCGCGCTGGTGCAGATCCTCGCCGACGGCTCCGTCCTCGTCCGGGTCGGACTCGTCGATGTCAACGACGGCTTTCGCGGTCAGATCCGCGAGGAGGTCGCGAAACATCTCGGCATCGACAAGGAGGGCATCCGCGTCATCCTCAACGACTTCGAAGTGCTGCCGCGCTCCACCCCGGTCATCGGGACCGACGCCGCCGGTCTCGTCCTCCGCGCCCTCGCCGACGCCTGCCGCAACCTCATCGTCCGCCTCCGCGAAGTCGCCCTGCAGCTCTTCGCCGCCCGCGGCCAGACCGAGGTCGAAATCGAAGCGATCCGTTTTCTCGGGGGCCTCGTCGGACCCGACATTTCACCGAACAGCCCGCTGCATTTTAAAGAGGTCATCGAGGGTGCCTGGCGCAAGCGGGTCAATCTCGTCGAGACCGGATACCACCGCACCCCCAACCTCTGGTGGGATCACGAACTCGGGGCCGGCTGGCCGTTTTCCGCCTTCACCTACGCCGCCGCCGCCGCCGAGGTGCAGGTCGACGCCTTCACCGGCGAAGTCCAGATCCTGCGCGTCGACATCGCCCACGAAGGCTCCCCCTCGCCCCGGCAGAACGACCGTGACTTCGCCCAACTGATGCGATCCTTCACCCTCGGCGTGGGCTGGCTATTGTCCGAGGAAAGCTCCGCTTCCCGATCCGGCGAGGAAACCCGTGCGTGCCGATCGGACGGCGTCCTGGGATTCGGTGACGCGCCTTTCCAGGTCGCCACCGACCGGCTCCGCCCCCACGGCGACGCCCTCACCACACCCGGGGATCCTTGCGCCGAGGCCCCCGTCCTCCTCGCCGCCTGCGTCCGCGAGGCGCTCTGGGACGCCCTCGGCGCTTTCGGGCTCGATCCCGATCTGGAAATCGAACTACCCCTGCCCTCGACGCCTCCTCGCGTCCTCGCGACGCTGCGGGAAATCAGCCGCCAACGACGGTAAAAAGACGCGACGCCGCCCCCGCTTTCGTAGGGAGGCAGGAATTGAGGAATTGAGGAATTGAGGGGTTGAGGGCTAAATGGCTAACGGCTAAAAAGCTAAAAAGCTACAATCCCGCTGTCTGACAAAATCGTCAAATTCCGGGCCTTGTGGACGGCGCGGGGAGGGATTCCCTTTTTCTCCATGCTTTTCGCCCTCCTCTCCCTCGCCGCCGCACTGGTCCTGCTCCTCCCCTCCCTCAACTGGCTCAGCTACCGCGTCATGGGCGGAATCATCCGAAAACGACGGGCTGTCTGGGACCTCAATATTTGCTGCGGCAAAACGGACGGCGGCGGCATCAATGTCGACATCGTCAAACACATCGAGTTGCCGAATCTCGTGATCGTCGATGAGATCTACCATCTCCCGTTTTCCTCCCTCCAGTTCGAACACACCCTCTGCTCGCACACCATCGAACACGTCCAGGATCCCGTCGCCTTTTTCGAGGAACTCCGCCGCGTCTCGCAGGAGGTCACCCTCGTGGTGCCGCCGCTCTGGGATCTCAGCGCGGCGCTCAACGTCTTCGAGCATCGCACCCTTTTCCTGACATTCCGCAAAGAGCACCACCGTCTCCCGCCCCACATCGCCCTGCCCTTCGCCCGCCGCGTCCAGGAACTCGTCGGACAAAAAATCCGCGCCTGATCCCGGCTTCGCTCTCCATCCGCCGAACCGATTGGACGAAAAATGGAAAACGCCGCCGCGGTTGGTCCGGCGGCTCACCGGGGACGGTTCGCCCTACCCGTCAAACCGGCTTCGGCATCTCATCCGGGCTTTGACAGAGGTGGGGCGAACCGTCCCGGTGAGCCGATTGGAGATACGGACAACGTCGATCCCCATCCCCCTCTTCGCACGCTTGCTCTGGCGTTCCCGGGCAAGCGGACGTATCCTCCCGGGACCATTACTCCTCGATCGCCGTGACCTCATCCTCTCCATCCCCCCTCCCCCGCACCGCCATCCTCAACGTCGTCGGACTGACCCCGCGACACATCGGACCCGACACCCCTTTCCTCCGCCGCTTCCTCGCGCGGGAGGAAAACCGTCTCCTCCACGTCACTCCGCAGCTCCCCGCGGTGACCTCGACGATGCAAGCGACCTTCCTCACCGGACGCTCTACCGGCGGACACGGCATCGTCGCGAACATGTGGTACGACCGGACCTACGCCGAACACCGCTGCTGGAAACAATCCAACCACCTCGTCGAAGGCCGCAAACTCTGGGAGCAGATCCGCGAGGAAAACGATCCCGACTACACCTGCGCGAAGGTTTTCTGGTGGAACAACATGTACTCCAGTGCCGACTACCAGATCACCCCCCGCCCGATCTATTGCGCCGACGGGAAAAAAGTCTTCGACGTGCAGACCTGGCCGATCCAACTGGCGAAAAAGATGAAACGCAAGCTCGGGCCTTTTCCCTTCCCCGCCTTTTGGGGTCCCGCCGCCGGGATCGCTTCGAGCGAGTGGATCGCCCGCTCGGCGAAGTGGTTCGAGGAACGATACTCCCCGAACCTGAACCTCGTCTACCTGCCCCATCTCGACTACAACCTCCAGCGCCTCGGACCCGACGCGCCGGAAATCGCGGCGGACCTCAACGCCATCGACAAGATCGTCGCGGATCTCGTCGGCTTCCTCGAAACGCGCGGTGTCCGGGTCGCCCTCCTGAGCGAGTATGGCATCACGGCGGTGGACCGCCCCATCCACCTCAACCGCCTTTTCCGGGAAAAAGGCTGGCTCTCCTGGCGCGACGAACTGGGGCGCGAGATGCTCGACCCCGGCAACTGCAAAGTCCTCGCCATCCCCGATCATCAGGTCGCCCACGTCTACGTGAACGACGCCTCCCTGCTCGACGAGGTCGCCGCGACGCTGCGGGACATCGAGGGTGTCACCGACGTCCTCACCCGCGCGGAACAGGACGAACGCGGTCTCCTCCACGAGCGCGGCGGCGATCTCCTCGTCGTCTCCGACGAACGCAGTTGGTTCACCTATTACTATTGGAAGAGTGATCGCAAGGCCCCCGACTATGCCCGCTGCGTCGATATCCACCGCAAACCGGGCTACGATCCGGTCGAGCTTTTCCTCAATCCGAAATTCTGGTTTCCCAAACTCAAGGTGGCCTGGCGGCTCGCCCGGAAATTCCTCGGGTTCCGCATCCTCATGGATCTCATCCCCCTCGACGCCACTCTCGTAAAAGGCTCGCACGGCTGCATTCCCAAGGACCCCGCCGACCATCCGGTGCTGATCGGGGCTTTCCCCAACCACGCCGATGGCGCGACCATCGAAGCCACGGAGGTCTACGAAGCGCTGCGGATTTTCTGTCTCCGTGAGGAGGACGGGGGCGGAGAAGGCGGGGAAAAGTGAAAGTTCCCGACCCGCCTGACTTAGCCCGACTTTCGCGATTCGGCCCGAAAAACGGCTGGATGCCCCATTCTACCGTTCGATTTGGACGAAAGTCTCCACCACAAGACTCAATCCAGAACCGCTCGCCAGGTTGATTCTGGGGGGCGGTTGGGTCGGCAGTGGGTTCGGCGGATCGCCGTGCGCCACCGCTCTCACCTATCAACTACCCACTCTCAACTACAACTGGCAATGGGTCGGGAAAGCGGAACCGGCCTTCATCACCTCGCCCTCTTCTCCCAATTGATCAAAGGGAAGCAAAATGCTATCATTCCTTCACCATGTCCACGCTCGTCATCAAATCCTTCCCCGAAGACCTCCACGCGAGGCTACGACAGTTGGCCGCCGCCCACCGCCGTTCGGTGACCCAAGAGACAATCCATCTCATCGAAGTCGCGTTGGCCGAAACGGAAGCGCCCTCCACACCCACGGCCACCCGGTCCAAATGGGCTGATCGCAGGTTGTTGCCGGAATACGAGGCCATGATCCAGACCGACTCCTTCGTCGGCGGCACCGACTCCACGCAAATCCTCTCGGAGGAACGCGATGCCCGATGAGTTCGGCCTACTACGACTCCAACTACTTGTTCAAGCTCCAGATCGCCGAGCAGGGCAGCGCCGAGGTCTGCGCCCACGCCGCAAGTGTGCTGGAGATCCATTCCGCCAGCCACGCGCGGGCCGAGTTCGCCTCGGCCGCCTTTCGCAAGGTGCGCGAAGGCGTCGCGACTCCCGCTGATTACGGGCGGCTCATCGCCCAGTTCCAAGCCGACATCGCTGCGGAGGCAATCGTCCTCCTCCCCCTCACCGACGCCATCCTCGCCCGCGTCGAAACCGTCTTCGCCACCGCCGCCGAGCAGGGCTTCCCCGAGATTTACTCCAGCGACCGGCATCTCCTCGCCGCCGCCCCACTTTTTGACCTCGCGGGCGTGAACGTCATTCCCTAGCAGCCTGTCGGACTTATCCTCTCCGGCTGTGGAAATGTTCTAAGTCCGACAGGCTGCTAGTCCTCACGTCACTTCCTCGAACATCGCCGAAGCGGCCGCGAGTCCGTCGCGCAGCATCATGAAATCGCCGCAATTCGCCAACATCCGGGCTCCTTGGGTGCGCCGCTTTTTCATATCCTCCACCGTGCCGGCGGGAATGGCCCAGGGCACTCCGTTCGTTTTGCAAGCGTCCGCGACCCGTTCGATGGCCGCCTCCAACAGAGTGTCGTCGTTGGCACCGGCCAGTTGGTAGCGCAGTCCGAGATCCCCCGGTCCGACAAAGAGCATGTCCACACCGGGCACCGCGGCGATCTCTTCGACGTTCTCCACGGCCTCGGGCGTCTCGATCTGGAGGACCAGAAAGGTCTCGCGATTGGCCCACTCCGTGTACTCGATGTTGTTCGAAGTGATGCGGTAGTCCGAGTCGAATCCGGCGTTGTCGAGTCCGCGATCTCCCAGCGGAGGGAACTTGACCGACTGGACCAGGTCCCGCGCCTTCGCCGCGGTGGAGACGTGGGGAATCATGATCCCGGTGGCGCCATCCTCGAGGTAGCGGTAGAGACCGGTCTTTTCGAGAGTGGGCGCGCGGAGGAGGCAGTCGATATTGTAGAGGCGGAAATGGGCCAAGAGCGCTTGCAGCTCGCGGTATTCGAAGCCGCGATGCTCCAGATCGAGCCAGATACAGTCATAGCCGGCGCGAGCCGCGTGGGCAATGTAGGGCGGGATGTTGTTGCCGAGGTTGGCACAGCGGGCGAGTCCGCCTTCGCGGATGCGTTTCAGGGTTTTGCTCAGTCTCATCGGGATAATTGTAAAAGGGTCTGGGCGGCGCGCACCCGCGCGTCGGGAAAAGGATCGTCGAGCATGGCTTCGAGCCGCGCCTGGGTCGAATAAGCCCTGGCATCGCCCGCAAAAGTGGCGGCATAGGTGCGGATGGCAGGATCGGGATCTTCCAGGTCACGGGCCAGCAGAGTGAGTCCCTCGGCATCGCCGAGGGCGGCGAGGGCGTTGACAATGTAGCCGTGGATGACCGGCGAGGGGGCGTCGGCGAGACGTCGGCGGAGCGGTTCGATATCGCTCTCATCTCCGAGGATCCCCAGAACCCAGGCCGAGATCTTCAGCCCGTCGGGGTCCGCCCCGTCACGGCTCTCGCGGAGGAAAGCGAGGGCCGCAGCATCTCCCTGACGCGCCAGCGCCGCCGCCGACATGAGCCGCAGGACGATGTCCCCGCCGTTTTCAAAGCGCTCTCGCATGACGGTCTCGTCGCCGACTTCGTCGACCTTGTAGAGGCTCTCGGCGGCGTGGGTGTGTCCGTAGGGATCGGGACGGGAAAGGATTTCCGTCAGGACCGCGACCGGCTCCCTTTTTCCCGCCCGGACCAGTTCGCGGGCGATGCCGCAGAGACGACGGGCGTCTTTCTCCGTCTCCAGTTTCGGTTCGAGAAACTCGATCACCTCGTGGCCGAGCCCGGCGAGGGTGAGTCCTTCGGCCGCGTGCATCGAAACCCAGAAATCCTCCTCCCCGGCGGCCCGCAATCCTTCGCGCAGCACCGTGATGGCCTTGCCTTCGATCGCCTGACTCAGCTTCATCCGCGTCACCGGAGGCGGCTCAACCGAACAGGAGGCGAAGGCCAGCGAGGCAAAGGCGGGAGTGGCGAGAATCCATCCGGGGCGAAGGCGAAAAAGTCTTTTCATAGGGTGACACCGGAGCGCTCCCCCCGGCGGGGAAATACACTCGAATCGGAGATCAGGATCACACCGGAATCGTGCCCGGCACGACGCGTGCTGTCGAGACCGCAATTACGGATTTTTCGTGGCAGCTTTGCGACAACGTGATGGCGGCAAGTTTTCCCAGCAAAACAAAGGAAGATCGAGTATCCTCGCCGCGATGACCGGGGAAAATTTCCAACTGATTCTTGTTTTTGTGCTGCTTGCAGCGGTTTTGGTGGCCTTCGTCAAAGAGTGGTGGCCGCCCGATCTCGTCGCGCTGGGTGCCCTCGCGATTCTCATCGTGACCGGGACGGTCAGCGAGAGCGATGTCGCCTCGGTCTTCAGCAACAGCGCCCCGCTCACGATCGGAGCGATGTTTGTCTTGAGCGCGGCGCTCACCCGCACCGGCACGATAGAGCGGATCGCACGCCTCTTCACCAGCGTGGCCGGCCAGAGTGAAATCAAGGCGATCCTCCTCCTCGCCCTCATCGTCATCCCGCTCTCGGGCCTGATGAACAACACGCCCATCGTCGTCGTGTTCCTGCCGGTGCTGCTCGGTTTCGCGCGCAACACCGGCGTAAAAGCCTCGCGACTCCTCATCCCCCTCTCGTTTTTTTCCATCCTCGGCGGCACCGTCACCATCATCGGCACCTCCACCAACATCCTCGTCTCGGGCGTGGCCGTGGAGCAAAAGCTCGAGCCCTTCGGCATCTTCGAGATCTCCGCTCTCGGCTTGATCTATGCCGCCGTGGGCGCCGCCTATATGCTCTTGGTCGGCCGCAAGCTCCTCCCCAACCGCGAGACCCTCTCCTCGCTGCTCTCCAGCGAGGACACCCGCAGCTTTTTCACCCAGGCCGTCGTCCTGGAAAATTCCCCCATGCTCGGCAAACCGCTCTCGGAAACCGCGCTCGGGAAGAGTCGCTCGATCCGCATTTTCGAAGCCATCCGCGAGGGCCATCGCATCGACGACACCCCCATCGACGAACTCGTCTGCCTGCCCGGCGACATCCTAGTACTCACCGCTCCTTCCCGCGGCATCTCCCGAATTCAGGAAATGAACGGCCTCGATTTCGGTTCGGAAAGCCACTCCGAGACACCGATGAACCCCGATTCGCTGCGTCTCGTCGAAGCCATCGTGGGGCCGCAGTCGAGTTTCATCGGCCGCTCCATCCGCCAACTCGGATTCCGTCGCCGCTACGGCGTCCGCGCCGCCGCCGTCCACCGCCGCGGCGTCCATCTGCAGGAAAATTTCCTCGACGTCCCCTTCCGCTTCGGCGACACCATCATCTTCGAGGGCCCCGAGGCGAATCTCTCCCGGATGCAGGACGACGAGGATTTTCTCAGCCTCAGCGAAACCCGCGAGAGGGCTTTCCGCAACGAAAAGGCACCCCTCGCCATCGGTGCGCTTCTCGCCGTGGTCCTCCTCGCCGCCTTCAACGTGCTCCCCATTGGAACCGTCGCCCTCGCGGCGGCGGCCTTTGTCGTGATCACCCGTTGCCTCGACGTCCGCGACGCCTACACCTCGGTCGACTGGAGTATCCTCTTCCTCATTTTTGGCATGTTGGGCCTGGGCAAGGCGATGGACAACGTCGGGGCGGGCGAGATCATCATCAACAACACCGCCGGACTCCTCAGCCAGTATTCCCCCGTGGTGATGCTGGCCGCCATCTACCTGATCGCCTCCCTCGTCACCGAAGTGGTGACCAACAACGCCGTCGCCATTCTCCTGACTCCCATCGCCATCGGGGTGGCCCATTCCATCGGGGTGGATGCGCGCCCCTTCGTCGTCGCGGTGATGTTCGGGGCCAGCGCTAGCTTCTTGACCCCTATCGGCTACCAAACCAACACCTACGTCTTCGGAGCGGGCGGCTATCGTTTCACTGATTTCGCCAAAGTGGGCACTCCCCTCTGCCTCATCCTCTGGATCGTCGCGATGATCTTCATCCCGGTCTTCTGGCCCTTTTATCCGTGAAAACCGGAAGGCCGCGCCACTTCCGAAGGGGTTGATTGGCCGAACGGGTTGGCCGGGGCGGGTTTTCCGGGTATGATCCGGGTGAACCGCCCCGTGCGCTTTTCCCCAAGTCACCGGCCCTCCTGCGGCTGGTCGCTTTTCCCCATGGACGCCCCCTCCCCCCGAATCCTCGACGGCTACCGCCTGATCCGCTTCCTCGGGAGCGGTGGATTCGGCGAAGTGTGGCTCGGGCGTTCCGAGGCCATGGGGGATTTCCATGCGATCAAGCTGATCTCCTCCGCCCGCCCCGACCGGTTGGAGCGCGAATACGAATCCCTCACGAACTACCGGGCGGTGGCGAGCCTGCGTTCCCCCACCTCGTCCCCATCGAACACATCAACTGGTACGAGAGCGGTCTCTGCTACGTGATGCCCCTGGCCGACGGACGGGGCGGCGACGGGCCCGAAGACCCCGCATGGCGGCCCCTCGGCCTGGACTTTCTCCTCGAAGGACAGAGGGAGCGAAAAGAATGGTTCACCAGCCGGGAGATCGTGAAGATGCTCCGTCCCGTCCTGCACGCCCTGCAGACCTTGTCGGAGGCGAAATTGGTCCACCGCGACGTCAAGCCGGCCAACATTCTGTTTTTTGATGGCAACGCCAGGCTCGGCGACATCAGTCTGCTGGGCGAGGACGCCGTCACCGTGACCCGGCGAGGCACCCCCGGTTACGCCACCCCCTCGTGGTACGAAGGAGGGCATCCCGACATGTTCAGTGTCGGCGCGACCCTCTACGCCCTGCTCACCGGCAACGCTCCAGACAAAATGGGACGCAGCTCCTTTCTCTGGCCACCGCAGGGGGAAGTCTCGCTATCCAAAACCGAACGCAAAGAATGGAAACGGCTCCATGCCGTCGTGCGGCGGGCCACCGACGAACGGATCTCCGAGCGCTACGTCGATTTCGCCGCGATGCTCGCGGTGGTGGAGGGAAATGAGAACCGACCCTCTCCCGGGCGTAAGACGACCGCCTTCTCCGAAATCACTCCCGAACAGGAACGACACAGTTTGGCCCTGCTCGCCGCCAACCTCGAGCAAGGCAACTTCGAGGTGGTGGTCGAGTTCGTCGAGGAACTCTTCGCCCTCCATCCCGGGACGATGGAGAACCCGAAACTGTCACTGGATCGGGCCACCGCCCTGAAGGAACTCGGGCGTATCGAGGAAGCGAAGGAGGAGCTTCGCCGCCCGGTCCATATCCACCCCAACATCTCGTGGATGCCGCCGCGCGTCGCCTTGTGGGAAGCGATGGGGGAAATCGGAGAGGCCGAAGCGAGCCAGACCCGGATACTGGAAGCTTTCGGGCCGAGCACGATGCCTCTGCAGTTCCGGGCGGAGATCCGGGCGAAACGGGGGGACTACGCCGGGGTCGAAGCCG
Organism: Verrucomicrobiaceae bacterium; assembly: GCA_012719225.1. Taxonomy (GTDB): domain Bacteria; phylum Verrucomicrobiota; class Verrucomicrobiia; order Verrucomicrobiales; family DEV007; genus Arctic95D-9. Next base: position 15,791 of record JAAYAT010000148.1, read on the forward strand.
ACCGGGAGGCGGCGCTGCCCTTGAACCCCGAATCTCCGAACGACCAGAAACGTCTCGTCGGCCTGCTCTGGGAAGAATTGGAAGACAAATATCCCGGCTACCGGGACTATCGGACGAACCTGGCCGGCGCCGGAACAACGAACCGCGATCCGGAGGCGACCGGCGAGGAGGCCCCCGATGATCAGTGGGTTCTCGCCGTCTCCGGGGTGATCGCGGACGAACTGGCCCCCAAGGGCACCTTTTGGGCCGGCGGAGCGAACGAAGCCGGAAAGTACCTTCGTTCGACTTTGCATCGCCTCTTCGAGGAGGAAAGCTACCACACCGCCCTGACTCTGGTGGACCACCGCACCCTCGCGGGTTCCCCCGACGCCCCTCCCCCCCTGCCCAAAACCTACATCCTCACGCTCTACCGCGCCCTCCTCCTCAAACGCCTCGGCCGGGATGAGGAAGCCGCCCGCGAAGGGGAAACTCCGCTCCGGGAAGCTCTCAGTCCGAGGCGGGCCGCCGCCGCTCTGCTCGACGCCCTCGGCCGGACCGAAGAAGCCGAGGCGCTCCTCACGGGGCTGCTGGACGCCCTGCCCTCGGAGCAAAATCAGGAAACGCTGTGGAGCCGCCTCTCCCTCCATGCGCTGCGGGCCAAAGTTCGGGCCATCCGCGAGAACCACCCCGGCGTCCGGGACGACTACGAAGCGGCGCGGGCCGTCGCGGCGGCCGCGCCCCCTTCCCCCCTCAACCGGAGCCGCGCGGGCCGAGGACGACGATCCGGCGGAATGGGTCGAGCACGCCTGGCGGAACCTCCGGGAGAAATTCCCCGCCTACGCGGACTACGAAAAGAGCCTGTCCGAACCACCACGCTAGTTCGGGGGGGGATTGAAGCTCGTTCGGCGCGTCGACATTTAAGCGACATTTAAGGGACAGACAATCAGTAAATATTTCGCTTGCCAAGCTCCCTGGCACGCGCCATCCTGCTCCCATGAGAACCGCGCGACTCCTTGGCGAAGGCCGTTCGTTTTACCA
>JAAYAT010000149.1 GCA_012719225.1 Verrucomicrobiaceae bacterium
CGGCCCTTCCGGACGGCCCTCCGCGTCGCTTCCTCCCGGTCTGGCACGGGCATTGCTAAGCTGAGGGAGGGCATATGGATGACACTACCACTACTGAGACGCCCGACTTGCCCCGAAGTCGACCGAAACCGCGCCGTACCCGCGACCGCATCGCGATGATTTCCACCCACGGGTATGTGGCGGCGCAACCTCCTCTGGGCGCGCCCGACACCGGAGGTCAGGTCGTTTTTGTGATCGAACTTTCCAAAAAACTCGCCCAGCTCGGCTACCGGGTCGATATCTGGACGAGGCGATTCGAGGGGCAACCCGAGATGGAAAGGGTCAACGAGAACGTGCGCATTATCCGGGTTCCCTGTGGCGGGGACGATTTCATCCCCAAGGAAATTCTCTACCACCGGCTCCCGCAGTGGAGCGAAAACGCCCTGCGCTACATCCACCGTCACCGGCTCAAGTATCGTTTTATCAACAGTCATTATTGGGACGCCGGAACCGCCGGAGCTCAGCTCGCGCTCGCCCTCGGGGTTCCCCACGTCCACACGCCGCATTCGCTCGGGATCTGGAAAGAGCGCGACATGCGGGAAAACTCGGAGGAAGACGCCGCTGTGCTCGACGAGCGATTTAATTTCGGCCAGCGCATCCACCACGAGCGCATCCTCTACCGCGAGTCCGATCTGGTCATCGCGACGACTCCGATCCAGGCCGACATGCTCGTGAGCGATTACGATGTCAAGCCCGACCACCTCCGCATGATCCCGCCCGGCTACGATGACACGCGATTTTTTCCGGTCGGCGCGGCAAGTCGTCGCGCCCTCCGCAGCGATCTCGGCTATGAGACCCGCGTCATCGCCTCCCTCGGACGACTCGCCCGCAACAAGGGTTTCGACCTCCTCGTCGAAGCCTTCGGTTTTGTGGCCGAGCGCGATCCCTCGGTGCAACTGCGCATGGCGATCAACGATGCCTCCAGCGATCGCGGTGATGATTCCCTGATGAACGAGGTGCTGGCCCTGATCGAGAAAAACGGTCTCGCGGACCGCGTGGTCATTTCTCCCTCGGTCTCCGACGAAGCGCTTCCCGATTTCTACCGGGCCGCCGATGTCTTCGCCCTATCCAGTCGCTACGAACCTTTCGGGATGACGGCGGTCGAAGCGATGGCCTGTGGCACCCCGACGGTGATGACCACCCACGGCGGACTCTATCGTGCAGTCCGCTTCGGGGAACACGCCCTCTATGCGGACACCACGGACAAATATGAGTTCGGCGTGACCCTGTTGCAGGCACTGAAATACAGTCGGCTCCGCGAGCGACTGCACCGTGATGGAGCGCATCGGGTCAGGAGCCTCTTTACTTGGACCGGAATCGCCCAGCAACTCCTCGCCGCGGTGGAGGACCGCAGCCGCGACACCTACGAGGTGGTCCCTCTCATGCCCGGGATTGATTTTCCGAGCTGAACCCTCCCGCCTCTGTTATCTTACCCTGTCATGCCTATCAAACTCTTCGCCTCGGATCTCGACGGAACCCTTCTTGGAAAACCTGACAGTACCGCTCTTTTTTACAAGGTGTGGAAGGCGATCCCGTCGGAGGAGAGGCCGCTGCTCTGCTACAACACGGGGCGGCTTGTCGACGATACTCTCGAACTGATCGAGACGAGCGACCTGCCCGAACCCGATTTTCTGATCTGCGGCGTGGGGACTTTCATCTACCAGTTCCGCGAGCGCTCGCTGCTCAAGGCTTTTTCCGAGGTGATGGAGGAAGGGTGGGATCGCCACAAGGTCAGCGAGATCGTCTCCCGCCTGCCCGACGCGGTGATGCAGCCGAGCCGTTACCAACACGCTTACAAAGCGAGTTGGTACCTCGAAGGGGCGCAGAAGGAGACGATAGAGGATCTCGAAAAACAATTCTTTTCCGCCGGAATCCCCGCCCAGGTGGTCTATTCGAGCGGGCGGGATCTCGACATCCTGCCGCCCATGGCGAACAAGGGAAACGCGCTCCACTGGCTCGCCCGACACCTCGGGATCGGCTCCGACGAACTCCTCGTGGCGGGCGACAGCGGGAACGACACGGCGATGTTTCTCATTCCCGGGAGCCGCGGCATCATCGTGGAGAACGCCCAGCCGGAGCTCATCGAGGCGACCCTCCACCTCGGTTGTTTCCAGGCCGACACGGTGTGTGCCGAGGGGGTTCTCGAGGGGATGGTACACTACGGGCTCATCCGCACCCTGCCCTCCTACGATCTCAGCGGGATCGAACACAAGCAGCTCGATCCCGAACTGAAACAACTCCTCAGCGGGCATCGTCACGACGGGATCAGCAACGAGGAACTCGATTACCTCCGGCTCGCCCACGGCAAGGCCATCGAGGCCCTCCGGAAAAATATCACGCCGCTGGGTTTCTCCGCCTGTTCCCTCGAGGACAATATCTCGCGCGGGACCGACGCAAACTACCTGTCGGTCTGGGGACGCGACGGTTCCATCGCGGTGATGGGAGCGCTCAAGGCGGGGGATTCCGTTTTTCGGGAATGCTCCAAGCGCACCCTCGAGACCCTGCTCGACCACATGTCGCTGACCGGGCAGATCCCGTCGAACGTGCGGATCACCACCGGCGAACCCGACTACTCCGGCGTGGGCGGGATTTCCTCGATCGACAGCGGGCTCTGGCTCATCATCGCCTTTCACGAGTACATCCGCGCCACCGGCGAGATTGCCTTTCTGCGGGAGCGGCTCGGGCAATTGCAAAAGGCGATCGACTGGCTCAGCGCCCACGACAGCAACAACGACGCGCTCATCGAGATCCCCGAAGCGGGCGACTGGACCGATCTGTTCGGGCGCAGCTACAACGTCCTCTATGACGAGGTCCTCTGGTACCGGTGCAACGTGGCCTTCGGACGTCTCCTCGAAACGGCCGGGAATCTGGATGCGGCGGGTGATTACCTGCGCTGGTCCCACACGATCAAACAGCAGATCCTGGCGAAATTCTGGCCGTCGACCGCGGCGGTGGCGGGCACCGCGCATTTCTCGGACAAGCAGTTTTCCCTCGGCGACACCTCCTATCTGCTCGCCCAGGTGACCCCGTTTGATTTCAATTGGCGGTGTGACGTCTACGGGAACATTCTCGCCTTTCTCTACAATGTGCTCGACATCGACCGGGCCAAGATCGCCTTCCGGTTCATGTGGGGGGTGGGCTGCAACGAGCCCTATCCGGTGGTGAATCTCTATCCCGTCGTCGGCAGCGGGGACGCGGATTGGCGCAGCTACTACACCGTGAATCTGCTCAACCTGCCGGACCACTATCACAACGGGGGGATCTGGCCTTTCATCGGGGCCCAGTGGGTGCGCTTCGTGCATCGGCTCGGCCTGCGCGAGGTCGCGGTGCAGGAACTCATCCGGGTGGCGCGGCTCAATCAACTCGGCGTCGCCGTCGAGTGGGAGTTCAACGAATGGGCTCACGGCGTCACCGGTCGTCCCATGGGCAAAGCCTTTCAGGCCTGGTCCGCCTCGGAATTCATCCTCGCCTGCACCGAACTGGGTATCGGCCGCAAATGAACGCGGAGGAAAAGCGCGCGGAACTTGTCATTTCCAAACCGATTTGCCACCCTCTCGAATATGAATGAAGAAGATCTCAGTACGGTTCGCCGGGAAACCGGCAAAGACGGCAGCTTTCAACGGCAGGAGGACGCCTTTCGCGACACCGCTCTGACGCCCACCCCCGGCCGCTACCACCTCTACGTATCCCTCGCCTGCCCCTGGGCCAGTCGTGCGGTCATCGTGCGGCGACTGCTCGGTCTCGAAGAGGTCGTCGGGATGACCGTTCTCGATCCCATCCGCGACGAGCGGGGCTGGGCCTTCCGCGAGGGCCCCGGCCATTCGGCGGACCCGATCAATGGATTCCGTTTTCTCAGCGAAGCCTACCGACGCAGCGATCCCGACTACGACGGCCGGGTCACCGTCCCGGCGCTGTGGGACACCGTCGAAGGACGGCTCGTCAACAATTCGGAAGACGACATCTGTCGGCTCTTCCAGGATGTTTTCCCCCGAGCCGCTGACAGCCCCGATTTGTTTCCGTCCGATCTCGAAGCGGAGCACGGCGAGCTCGCCGCGTGGATTTACGAAACGATCAACAACGGCGTCTACCGATGCGGTTTCGCGACTCGTCAGGACTCCTACGAAAAGGCCTTTCACCTCCTCTTTGCCTCCCTCGACACCCTCGAGCAAAGACTCTCGCAAAGCCGCTACCTGTTCGGAGACCGCATCGTCGAGGCGGACTGGCGTCTCTTCTGCACTCTGGTGCGTTTCGACGCGGTCTACCACGGCCATTTCAAATGCAATCTCCGCCGCATCGCCGATTATCCGCAGATGCAGGGCTATCTCCTCGATCTCTACCAGTGGCCCGGCATCGCGGAAACGGTGAATCTCGATCACATCAAGCGCCACTACTACGTCACGCACCACGAGATCAATCCAACTCGCATCGTTCCGGCGGGGCCCGCACTCGATTTCACGGTGCCGCACGGGCGGGAGCGACTGTCGGGAGCGGGCTGAATCGAAAAGCGCGGGGGACATCTCACCGCTCCGGAGCGGCCTGCCCCTGCAAAGGCAGGTTGGCGATGTAGACGCGGGCTCCCCTGCCGACGACTTCAAAGAGATCGATGATGTCCGAGGACTTCATTCTGACGCAGCCATAACTCGCCGGGGTCCCGATGCTGCGTTCTTCGGGGGTGCCGTGGATGTAGATGTAGCGTCGGTAGGCATTGGCATTGTGCGCCTCGGTGCCCTTGAGCCAGAGGATCCGGGTGACGATGGGATCGCGGCCCGGTGCGTCGGGCGGGAGAATCTCGCCGGTGCGCTTGCGGGATTTGAAAACGGCGCCGGCCGGGGCGTCCCGACCGATTTTTTTGGCGATGCGGAAGGCGCCGAGCGGCGTCTGGTTGCTGCCCTTGTCGTCGCCGAGTCCGAATTTCGAAGTGGAGACCGGATACTCGCGGATGCGCACTCCGTCGCGGTAGACCGCCAAGCGCTGTTGCGGGACAGAAACTTCGACGATGTGCTGGTTGTCGGTGACGCAGGAGCTGAGGGGGACGGCGAGAAATCCGATGACGGCGAGGGAGAAAAGGCGGGGGATCATGGAGGGAAAACGAAACTCTAACTCCGATCCCATGGTCGCGCAATCGCCGTGCGAGCCACGCGGAGGTCTGGCCTCCGAAGGGCCGGTTTGGCGCATACCCGCCAGATCCCTCGTGAAAAAGTCGGGATTTCGCGTTGCTGCGAGGGCCGTGAATGTTACTATCCGCTCACTTTGAACTCAAAATCCACCGCGCTCTCCGGCATGGGCCTCACGAAATGGCTCATCTGCATCATCGCTTCGATTGGCTTCGCCTTTGATATTTACGAGCTGCTAATGCTGCCGTTGATCATCAAACCGCTGATCGCCTCCCTGAGCGAGCCGCTCGTGCAGGAACTGATCACGGGGGGGATGAGTCCGGCCGAGGCCAACGCCCTCTGGATGCCGGGCGGGGAGATGTATGGGAAATGGGCGCGGACGCTCTTTTTCGTTCCCGCGCTGGTCGGCGGGATTTTCGGCCTTCTCGGCGGGTATCTCACGGACCGCTTCGGTCGTCGCCGCATCCTCACCTACTCGATTCTGTTGTACGCCTTCTCGGCCTTCGCGGCGGGCGCGCTGGTCGAGACGCTGCCGCAATTGCTCTTCTTCCGCTGTCTGGTCTTCATCGGCGTCTGCGTGGAGTTCGTCGCGGCGGTGGCCTGGCTGGCCGAGCTCTTCACCGAGCCGAAACAGCGGGAAAAAGTGCTCGGATACACCCAGGCCTTTTCCTCCATCGGGGGATTTCTCGTGGCGGTGGCGAACTACTACGCCGCCACCCATGCCCTGAGTCTTCCCGAGATCCACGGAGGACACGAGGCCTGGCGCTACACCCTGATCTCCGGGGTACTGCCCGCGCTGCCGCTCATTCTGATCCGGCCCTTCCTGCCCGAGTCACCCGCCTGGGCGAAGAAAAAGGCGGCCGGGACCCTGCGGCGTCCCAACATTCGGGAACTGTTCAGTCCCGAACTGGCGCGCACCACCGTGGTGACCACCCTCATCTTCGCGGCCAGCTACGGCATCGCCTTCGGTGCGATCCAGCAGCTCCCGCACATCCTCGCCTGGCCGCGCGGCCATGTCGAGATCAAGGCGATCGCAGGTGCCGCCGAAGAAGCCGCCAAAACGGCTCTCATCGAGACGGCGGAGAGCGAGGGCAAGGCCGCTCCCTCTGAGGAAGAACTCATCGAAGTCGGGAAGCAGGCGGGCCGCAACGCGAGTGACAAACAAACCGCCACGGTGGCGAAATGGCAGGAGATCGGGGGCCTCCTCGGACGCCTTGTTTTTGCGATTCTCGCGGTCTGGATCGTGAGCCGACGAACGATGCTGCGTATTTTCCTGATTCCTGCGGCCATCCTTACACCGCTATATTTCTTGTGGGTCGGGAGCAATCTCGGGACCGAAGGCAGTCTGGCGATGGTCAAGTGGGGCATCTTTTTCGTCGCCCTCTTCACGGTGGCGCAGTTCAGCTTCTGGGGAAATTACATCCCGCTCGTGTTTCCGGTGCATCTACGCGGCACGGGGGAGAGCTTCGCTGCTAATATCGGCGGGCGCATCCTCGGCACCGCCGCCGCGTTTATCACCCTGACCCTATCGGCCGGACAATCGGTCACGGCGCTGGCGAAATATGCGGCGATCGTGGGGGGCGGGTATGCCCTCATCGGAGTGATTCTCACCTTCTGGCTGCCCGAGCCGAAAAAGGAGCTTCTCGAGGAGTGAGGCGGTCGCCGTTTTTCCTGTCTTTTCCGTTCCGCCACCGTTTCTCCCGCGTCCCTTTTTCGATTTTCCTCCGATTTTTCCCGAACTGATCCGATTCATCCTCTCCACCTGATATATTCTTATGAGCACTACTTCGACTCTCACTGGCAAAACGGGCCCCTGGTGGCGCGGTCTCAACGGATACCACTGGTTCGTTTTCTCGATGGCCTCGCTCGCCTGGCTTTTCGACTGTCTCGACCAGCAGATTTTCAACCTCTACCGGCAGACCGCATTGGAAAACCTGATGCCGGAGGGCACCGATCCCTCGGTCATCACCACCTACGCGGGATACGCCACTTCGATCTTTCTGGTGGGCTGGGCCACGGGTGGCCTGATCTTCGGCTCTCTCGGCGACAAGTTCGGGCGCGCCAGGATGCTGACGATGACGGTGTTGCTCTACTCTGTTTTCACCGGTCTCTCCGCCCTCTCGCAGGGATGGCTCGACTTCGCCGCCTATCGCTTCGTCACCGGTCTCGGGGTGGGCGGTGTCTTCGGTCTCGCGGTGGCCCTGGTGGCGGACTCGCTGCCCGACCGGTCCCGCACCGGAGCCCTCGGGATGCTGCAAGCCCTCTCTGCCGTCGGGAACATCACCGCCGGCCTCGTGGGATTCTGGATCAGCGGCATGATTTCGTCCGAAACGATCACGGCCGACCAGGCCTGGAAACTGGCCTTCCTCCTCGGTTCGGTGCCGGCTTTCCTCTGCGTCTTCATCCAGATGCGACTGAGAGAGCCGGACAAATGGCTCAAGGCGCGCGACGCCAGCAAGCTGTCGGGCAAGGGGATGGGTTCCTACCGCAGCCTCCTCGGCGAGGCCCGCTGGCGGAAGTCGGCCCTCCTCGGGATGCTGCTGTGTATCTCCGGGATCATCGGCCTCTGGGGCATCGGCTTCTTCTCCTTCGAGTTGGTCGGTGACGTCATCACCCTCTCCCTGAGCGAGAAAGGACTTCCCGAGGCGGACATCGCCGGCGAGGCCGGCAAGTGGAAGGCGATCAACGGCATCATTCAGAACACCGGTTCCTTCTTCGGAATGATCGCCTTCGCCTGGCTGGCGGAAAAGATCGGCCGCAGGCCCTCGTTCGTGATCGCCTTTATCGGGGCTCTCGCCGCCACCTGGGGCTTTTTCGCCTTCTTCAGCGGCGTCCAGGACATCTGGATGAGCGCGGTGATGGGTTTCTTCCAACTCGCTCTCTTCGGCGGTTTCGCCATCTATCTCCCCGAACTTTTCCCGACCCGTTTGCGCAGCACCGGGACGAGTTTCTGTTACAACGTGGGGCGTTTCCTCGCCGCGAGCGGTCCCTTCACGATGGGTCGGTTGAACGCGGCCCTGGCGCAGGGGGCGGAGACGGACGAAGCCAAGCTGGCTGCCTTCCGCGAGACCTGCCAATGGATGAGCCTGATCTTCCTCGTGGGTCTCGTCGCGGTGGCGTTCCTCCCCGAGACCAAAGACCAACCCCTCCCGGAAGACTGAGCGCGACAAGGCGGCATCGCCACAAGGGCCATCTCCCGCTGGCGCGAAAGAGGTCTTGAGAAAGGTGTATCTGAGGTACAGCTTTAATCATGAAAGCTCATCCCGTCCGCAAATATGGCCTGATCCTCCTCGCGTTTTGCTTCGCAAGCTCCACTCTCTGGGTGAGCGGGGAGCCAGCCGCGGCAGAGGGAAAAGAGGGAAAACAGGCCGTCGAGCAAACGCCCGAGGAAGAGGAGGCCGCCGCCGAGGCCCGCAAGGAAGCCCGCAAGCAGATCAGTCTGCCCGACACGGTGGAAGAGGCGCGGGCGCGGGCGCGCTGGCTGCACGAAGGGCTGCACGGGGCGCTCCAGGTGATGCACCGCGACTTTTTCGAAGAGGACGACGCGGGGATGTTGCCCTCTCAATCGCTCGATGACGTCTTCAAGGAAATGGCGCGGAGCTGGGCGGTTGAGATTCGCTGGCTCGGGGTCAACGCCACCAAGGGCATCGACCACAAGCCGAAGGATCGCTTCGAGGAAAGGGCGGCAGCGGCGTTGATGGATGGGGAGATCGAATACGAACAGATCGAGGCGAACCGCTACCGCTACGTGGGGCTGGTCCGGCTGCAGAACGAGTGCCTCAAATGCCACGTCCGCGAGCGCACCACCCTCGAGGATCGTGTCGGAGGGCTGGCGATTTCTTTCCCGATGAAAAAAAAGACGGAGTAATCGTCGCCCGACCCGCCTGAGGCGCTCCGCGAGGGACGCTTCCCGCGATTCGATTATGGAACTCAGCCGCTTCACCGACTACTCGCTCCGCACCCTGCTCTATGCCGGGATGCACGAGGACAGAACGATCACCGCGGCGGAGGTGGCGACGGCCTACGGCATGTCCGAAAATCATCTCGTCAAGATCATTCACAATCTGGGCAAACTCGGATTCCTGGAGACCAAGCGGGGGCGGTTCGGTGGGTTCCGGCTCTCGAAACCGCCGCTGGAAATCAATATCGGCGCGGTGGTCCGCACCACCGAATCTCTCGCCCTGGTCGAGTGCCTCGGGGCGGACGGAGGGAGTTGCCCCATCGTCAACGCCTGCGTCCTCAAGCGCGTCGTCGCCGAGGCGCGCGACGCTTTTCTGGAGACCTTCGACCGCTATACCCTGCACGATTTTTTGATAGATCGCAGGGCGCTGCTGCAGAGCCTCGGACTCGGTGCGGGTTCCTAGCTTCAGGGAAGGGCGGTTCCTAACTCCTGGAAAACAATTTTCTGCGGAAGGAGTCGCTGTCCGTTGTCCGTTTGCGTTCCAGAGGTTACCATGGCGGCCATGGAGGGACAACAATCAGGAGCGTCGGGCCAATGGGAGATCGAGTGGTTGCGACACTGGCCGGAAGGGACGGTGTGGTTCCGCCGCTATCTCCCGACCGATCTCCCCTGGGGGAAGGAATCCTTCCTCGATCCCGTGCCGGAAAATGCGGTCGGATGCTACGGAGCGAAGGTTGGGGCCGAGACCCGCATCGACGGAGTCCGCTACGAGTCCGGACAGGTCGTGGTGGTGGATTCGCAGGCGGATTTCCGCAGGCTCCTCCCGGGACTCGACTCGGCGACCGAGTTCCTCTTTCCGTGGTATGAGAAAATGGTTCCGGCCTCGCTTCTCCTGCCACACCGCGAGACCATCGGGCTGGCGGAATACCGGCGCGGGATCACGTCGAAGTTGCTGCGGGCGTTTGTCCTCGCCGTCGGACTCGTGGCGCTGGCCTTCGCCGTGCCGAGCCTCATGATCATCGCCCTGATCGCGGCGGTGATGTATGGCTTGCATCCCCTCGTCGAACTCGGGATGGCCTGGACGAGGCGGGTGGACAGGCTCACGGTGGAGGATCTCAACCGGCGCGCGGTGAATTTCGAATTTTTCCGCCGCTGGATCCAGACCCGGCCGGCCCGTTGGTTGAAAGTGGGGCTCGGCGTGCTCGTGGCGGTGTTCGTGGCGCAGTTGGCGGTGGGAACGATGCCCTCCATCGTCGCCGCGGCCCTCGTCAAGGAGCGCGTCCTCGCGGACGGGGAATGGTGGCGTCTCGTCACCACCGGCCTGATGCACGGGAACGTCATTCACATTCTCTTCAACGGGATGGCCCTCTACTCGCTGGGGCGCGTCCTCGTGGCCCTGGTGAGTCCGGCCCTCCTCAGTTTTGTCTTCGTGGCCACGGTGGTGACGGGGTCTCTCGCGAGCCTGTGGCTGGGGCCGGGGGTGCCGAGTGTGGGGGCCTCGGGCGGAATTCTCGGATGCCTCGGGTTTCTTCTCGTGGTCACAGTGAAATTTGGCAAAGAACTGCCCGGCTATCTCCGCGCGAGCCTGATCCAGGCCACCATCGTGGTCGCGATCTTCGGGGCGCTGGGGAGCCAGTTTATCGACAACGCGGGACATGCCGGGGGATTCCTCGGCGGGCTGGTTCTCGGCGCTCTCTTCTCCCCTTGGATGCGCCTCGCCCCGTCTTCGACCCGCCCGTTGTTCCGGCTGCTGTCGTGGGGGAGTATCGCGGTCCTGCTCGGCGGGGTGGGGAAGATCGGGATGGAGTTGGCGCAGCTCGTCCTCCCGTGAGGAGACCCTCGACGCGGGGCGGAGCGGTGGGGGCGGTCGGAGAACGAGAAGAATGTGAAAATTGGGCAACACCTCGCGCGGAATGCGGTAGGGTAGGCCGATGTCAGGCCCCGCAGAGATTCGTGCCGGAGAGATCGTCGTGACCCCGTTCCGTCTCGACGAGACCTCTTCGCTTTCGCTGGAACTCGCCCGGAGCTGGCTCAACGAAGAGGAGCGCGCCCGCGCCGACCGTTTCAAGTTCGGGATCCATCGGGATCGCTTCACCCGCGGCCGGGGCGTCCTGCGCCATCTCCTCGCCGCATCGTTGGGGAAGCGCCCCGAATCCCTCGTCTTCGCCACCGGCGAGCGGGGAAAACCCTATCTGCCCGGGACAGATCTCCATTTCAACCTCTCCCATTCCGAAGACCGCGCCGTCCTCGCGCTCTCGCGGCTGGAGTGCGTCGGGATAGATCTGGAGCGCTACGACCGTTCCGTGGATATCGACGGGCTCAGTCGGCGCTGTTTCCGCGAGAGCGAGATCGCCCGCTTCGAGGGAATGGACGAGGCGGAAAAACGACGAGCGTTTTTCTGGATCTGGACCGCCAAAGAGGCTCGCATGAAAGCGACCGGGGAGGGCTTCCACCTCGAACCGCGGCGCATCGAAGTGGCCTTTTCCAAAGGACTGCCCTCGCGCTACCTCGCGCCGGATCATCCCCCCGCCTACGTGCGCCCCGCCGTGCTGCCCGGGGATGAGACGGCGTGTTCGGTCGCCGCGCTCGCGCCTTTTCAAGTCGTCCTCACCGCGCCGCCCGTGTTTCCGACGGGATCGGGATCGGAAGCGTGATCTTCCGGGGAGCGCGCCCGGCACGGAGCGCTGATTTTCCGGGATTTCAACGAGTCCAGGCCACAAAGTGATTGACTCCACGCCGCATCGCTGGCACCTTCTCAGCCCTGCTCCCGCGATGTCGGGCGGCAGAGTTTTTGTAACTGGTTAGGTGGCTGAGTGGTCGAAAGCACTTCTTTGCTAAAGAAGCGTGCCCCAAAAGGGTACCGTGGGTTCGAATCCCACCCTGACCGTTTTTCGACCTTCCCGGCTGGCTTGCGGAGCTGGCCAGCCGGGAAGGTCGAACTTTGTGGACCGGGATGAGAACACCGTTCGAGCCGGAGCGAGCGGAGACAGGCGGAGGTGCAAGCCGGAGCCAATCCCACCCTGACCGTTTCTCTTTTTCAAAGGCACTTCCGGCTGCCCGTTTTCTGGAACCCGGACTCGCGTGCCGCGCTCAGCCCAGCTTTCCCCATCGCCGGATCCCCGCGCGGTTCGCAGCGGGATCCATTCCCGGCGGAACCAGGTCGGGCCGGATCTCGGCGAGGGGCGTGATGACGAAGGCGCGTTCCCACATGCGCGGATGCGGCAGGGTCAGAGCTGGCTCGGCCAGGCGGACCTGATCGTAGTAGAGCAGGTCGAGATCGACGGTGCGCGGGGCGTTGCGCTGGTGGAGGGAGGGGCGTCCCAGCTCGCGTTCGATGGCCTGGGTGCGGGCGAGCAGGTCGAGCGGGGAGAGCTCGGTCTCGATCTCGATGACGGCGTTCAAAAAGGCTCCCGAACCCGGCGGACAATCGACCGGATCGGTTTCGTAGACGGAGGAGAGGAGGAGGTGGGGGGAACTCCGGACCGGTTCCAAGGCGGCCACGGCGGCGCGGAGATGGGCGGGGCGATCCCCGAGATTGGAGCCGAGGCTGATTCCGACGCGAGCCATGTGGCGGAGCGTTACTTCAGCCCGAGGACGTCCTGCATGTCGAAGAGACCGTTCTCGAGCCCTTCGCTTTCGATCCAGCGGGCCGCCCGCACCGCGCCCTTGGCGAAAGTGAGGCGGCTGGAGGCCTTGTGGGTCAGTTCGACGCGCTCGCCGTCGGCGGCGTAGACGACGGTGTGGTCGCCGACGACATCTCCGCCGCGGAGCGAATGGACGCCGATCTCGCGATCGGTGCGGGCCCCGACATCGCCGAAGCGGCCGTGACGGCAATCTTCGTCGTAGGAGAGGTCGCGGACCTCGGTGAGGATTTCAGCGAGGCGGCGGGCGGTGCCGCTGGGGGCGTCGACCTTGTGGCGGTGGTGCATCTCGACGACCTCGAGATCAAATCCCTCGCCGAGAATTTCGGCGGTGCGCCGGGTCAGCCAGAAGAGGGTGTTGACGCCGACCGAAAAATTGGGGGCGTGGACGATGGGGAGGGATCGGGAGGCGCGCTCGATCAGCTCCAGTTGGGCGTCGTCGTGTCCGGTGGTGCCCATTACGAGCGGTTTGCCGGCGGCGACACAGCCCTCGATGAGTTCGTTGGTGAAGGAGGGCAGGGTGAAGTCGATCACCGCATCGCATTTTTCGAGAGCGTCCTCGAGCGAGTCGCCGAGATCGATTCCGGCGGCGACGCGGGTTTCGGGATTTTCACTGACGGCGGTGGCGACGGCCTGGCCCATGCGGCCACGGAATCCGGTGACGAGAATGTTGAGCATGCGGGAGGAGGGACGGGCGTTGGCGGTTCACGGAAAAAGGAGAAGAGCCTGTTGCCGGAGGATACGAAACAAAACCGATGACGGGACGCCATTCACGAGACGAGACCGAGGGCGACGAGCTGGGCGCGCAGTTCGGCCACTTTTTCGTCGCTCATTTCCACCATGGGGAGGCGCAGTTTCGGTAGGCATTCACCGGTCAGGCCGAGGGCGGCCTTGATCGGCACCGGGTTGGTGTCGAGCTTGAGGAAGGTTTCGAAGAGTCCGGCGTACTTCGCGTGGATCGCCTCGGCGTCGGCGACGCGATCCTCCCGCATGGCCCGGGTGAGGTCGGCCATGGCGGCGGGAATCAGGTTCGACGCGACCGAGACCAGCCCGATGGCACCGGCTTTCATGAAATCGACCGTGAGGACATCGTCGCCGGAGAGGATCTCGAACTCGGGCGGGAGCGCGGCGCGCAGTTGCACGACCCGTTCGGTGAGGCCTCCGGCTTCCTTGATCGCCCGGATATTGGAAAATTCGGCGAGGCGCACCACGGTCTCGACCTCGATCTGGACGTGGCAACGACCGGGGATGGAGTAGAGCATCAGGGGCAACTCGGTCGAATTGGCGATGGCGCGGTAGTGCTGGAAAAGTCCTTCCTGGGAAGGCTTGTTGTAGTAGGGCGTCACGAGGAGGGCGGCATCGGCCCCGGCCTGTTCGGCGGCCTGGGTCAGGTCGATGGCCTCGCGGGTGGAGTTCGAGCCGGTCCCGGCGATGACGAGACCGCGCTTTTTGGCCTGCTTCACCGCCATCTCGACGACGAGTTGGTGTTCTTCGGTCGAGAGGGTGGCGGATTCGCCGGTCGTGCCGACGGGGACGATTCCCTTGATGCCGTTGTCGAACTGCTTGTCGATGAGTTGACGGTAGGCGTCGGGATCTATCATGCCCTTTTCATTGAAAGGGGTCACGAGGGCGGTATGGGCACCTTCAAACATGGTATGGTGGTCTCCGGAATAGGGTGAAGTTAAGACGGGGTGGGGTGTTAGAGGGAGGGAAGGGTTCCTGAAAAAGTGAAATCGGCCGGACCGAGCAGCGTGACCTCTTCGTATTCGCCCGAGGCGGTCCGGGTGAAGCCGATTTCGAGGGTGTCCCCGCCGGCGACATCGACGAGAACGGGGGAGGGGGTGTCGCTCAGTTCATGATGCACGATGGCGGACGCGACCATCCCGGTGCCGCAGGCGAGGGTCTCGTCCTCGACGCCGCGCTCGTAGGTGCGGATTGCGATGTGACCGGGCGCGAGCACGCGGACGAAATTCACGTTGGTTCCGGCGGGGGCGAAATGGGGGTGGTGGCGGGTCGCGGCCCCGAAGCGTTTCACGTCCACGGCGGCGAGATCGTCCACGAAGATCACGGCGTGGGGAACGCCGGTGTTGACGGAATGCACGGTATGGGGAATGCCGTCGAGATCGAGGGATTGGCGCAGCTTCAGATCGAAGGGGGCGCTCAGTTGGATGCGGACCCGGTCGCCCGAAAAGCGCCCTTCGATCACTCCGGCGATGGTTTCGAAGCTCGTTTTCTCAAGGGCACCGCCTTCGAGAAAATTGACGAAGCGGGCGAAACAGCGGGCACCGTTGCCGCACATTTCCGCCTCGCCGCCGTCGGCGTTGTAATAGCGCATCCGGTAATCGGCACCGTTCCGGGCGGGTTCCACCGCGAGCAATCCATCGGCCCCGATGCCGCGCTGGCGGTGGCACAATGCGGCGATCCGCGCCTTGCTGAGTTGGAGCGTCTCGTCGCGGTTGTCGAGCACGACAAAATCGTTGCCGGCACCGTTCATTTTCCAGAATTTGACCATCGTTTGAGCCGTTTGGGAGCGAGGCAGGTTAGACCGACTTGGCCGCGTCCACAAGTGGTTTGACGAACGCCTCCACGACTCCGGCGATGTCGGGATCGTCCGCGTGTTTTCCAATCTCGCTGACGATGGCGCTGCCGACGACGACCCCGTCCGAGGCGCGGGCGACCTCGGCGGATTGCGCGGGGGTGGAGATGCCGAATCCGACCACGACCGGCACTTCGGTGTGGCGTTTGATTTCGGCGACATTCTCCCGGATGCCGACGGCGAGGGACGTTTGGGTGCCGGTGACGCCCTCGCGGGAGACATAATAAATGAAGCCTTCGCTCGCGGCCGCGAGGCTGGGGAGGCGGTCCGTCGGCGTCGTCGGAGCGATCAGGCGGATGCGACGCATGGCCCCCGATTCGGTGAACTCGGCGTGGTGCGCGACCTCGTCGGGCGGGAGATCGAGGAGGAGGATGCCGTCCGTCCCGGCCGCGGCGGCGTCTTCGTGAAATCTGGCGAAGCCGTAGCTGTAGATGGGATTGAGGTAGGTGAAAAGAACCACGGGGGTCTCCGAGGTCTCGCGGAAGCGCCGGATCAGGTCGAGGACCTTCGCGGTGGTCGCACCGGCCTCGAGGGCGCGGTGGGCGGCCATCTGGTTGACGATGCCGTCGGCCATGGGGTCGGAGAACGGCACGCCCAACTCGATCACATCGACCCCCGCCTTTTCGAGGGCCAGCATGATCTCGAGGCAGCGGTCCATGTCCGGGTCCCCGGCGGCGATGTAGGCGACGAAGGCGGCGGTGCCGGCTTGGCGCAGCGTGGCGAAGCGTTGGTCGATGCGATTTTCGGAAGTCATGAAGGGAGCGCAGTATCGCCGCAAACGGCAGCGGGGAAAGTGGAAAAGGCACCGTCCTCACAAGCGCTCACGCCGGAGCGGGGTCGCGCGCCGCCCCGCTTCGCGAAGGAGATCTCCGGGGGTTCGGTGGCTCACTCTCCCGCGAGCGCTTTTTCGATTCCGGCCTCGAGAGCGGGGCCGCGCAGATTCGAAGCGACGATTTTGCCGCCTTTGCCGACGAGGAAGGTCGCGGGAATGCTGCGAATCCCGAAGTGCTGGGCGAGTTCGTTCTCCCAACCCTTCCCGTCGAAATACTGTGGCCAGGTCATCTTGTGGTCGGCGATGAATTTCTCCACCGCGCCCTTGTCCTCGTCGAGGGAAATTCCCACGATCTCGAAGCCTTTCTCCTTGTACTTTTCATAGGCAGCGATGACATTGGGCATCTCGGCGACGCAGGGGCCGCACCAGGTCGCCCAGAAATCGACGAGGACGACCTTGTCCTTCATTTTTTCCAGATCGACTTCGACTCCCTTGAGGTCGGTGAAGGCGATCTTCATTTCGTCTCCGACACCGGGGAGATAGAGGTCGCCGCCGACCTGGTCGAGAAACTGCCCGATCTGGGCGCTCTGGGGATGGTCGGCGAGATCCGTCTTGACCCGGGTGATGAAGGCTTTGGCCTTGTCGCGTTGATTCGAAACGATGCTCGCCTCGATGAGGGGGCGGGCGATTTCCTGCACGATGACCTGGAGATTCGCGTCGAGACCTTTCGGTTGGGCGTCGTAGCGTTGTGTCAGGAGATCGGGGAGTGGTTCTGGTTTTCCAATGACCATGTGTGCTCCGACCAGCATCGCGAGCGCCTGGTCTTTGTCCGGGGCCTCGGGGTTTTCCGCGAGATAGCTCTGCAGCGCGGCGATTTTCTGGGTTTCGAATCCGGTGACGATCTCGAGGGCGTTTTGCGCCTGGACCGAGGCAAGGGCCGAGAGGAGGGCGAGGGGCAGAAGAATTTTTTTCATGGGAAGGGAAAGAGTTGGAACCGGAATCTACTCCTATTTGACGCCATGCGTCCGGAACCTTGCATTTTTTCGATACGGAATCAGGGAGACGGGGACGTCGGGGTAACCTTCTGGATCGGAATGAATTCGTCGACGAGGACAATGGCGGGATCGGGCGGCCCGGGCCTGTCCCCCGGAACGAGCAGGCTGGCCTGGATGGGCGGGATCTCGAATTCCGCGAGGAGGCCGTTGACCGCGAGGGTGTAACGACCGGGTTCCAGGCCCAGGGTTCCGATGGGAATGCGGGTTTCAAAAGGCGGGGACTCTCCCAGGTCCGTCAGCAGCGTCGTCGCGCGGGGCGTCTGCTCGAGGACTTCGAGGGAAATAACCTGTCCCTCCCGCGACTGTCGGGGATCCACGAGGAGCGCCGCAGTGCTGGAGAGGTGACCCGAGACCACGGCGGACACGTCGGGGCGGCCGCCGAATTCGCCCACTTCCACCGCGACGCTCTCCACGAGCGCCGGACGGGGAGGAGGCGCGTAGGGCGGTTTCGTCTGACAGGAGACGATCAGGGAGAAAAGGGACAGGCTAAAGATACGGAGCACGAAAAGGTATTACGAAAAAAAGGATAACAAATAAAGCTGAAATGTATGAAAATTAGCCGATGGTAGGGGAGTGACGGCGAAGTGCGGACTTTCGCGACTGGATTTTCGCTTTTCCCGATCCTAGCTTGCTTGCCTCTCTTCGATCAGGCGAACCTGTTCCGCGCGATTATGGATTTTGATTGGATTGACTGCCATTTTGACCTGAAAGAGATCACTCCCCGGGAGGTCGAAGAGGTTTTTGAAGATCCGTTCTCCATTCGCCTGCTCCCCGAAACGGAGGGCGATGCCACCGAGGCCCGCTATTTCGTTCTCGGGAAAACGATCAACAACCGCCATCTGTTCTCCGTCTTCTGGACCGACGGAAAACGCTACCGCGTGATTCATTGTCGCGAAATGACTGACGATGAAATTTCCTTCTACGAGCGTAAAAACGCCGAATGGCTTTGAACCCTCTTTCCTCTTCCTCCCAACCCTCTTACGCCTGTGAAAACCATCGAACGCTGGAGCCAGATTCCCGACTTTGACGATGAGAAGGAGGAGTCGCTTTTTTGGGCCGAGCACGCCCTCGACCCGAGGCTGATGAACGCCTCGATCCAGCGGCAGAATGTGCGCGAGTCCACCACCATCACCCTGCGTTTCGATCCCCAGATGCTCAGCCGGATCAAGCGCTTGGCGCGTCATCGCTACCTCAACTACCAGAGCATGATCAAGCAATGGCTGAGCGAGCGCCTCGAGGAGGAAGTCGGCAAACAGAACGAGCGTTCCGGCGACCGCCATCCGGACTGATCGGTCCTTTTTTTTCGCATGAGTCCCGAGGAACCGCAGACCGAAATCGCCCGTCTCATCGCCGAGATCGAACGGCACAACCGTCTCTACTACGATCAGGCCGAACCGGAAATCTCCGATGCGGAATACGACGCGCTCTTTCGACGCCTCGAGTCGCTGGAGGCCGAATACCCGCTCTTCGCGGATCCGAACAGTCCGACCCGGCGCGTCGGGGGGAGTCCGAGCGAGGGATTCGAACAGGTGAGGCATCCGGTGCCCATGCTGAGCATCGACGATCTTTTCGAGATTCCGGCGGACGAACTCGACCGGCGGGAGGCGCGGACGGGACGGCGTCCGCTCAAGGAGCGGGAACTCGTCGAGTTTTACAGTCGCCTGCAGAAGGGACTCGGTCGCGAAC
Organism: Verrucomicrobiaceae bacterium; assembly: GCA_012719225.1. Classification (GTDB taxonomy): domain Bacteria; phylum Verrucomicrobiota; class Verrucomicrobiia; order Verrucomicrobiales; family DEV007; genus Arctic95D-9. Next base: position 18,805 of record JAAYAT010000149.1, read on the forward strand.
GGGTTCCCGTGACGATAGAGCCGAAGATCGACGGGGTCGCCGTCTCGCTGGTCTATCGCGGCGGTCGGCTCGATTACGCGGCGACGCGGGGGGACGGCCGAACCGGGGATGTCATCACCGCGAACGTCCGCACGATTCGGTCGGTGCCCCTGTCCCTCCCGGAGTCGGCGGGCGCGCCCGATACCCTGGAAATACGAGGCGAGATTTTCATGACTGGCGCGGGCTTCGCGAAGTTGAACGAGGAGCGCGACGAGGCCGGTCTGGCGACCTTCGCCAATCCCCGCAACGCCACCGCCGGGACCCTGAAAATGCTCGATTCCCGGGAAGTGGGGAAGCGTCCCCTCGATTTCATCGCCCACGGGATGGGCTTGGTCGAGGGCGGAGAGATTGCCACGATCACCGATTTCCACGCCCTCCTCGACCGGATCGGCATCCGCAAAAACGAACCCCTCGTGCTGGCGGAGACGCTGGAAGAGGTCCTCGCGGCGGTGCGGCGTCTCGACGAGGTGCGCCACGATCTGCCCCACGCCACCGACGGGGCGGTTATCAAGGTGATCGACCGCGAGGCCCAGGAACAGCTCGGCTACACCAGCCGGGCGCCCCGCTGGGCGGCGGCCTACAAGTACCCGCCGGAGCAAAAGGAAACGACCCTGCTCGACATCACCGTGCAGGTGGGTCGCACCGGCAAGCTCACCCCCGTGGCGGAGCTCGCCCCGGTTTTCGTATCGGGCACGACGGTGCGCCGGGCGACGCTGCACAACGAATCCTTCATACACGAGCGAGGCATCGGCATCGGCGACGTGGTCCTCATCCAAAAGGCGGGCGAGATCATCCCCGAGGTGATCCGGGTGGTGTCGAAAAAGGAGGGCGGGGAACCCTATTCCCTGTCTGCGCGGCTCGGGGGCGTCTGCCCGGTCTGCGCGGGGCCGATCGAGTGCCGGGAAACGGTGTCCGGCTCGAAAGCGGAGAGCCGCGGCGTGACCACCCATTTTTGCGTCAATTTCGAATGTGCCGCCCAAGTGGCGAGTCGGATACGTCAGTTCGTGAGCCGCAAGGCCCTCGACATCGAGGGCATCGGCAGCATCGTCGCCGAGAAACTCGTCGAGCGCGAATTGATCCGCTCGCCCCTCGATCTTTTCGAGATTCCCGGGGGCACGCTCGCCGCCCTCAATCTAGGGACCGAGGAAAATCCGCGCATTTTCGGAGAAAAGAACGCCGCCAAAATCGTCCGGACGCGGGAGCGGGCTGCGAAAGAGATGCCGCTGTCGCGCTGGCTTTTCGCGATGGGGATATCCCAGGTCGGAGAATCGGCGGCCCGCGAACTGGCTCGGTTGCACCGGAACTTCGGGGAACTGGCCCGCTCCGGGATCCTCGCGGAACTCCGCACGCTCAAAACCGGTGAGAGCAAGGAGAAAAATCCGCTCCTCGCCCCCTACGAGATCGCCTCCGAAGTCGGTCCCGTCGCCGCCGCGAGCGTGCTCGATTTTTTCCAGTCGCCGGCCGGACTCGCCGTCCTCGACCGTCTCGCGGCGCTGGGGATCGATCCGCAATCAGATCACTACGCGCCCATCCCCGCGGAGAACGCCGCCGGGCCCGGCAAGGCCCTCGCGGGCAAGACCTTCGTCATCACCGGGACGCTCTCCGCGGCACGGGATGTCATCGCCGCCCGCATTTTGGAAGCGGGGGGGAAAGTATCGGGATCGGTCAGCAAAAACACCGATTATCTCCTCGCCGGAGAAGGCGGTGGCTCGAAGCGGGACAAGGCGCTTTCCCTCGGCGTCGCCGTGATCGACGAAGCGGAACTCGATGCCCTCTTGAGCGGGGCGTCAGCGCCGCCGGAAGAGTCGTGAGAGCCAGGAGCGCTTTTCGATTTTGGAGCGGAGCTCCCGCTGTTGGTTGAGCAGGAAGAGGGTGTGGTCGTCCGTCAGGGTGGCGGAGGAATGCAGGCCGCGACGGGAGATCTCGCTTCCCGGTTGTGGGAATTTCTTTTCTCTCACGAGGATGCGGCGTTCGGACAACATGACGGGCGGAGGGGAGAAGGCGGGTTGAGGGGATCGGGACGGTCACACGCAAGCACCGATTCGGGGGATGCGCAACGCGCGA